>JAUCSE010000059.1 GCA_030445275.1 Mucilaginibacter sp.
CATTTTTAAAACGTCCATCTTAAATTCAGCATCGTATTTCCTACGTGGCTTATCCAACTTTTTTCCTTGCATCCGTTTTGCTAATTTAAGCAAATCTTACTGTCCGGTTTTACCGATGCATCTCAGCATCTATTCGCAGAATGCATGGTTCACTAATAGATCCTTCGCTATCGCTCAGGATGACAAGGTGCCTTTTGTCTTTTATCCCAGAGTTCTTTATCCTTGTTCTCTCTAAAATACCCTGCAAAGCAATCCCTTCAAATACTCCCCTTCAGGAAAGGAGGCCCGTACCGGGTGATCTTCAGGCTGGTGGAACTGATAAATAAATTGAACCTGCTTACCGGCATCAAGCGCGGCCCAGGCAATTACCTGTTTAAAAGTTTCCATATCCATAGCGCCCGAACAGGAATAAGTAGCCAGCAATCCGCCTTCGTTCAATAAAAGCATCCCTAAACGGTTCAGATCCTTATAAGCTCTTGAGGCCCGCGTAAGCGCTGATCGTGAAGGGGCGTACTTAGGCGGATCAAGTACAATAACATCAAACTTTTCGCCATCGTCTCTGAATTTACGCAACTGTACGTTAACATCAGATTTTATGGCGGTATGTTTGCCAGTATCCAGTTTATTAAGCAGAATGTTTTCCTTCAAAGTTTCAATAGCCAGCGCCGAGCTATCCACACTGGTTACCGATGCAGCGCCATTTTTAAGGCTGTTCAGCGTAAAGCCACCCGTATAACAAAAGCAATCCAGCACCTTTTTTCCTTGAACATATGATGCCAATATATGCCGGTTATCACGCTGGTCGCAATAAAAACCTGATTTTTGGCCTTCGGTTATATTGATGCCGTAAACAATATTATTCTCCAGCACTTCTACTATCTCGGGTGGGGGATTTCCTGCCAATACTTTATTTTCAGTTTCTGCCATACCCTCATGTGCACGTGATGCAGTATCGCTTTTATCAGATATGCTTTCGGGGTTTAACAGTTTTTGTAGTTCGTCAATAATTACAGGCATCATCCGTTCCATGCCCGATGTAAGTACCTGTACCGCCAGATGGCCTGCATATTTATCAACAATTAAACCAGGCAGGTAGTCCGATTCACTGAAAACCAGCCGGCAGGTATTGGTTCCGTTCTCCAGTACGTTCGCCCGGCTTTTAACCGCGATGGCCAATTTATTGCGGAACCAGTCGTCGTTAATTTCAACGCTCTCGTTCCATTCCAAAAGTCGTAACGCTACCCTTGATTGATCGTTATAAAAACCATAGGCCATAAAATCACCTTTGGCATTTAGCAGGCGCACCACATCGCCATTAGCCGGTTTGCCTTTAACTTTTTCAATAGCGCCCGAAAACACCCATGGATGCTTTTGCAAAACAGCCTTTTCTTTACCTTTGTTTAGTATAACATCAATCATAACTGCAAAGGTAACAAGCCCTGGCAAATCATCACTTTTTAATTTTAACTGTAATTTAATGGTGACAAATAACGTTCTACCTAGACATGGTTAAACTTTTACAAAAATTATTGCTCCAATACAATATTTCCCGATTAAAAACATTTGGTATCTTAGTATCGAAAACATAACATGAGAAAGATTTACTTATTTTTAGCTACCATGCTATTGGCATGCCTATGCTATAAAAGCAACGCACAAGGGGTACCCCGCATTCCTGAAAATAGTTCAACACAAACCATTATCCAGGATTTTGGCCTGGGTAAGATCTCCATTACTTATTCAAGGCCCAATGTTAAGGGGCGCAGAATGTTTGGTGGTATAAACCCTTATGGTGAAGTATGGAGAACAGGCGCTAATGCTGCAACTACCATTAGTTTTACAGAAAATGTTATTATTGAAGGCCATCCGGTACCTGCTGGTACTTATTCCCTTTTTAGTATTCCTGACAAAACTGACTGGACCATTATACTCAACAAAACCGTTAAACAATGGGGAGCTTATAGCTATAAACAAGCCGATGATCTTTTACGGTTCACCGTTAAATCTAAAAGAGTAACCGAAAAGCGGGAAACCTTTACCATCGCTTTTTCCAACTCAACAACCAAGTCAACAGATTTGTATCTGGTATGGGACCACACAGCAGTTATGATTCATATGGAAACAACAGACGACGCTAAGATCATGGCAAATATTGATGAGCTGATGAAAGGCGAACGCAAGCCTTACTATCTTAATGCCATACAATATTACTATGAAAACGATAAAGATGTTGATAAAGCTTTAGGTTGGGTAGCTGAGGCAGAGAAAGAAGAGCCTAAGAAACCCTGGTTTAAACTATGGGAATCGCACTTGTTGCTAAAAAAGGGCGATAAAGCAGGTGCCATAGCTGCCGCTGAGGCCGGTATCGAGCTTTCAAAAGAAAGTAATGATGATGAATACTTGAGGCTTAACCTCGAAGCGTTGAATCATGCTAAAGATTAACCACCAGATAAAATAGTTAAACGATATTACAGGCCCGGTTCCACAGCCGGGCTTTTTTGTGGAATGAACTTATTGAGCAGGTAGGCCAGTATAATTAGCAATATGCAACCTATTGCATTAAGCCACAAATAGGCGATCACATCAAAATAGCCGAAAATACAAATAACTATCTCTGTTATAATGGCGGCAATAAACACAGCATTACCCTGTATTTTTTTAAAGTAAAAGGCCACAATGAACACTCCTAAAATAGTTCCGTAAATGTAGGACCCCAATTGGTTAACTGCCTCTAACAAATTCCCTATCCTGCTGGCATAAAGCGCCATACCAATACAGATTACCCCCCAAAATATGGTAGCCAATCGTGAGGCATTAAGGTAATTCTGTTCTGATGCCCCTGGGTTAATGATCCGTTTATAAATATCAATAACGCTGGTTGATGCCAGGGAATTCAAAGCGCTGGCTGTTGAACCCATTGAAGCCAGGAAAATAATAGCGATAAGCAACCCGATAAGTCCTTTGGGTAAATATTGAGTAACAAAAGTAAGGAACACATAATTGGTATCATTGCTATCGGCACCGGCACTGTTTTTTTTCATCAGGGCAATAGCGTTCTGTCGTATATGGCGCGACTGTAAATCGGCCAGTTTAAGCGCGTTCTGGGCCTGATCTATCTGATTTTTATCCTTACTATCGATAGCTTTGATCAGGTTATTAGCCTTTGCTTTTTTCTGTTCAAAGGCCTGTATATATTGCTGATCAAAATGATTGTACTGGGTAGCGTAATTGCTTTGTTTTATTTTATTTACCTCGTACTGATTAAAAAACATGGGCGGCCTGTTAAACTGGTAAAAGGCAAAAACCAGCACACCTATAAGCAGAATCAAAAACTGCATAGGTATTTTTATCAATCCATTCATGATAAGCCCCAACCTGCTTTGCCCTACCGAGCTGCCTGTTAAGTATCGCCCTACCTGGCTTTGATCGGTACCAAAGTATGATAGTTGTAAAAAGAATCCGCCAATAAGTCCGCTCCATATGGTATAGCGGTTATTAGGATCAAACTTCCAGTCGATAACATTCATGCGGCCCAGTTTACCGGCCATTTTCAGTGCATTGGTAAAGCCCACTCCTGATGGCAGCAAGTTTACCACTAGTATACCAGCCAGAAACATCCCCAGAAAAATAATGCTCATTTGCAACAATTGGGTATATGACACTGCCTTACTACCACCATAAACCGTATAAAATATAACCAGACCACCAATAAATAGTGTAGTATAAGCTGTATTGATATTGAGTATGGTTGATAGAATGATGGATGGTGCGTAAATAGTTACCCCGGTTGAAAGTCCACGCTGTACCAGGAACAAAAAGGAAGTAAGCGCCCGGGTTTTCAGATCAAACCGCTGTTCCAGAAATTCATAGGCCGTAAATACTTTAAGCCGATGAAATATAGGCACAAAAGTGATACACAGCACAATCATGGCTAAGGGTAAACCAAAGTAAAACTGCACAAAACGCATCCCATCTGAATAAGCCTGACCGGGTGCGGAAAGAAATGTAATGGCACTGGCCTGGGTCGCCATAACCGAAAGCCCTACGTGATACCAGGGTAATGAGCGGTTACCCATTAAAAACTGATCAATGTTTTTATTGCTACCGCTTTTCCATATTCCGTAAAGCACGATGGCAAATATGGTAGAACCTAAAACTATCCAATCAATTAAACTCATTCAAAAAATTTTGTAATGAGCCAAAATAACAAAATTAAAAAAACCAGCCATGCAGCTACAATGCCGTAAAACTGGTTCCAATTACTTATAAATGATGGTAGATCGGGATCACGCCTTTTCACCGCGGCCTTTAACCAAAACAGTCACAAAGAAACCGGCGGTTAATAAGCCCAAAACACCGCCAACTGGTATCCAGGTAAATCCTCTATCAATTATTGCACCCACAAAAAGGCCAGATACTAACCCTACCAGGTAAAATACAAAATCTAAGCTTTTTTCTTCTTCTTCGTGATGTTTCATATTACTGTTTTTATAACAGGGACAAAAATAGGTGATTAATTGATTTTTACCAAAAAAACTAATTGTTGTACTTAAACTGTTACTTTTTAGGCTTGCTCAACAAATTAACAAACAAACGGTAAGCTCCCGGCACACCGGCCGGCAACTCTCTAAAGAAAGCCAATGAAGTATAAACAAAGCGGCCCTTGCCATAATCTGCCACTATAAGTGATCCATTTAGCGGCGCTTCATCTTTATCATTCATCTGAAAAATGGTCTTATACTGCGGGTCTATGTCGCTTACAAAATAAAGGCCACGCTCCTGTATCCAGCCCTTAAAGTCATCCTGCGTAATTTTATTGGGGTAGTTTAGCACTGCGTTTTGTTTATCTAAAACGGTGACCTCTGCCTCCTCATTAGTAACCCTTTCATTAACCACCCTGAATGGGTAAGGACCTATTTGTTTTACCACCAGCCCAGAGTTATTATTATACTGAACCACCAGGTTACCGCCATTTTTCACATAATCCATCAACCGCGATTGCTCATAGGCCAGGCGTTCATTTACATTATAGGCCCGCACCCCGGTAATAATGGCATCGTATGTAGTAAGATCGGTGTTCATGATGTCGCTTTCAGACAATACATGTACATCATACCCAACCTGACGCAGGGCCTCTGGCATCAGGTCGCCGGCTCCGGTGATGTATCCTAATTTTTTGCCGGCAATTTTCAGATTGAGGTTCACTAGCTTGGCCTCGGCCTGTGGAAACAGCGTGATAGCTGGTACGTGATCATATCTTATCCGGCGCAATGCCAGGGAAAATGGCTTGTCGTTTGCTGTTACAACAACCTGCAAATTGTTGGTACCTGGCTTACTTTCTGTTGGTGCTACGGTAAAAGCTACCGTCCATTCGTCGTTTTTATTTTTATCAGCAAAATCAATTTTTTCAGGGCTTATCTTCCAACCATTAACAGGTTTTATACTGATGCTTCCATTGGCCTTAGTAAAACTTTTTAATTTTACCTGAACCACCTGTGGTTGTTGTGAATCAAAAATGTAATCCTGATTTTCAATATTGGCAGTAACCGGCGGCGTAATCTCAATCGGCTGATAAACCTCGCCCCTAACCGGGTCAACATATTTATAGAATAATCGACGTTCAAAATGAACCGGTCTGCCCTCAATGATAAACTCAAAATCAACTTTGGGCAGATCTGGATTTTCGGGATTACCGACACTGCCCTCATTGGCAATATTATAAGTACCAATTGGGTGTGGTGATCCTAACCAGTAAGGTTGTGATATTGCACCGGCAATACAGTTATCATTCAATGTTTGGAGCTCATTTGCCGGAATAATTTGGTCTTTAACCGATAACGCATATTCAGCTAAAGGAGCTATAAAGGAATCTGCATTGTAGCTTACATTGTCCGCATGTTGCAATACAGTCTCACCCTTTAAGTGTATCTTCAAATTATAACGACTTATCACTTGCGATCGAAGATTCATCTGATCTCCCAGCGCATATGTTGGCTCAGCAGTATAAGCCTCAAACCATAAACCTGCACATGCAGCTATCAGATCACTCAGCTCTTTTGTTTTTTGTGTACGCCAGTAAACATCTGATATCTTATCAACATGACCAAGTAACTGAACCAATGCGGGCACCGATTTTTCGGGGGCTTCGGCGTTAAAATCTCGGCTAATAATCCCCAGCGTAGCCCCAATAGCTTCGCCATCCTTTACTCTTTTCCAAGTGGTATTAACACCATCCATCAGGTCGTTTTGCGGGGCATCGCCCAAAATGGTTTTAAAATATTCATAAAATTCGCCCCGTTGTTTGGCCGACCCAAAGCCTTGTGTTTTATGATTACTGCGGCTTTCGGCAGCTATTTCGCCATAACCTTTGCCCAAAACCGGATTGTAAACACCAACATTAATTTTAAACTGATCGGCTGCGGTAGTATTAACACTGCCAAAGCTAAAAGTATTCCACAGCAACCGTTTGGCCTGCCATGGCTGTACATATTTTAATTGTTCAGGATAACGCTTAGGGTCAGCTGCCGCTGTAAATGCCTCCTGCGCTAATATAGCCGATGAGGTATGGTGCCCGTGACCTCCTTCGCCGGTGGTTGGGAAACGGCATATCATTACATCAGGTCTGAATTTGCGGATCACCCAAACCATATCGCCCAATACTTTTTCCTTGTCCCATATTTTCAGGGTTTCTTCAGGGCCCTTTGAAAATCCAAAGTCATTTGCCCGGGTAAAAAACTGTTCGGCACCATCCACTTTTCGTGCGGCCAATAACTCTTGTGTACGTATCAACCCTAAAAGTTCGCTTTGCTCATTACCTATCAGGTTTTGCCCTCCATCACCGCGAGTAACTGAAAGATAGCCTGTACGATAATGTTTTTCCTGTGCCAGATAGGCCAGCAAGCGGGTATTTTCATCATCGGGATGCGCAGCAATATATAGTACACTGCCAAGTGTATTCAGTTTCTTGAAATTTTGCTGAATGCTACCCAGATCGGCCGGTGGCGAGGTTTGTGCAATTGCAAATGTAGAAAGGTATAAAAAGATTGTAATGAGGTTGATCCGTTTCATGGCGACAAATATATTCGAAAGATGGATATATCTTATTTCTGTATCAATAATATAACATTATGTTGATTATGAAATGAATAAAATTTCATATCTTGACTAAAACAATTCTGTCATTCGTCAGTAATCTTAATCGGGCGATTAACCTTTTACCGCAGATCACTTTGCATTAATCAATCGTTTGATTAATTTTGTGCCGTTAAAAAAATGGACAAAGATAAAATAGATAAAAAAGACCATATCCTGGATGTTGCCGAGCGCGTATTTTCAGAGATGGGTTTTGATGGAGCTTCTACCCGTCTGATCTCGGGCGAAGCCGGCGTAAACATGGCCATGCTTAATTACTATTTCGGTTCAAAAGAAGGATTGTTTCTTGCTGTTATCGAACGTAAGATCACCTATTTTCAAAATATATTACAAATTCTGGGCAGTGACGAAAATATTAGCTCTTGGGAGAAAATAGAATCGTATATTGAAATATATGGCGACCGTGTAGTAATTAATAACTGTTTTCAGAAATTATTATACCAGGAACTGACCATGAACCGCCGCACAGAACTGGCCGATAAGATACGTAGCATCCTAATGAAGAGCACATCAGAGCTGGTAAAAATATTACAGGAAGGGATAAACAACGGTGAGTTTAATAAAGATACTGATATGCAAATGGTAGTAGCCACACTTTACGGCACCAAAAACTTTATCCTTAATACTCCTCTCATGTCATCAGCCTTACTAGGATATGACATGCATGACGAAAAAATACTGGAGGAAAAATTTAAACCTCGTATAAAAACATATTTAAAAAACCTCTTAAAAGCGTACTTAGTTAAAGAAAATGACAACTCGAAATAAAAAACCCAATCACCTTACACTGTTAAATACAGTACACCGTTTCTGCCTTTATACTATTACGCTGGTAATAACAGGTGTGTTATTTGTGGAAAACGCAAATGCACAAGACAGAACCATTACTTTAGATGAAGCCATAAAGCTAGGTTTAGACAACAGCAAAACTTTAAAACTTTCTCAATCAAAAGTTGACCAGGCTGTTTCTCAGTATAATCAAGCTAAGGACCAATCATTACCAACCGGTAAAATAAGCTATGGTTACACCCACGCCGAAATTCCGGCTAACAGGCTCGCTTTAGGTGCCGAAAGCTTTAGTTTACCAAACAGAGCTGATGCTTACCTGGGTATACTTACCTTAAACCAAACTATTTTTGAAGGTAATAAACTAAAATATGCCCGCCAGTCAACCGATCTGTTAACCCAGGTTGCCCGTTTGGATATTAATAATGATAAGGATCAGATCACTTATGATATTATCAGCGCGTATTATAGCTTGTACAAGGTATTGCAAAGCAAAAAGGTAGTTGAACAAAACTTAACCACTGTTGATGCTCAAATAAAACAGGCACAACGCTTTTTTAGCCAGGGACTGGTAACCAAAAATGATGTATTACGTTTCCAACTTCAAAGATCAAACATTGAGATTAACGGTGTAGATCTGGAAACCAATCGTCGCATTACCAATTACAATCTGAATGTTTTGTTGGGTTTGCCTGAAGGCACTCAACTGAATATTGCGCAAATAACAGAAGCCGACAGGCAGATTGACCCATTAAGCAATTACCTTGATACCGCTATGGCAAGTAGACCAGAATTACAGCAGTATGATTTGCGTACCAAAGTTGCTGAAACCAACATCAAAAGCATCAAGGCTAATGTATCGCCAACACTGGTAGCATCAGTTGCCGGATATTATGTTGATGCCAACATCAACCCGCTACCTAAAAATGGCAATTACATTACTCCCTTAACTGGAGGCTTAACCCTGTCATGGAACTTTGGTACATTATGGACCAATAAAAACAAGGTTACCGAAGCTAAAATACAGCGCGAGCAAACAGTTATTAATAAAGGCATCACTGTTGACCGTATCAAAGATGAAGTGAACCAGAACTATCAGGACTATACATCGGCCCTGCACAAGATCAAGCTTTTACAGGTAGCTATTGAGCAAGCCGGCGAGAACAATAAAATTTTAGAATCGAAATATAAAAGCAATATATCATCAGCCACAGATCGCGCTGATGCCGAAACATTGCTTTACCAGGCACAGATCAATCTGGAACTGGCCAAGGCTGATGCAGGGCTTGCATACTACACATTATTAAAATCAACAGGAAAAATCAACAAATAATACTAAACCAATCAATAACATATAAAATGGCAAAGGCACACGAAACACAGGAACAAGAACCCAAAAAGAAACCGAATAAAGTAATTCCAATTATATTAGGCGTATTACTTGTTGGTGGTATTATTTTCGGGATCAAAGAGTATATATACTACGGAAAACACATTGATACAGACGACGCGCAGATTGACGGCGATATAAGCCCGGTTGTTGCCCGCGTTGGCGGTTATGTTGACTCTATTTACTTTGAAGAAAATACGCATGTAAATGCAAACCAGATATTGGTTAAAATTGATGATCGCGACTATAAAGTTAAACTGGAGCAAGCTCAGGCTGCACAGGTTGGTGCAAGTGCAGGTATCAACGTAAATCAATCTCAAATTTTTGCTACCGCGGCAAATTCAGCAAGTGCAAGAGCAGAGGTTGTATCAAATGCAGCACGTTTGGATAAGGTTAAAAAAGATTATGATCGTTATGCTAATCTGGTAAAGGATGGTTCTGTAACTCAGCAACAATTTGACCAGGCTAAATCTGATCTTGTAGTAGCACAAGCTACCTTGAAAGCCTCACAAGACTCTTACAAGGCAGCAGAGGAACAAATAGGCACATCACGCAGCCAGTTACAGGTTACCCACACAGGTGTATCACAAAGACAGGTTGATGTTGATTTTGCAAAACTGCAATTAACCTATACTACTATTAAAGCGCCTTCGGCTGGTTTAACATCTAAAAAGAGCATTCAATTGGGTCAGCTTGTACAAGCAGGGCAAACACTGTTTTCAATTATTAATGATAACAGCCTGTATGTAACCGCCAACTTTAAGGAAACCCAGCTTACCGATATGAAAAGCGGTCAGAAGGTGGAGATCGAAGTTGATGCTTTTCCTGATCTAAAGGTTGAAGGAGTTGTTTTTAACTTTTCGCCTGCCACAGGTGCTAAATTCTCTTTATTGCCACCGGATAATGCAACCGGAAACTTTGTAAAGGTTGTACAACGTGTACCTGTTAAAATTAAATTAAACGCCAGTAAAGAGGTGTTGGATAAATTACGCCCGGGAATGAGCGTAAAGGTTTCTGTAATTAAAGGATAAATAACATGGCTGAAACAGGCTTTAAAAAATGGATCATCACGATCACGGTTATCATAGCTTCATTACTGGAGCTTATTGATACCACAATCGTGAACGTATCGCTGCCCGATATACAGGGTAACCTTGGCGCTACGCTGGAAGATGCGGCCTGGGTAGTTACCGGTTATGCTGTGGCAAACGTAATTGTGCTTCCTATGTCAGGTTGGCTGGGAAGCCGTTTCGGGCGCAAAAACTACTTTATAACATCTATTATTGTATTTACCATTGCTTCTTTTTTATGTGGTAACGCTACCAGTCTTAGTGAGCTGGTTGCATTCAGAATATTGCAGGGCATAGCTGGTGGTGGTTTAATATCAACCTCACAGGCCATATTGATTGAAACCTGGCCGCGTGAGGAAATAGGCACGGCTACCGCATTGTTTGGTTTAGGTGCGGTAGTAGGGCCTACTGTAGGACCTACTATTGGTGGATACATTACTGACCACTCTTCATGGAGATGGATATTTTATGTAAACATTCCGGTGGGCGCATTGGCGGCATTTTTTGCCTACACCTTTGTGCGCGAAACACCTAAGGACGCGAAAGGAAAACCTGTAGACTGGTGGGGCATTCTGCTGCTGGCTATTTCAGTGGGCAGCTTACAAACCATTCTTGAAAAAGGTGAAACGGAAGATTGGTTTGCTACAACTTATATAACCGTACTCAGTGTAGCTGCTGTATTAGCTTTAATCCTGTTTGTATGGCGCGAAACAAGTATTGACTACCCCATAGTGAACTTTGCCATCATGAGGCACCGTAGTTTTGCGGTGGGTATGGTTACCTCCTTTGTGCTCGGCTTTGGGCTTTATGGGTCTACGTTTGTATTCCCTGTGTTTTGCCAGAACCTGCTCGGCTTTACCGCGCAACAAACGGGCGAGATCCTGTTTCCTGGTGGGCTATGTACCATTATCATGATGCCATTTATAGGTAAAATGCTCAATAAAAACATCCCGGCTCAGTTTATGGCAACCGCGGGGATGTTCCTGTTCTTTGTATTTACCACCATGCTAAGTAATTCAACTTTAGCCGTAGGACCGGGTAACTTCTTTATACCTCTGGTAATACGCGGTGTGGGTATGGCTTTATTATTTGTTCCTTTAACCACATTGGCTATTGCCGACTTAAAAGGAGCTGAAATAGGACAGGGAACCGGCCTAAATAACATGATGCGTCAATTAGGCGGATCATTTGGTATTGCCACCCTTACCACACTTATCCATATACGCCAGGGAGTGCACCGTAATAACCTTTTAACAAATGTTACGTCAACCAATCCGGCTTTTGTTGATCGCTTTAACGCGTATCTGCATGGCTTCATGGCTAAAGGACACTCCTTAATTGATGCCACGCAAATGGCATATGGAGCCGTAGAAGGTGCTGTTACCAGACAGGCAATGTTATTAACTTATGATGATGCTTACTGGGTATCAGGTTTGATCATGTTATTTTCTATACCGTTACTGTATTTGCAGCCGTTCAAAAAGAATGCTAAAGTACCAGTTGACGTGCATTAAAATGATAAAAGCCGTTCCACTATTACCTGGAACGGCTTTCCCCAAAAAAAATTAACAATTAAAATTTTAGTACTTACCCCGAGGGCTTTAATGCTTACAATAAAAATTATTGCAAAGCCAGGGCCTGTTTAATCTTAGGTATAAATTTAGAAGTTTTTAATTAAGAAACGCAAATTAAATTCAGTAATAAACTACAATTTGTGAAAAAGACATGAAATTTGTAAAAATTTACGATTTTCATGTCTTTTTTTTTCTAAAACTTACTTTCTGGTACTAAAAAATAATCTTGCCGGTTGAGGTAACCAGTGATGCAATACGAACGGCATCAAAAATCCGCTCTTCGGTAGTTGCTAATTTTATCAATGAGTCCTCATGTGCATTAACGCACATTTCGCAACCATTAACCGCCGAGATGGCAAGGCTCATTAATTCAAAAAACTCTTTACCTGTTACCGGTTTCATCATCAACTGCATCCGTATACGGGCAGGTATCTGAGTATATTTTTCTTTCTGGGTAAAATGCCTGAACCTGTAGAACACATTATTGGAGGCCAGCAATGAAGCACAACCAACGGCTTCGGCTATCTCGGCAGCATCAGCGCCCTGCTCTTCAGCATATTTAGTGAAAAATACGGTAAGCGGTTTGTTATTGTTGTTAACAGCAGTACTCAGTCCTAACAGGGCGCACTCTTTAGCTGCTAAATGAGCCGATGTAAGTGTACTTGTAAAATTTAACTTTAAATCGCGTAAGTATCGTGATTCGCCTTTTTCAAGCAGGGTAAGCGCTTCTGTTCTGTAATCATTATCTAATCCAATACTTTCCAGTAATTCCTGGATCACTTCGGTGCTTTCGTTCATGGTTTTATTTAGCTTAAAGCGAAAAGCTGAAGGCTTAAAGCTTTAAAATTTAAATAGCTTTCGGCTTTATGCCTTAGGCTTTCAGCTTATATAGGTTATAAAAAATCCCCGCACAAAATTAAGTGTACGAGGAATATAAAATTAATAGGGGTATTAAACGGTAAGTGTTTCCTGACCTTTTTCCCAGTTACATGGGCAAAGTTCGTCTGTTTGTAAACCATCTAGTACGCGCAAAACTTCTTTCACATTACGGCCAACGCTTAAATCGTTAACAGATACCCAACGAATAATGCCGGTAGGATCAATGATGAAAGTTGCACGGTAAGCAATTTTTTCGGTAGGCTCTAATATACCCAGGTCCTCAGCTAATGATTTTGAAGTATCGGCAAGCATTGGGAATTTAAGGCCACGCAAATCATCGTGGTTGTTTCTCCATGCCAGATGTACAAATTCTGAATCTGTTGAAGCACCGATCAAACGGGTTTCGCGATCCCTGAATTCGCCGTAGTTTTTGTTAAACTCAGCAATCTCAGTTGGGCAAACAAAAGTAAAATCCTTTGGCCACCAGAACATTACTGTCCAAACGTTATCGTCATTTACCAGGTACTCAGAAGTTAGCGTTTCAAACTCTTTTCCTTTTTCAAGGTTTGTTACAGCTATTTTAGAAAATTGAGGGAATTTTTGTCCTATCGTTAACATAATTGCTATTTCTTTATTATTTATGCAAATATAAGGATTTTAAGACCTCTTAAGCATTTTAAAAATCTATGGCATATAGATTTTATTTATAGCTGATATTAATCATATCATCCTTAATTATTTACATAAAAACCGGGCTAATTTACTGACCTTTTTATACTTTATTTAAAATACTTACCTTGGTACAATGAAAGCCAAACATATCATTATCATATTAATTGCAGCAGTGGTTTTAGTTTGCGGTTTTTTATTTATCCGCGGTAAATACCTAACTAAACCCGAAAAGGGAGAGGTTGTGCAATTTTTAAATGCTTTTAATACCCAGGTAAAAGCCGGGAATGCAGACTCGGCACGCTTGTTTTTTGAAACCGGACCAAAGAGCAAGGGTATCAGCACGCTCCTTAATGTGCTAACCGGTAAAACAAGTATTAACGGCAAATCAAAACCGCTTTTTAAAGTAAGTTTAAATATTGATGACAGTCACATTAATTTTGTAAATCCAGAACTATCAGTTGCCATAATTACCGCGAGTTTTGCACATGATGGTATAGAAACACGGCTATCAACATTAACCTTTACCATACATAAGGTTGGGAATAAACAATACAAAATTTATAAAATCAATACCGATGAATTTGCAGTTGGTTACTCGGCCTACCAAAACCTGGTGATCAACAAAACCACTCCTGAAAAAGACATTTACAACCCCATAACGCTTGCCGCGTTTAAAGCTGCAGAACAGTTGAAAACCCGTTATGACAGCGTATTATGGTTTGATCACGTCAACAATAAAACATTTTATTATGTAATAAAGGGTAAGGTTGGTGACGATTTTTACTCAGAGGCTAGTGACAAGAAAGACCAAGAGTCGCCGGCATATAAAATGGGACTCGTTAACCCGGACCTAAAAGAGATCATTCCTGCAGAATATGACATGATACATAATATTGGCGGAACAATTGATAGTTTGATAGAGGTAGAAAAAGGCAATAAAAGGGGTTTGTATAATCTGGACGGAAAAAATATTTTACCGGTTAATTACGATCAGATATTTCCATTAAAAGATGGCGAAAACTTAGCTCTCTTAAAAAACACGGATGGCTATTATTATTTAAAAAATGACCTGTCAATATCAGATAAAATAACCGATCTTAAAATTGCCGACGTTTTGTCAAAGATTAAAACCTATGGCGATTCCTATACCCTGTCTGATAAAAGTTCAAAAAACATTATGGAGTTTAACTCCCGCGACACGTACACCTCCCTCATCATTGCACCATCATACCTTGTCGATTGGCAAATACTACCCAAATTCATTCATTTCCAAAATCCATTGAGAAAATTAAGCGAAGACACCATGGGCGATGGTGACGGCAGTCTTTCATTGTCAATTAAATTTGATGGCGATAATAAAGAAGAAAGTAATAATTGGTTTCAAAGCGCCTTTTACTCTGTTGTTGATGATTATTTAGGTGGGCGATCAGGCTTATATACCACTAAAAAGGTACTCCTGGTTGATAAAAAACAAAACCGGATATTGAGTTTTAATGCTGATAGCTATTTTGGCGAGGGCGAAGGTGGAGGCAAGTTATCAGGCTCTTGCAATGAAAATTATTTAAGGGCTCTTAATGATTCGTTGTTTGAGTTTAAAACCACATCGGTACTCGGCCAGGCTTTATTGGATAGCAGTGAATACCTGGATGAGGGCCCACACTATCATTACCTCCAAATAAAGGCTGGCAAACTGGTAGCCTTAAAAAGCGTCCGGCAATTCCCTACCCAATATGTTAAACTGGATGACTCCTATTTGCAAGGTTGTTATGTGCTCACCCATTATAATAATGATCAGCAACAAAGCAAAACCCTTGATCATATTACTCCCGCTATCCTGCAGCTGATGAAAAATGAAATCTATGCATCATACCAGTATAAATTTAAAAATGAACGCTGGAATACCGTATTTATAAACCGTTTTGATAAAGGAACGCTTGCTAATGTTGATGATTCCCTTACCACTATTGATAAATATAACATCAGCTTTATTAACAATAAACTGAATGGGCAAAAGGGTAATACATTAGCGGCCAAATGAGCATTACCGGACGTTTATTACGGTACTTCGCGTTTTTTTGGATACTTATATTAAGCCTGGGCACTTTTGTTCAATACCTTAATTTTAAGCACGATACCGTTTTTTTAAGTTTCAAACAGGCTGCTATTAAAACCGGCTGGTATATGCCGGCCTTTTACTGTCATATTTTTGGCAGCAGCATTATTCTGATAGCAGGCTTTTTCCAATTTTCAAAAAAGGTGTACAATAATCGCCCTTTGCATAAAGCATTAGGTAAGTTATATATTTTTGGTGTGCTATTCTTTGCCGCGCCGGGGGCGTATGTTATGACACTGTTCATCAACCGGGGCAAAGGGGTTTTCGCATCTTTCCTGATCCAGAATACTTTATGGGTAGCCTTTACCCTATCAGCCTTCTTGTTAATTAAGAACAGTAAAGTTAATGCTCATGTTAAAATGATGAGGCGCAGTTATGCCCTGGCCTTTGCCGCGGTAACACTCCGCTTTTACATATGGCTGTTTACCGTTTTAGGCAATGGTGTAAATTTTGAAAACAATTACCTCATCATAGCCTTTTTAAGCTGGGTGCCCAATTTGTTGCTGGTGGAACTGATAAATCGGTATGATAAAGCCCCCTATCAAGCTATATAATTAACAAAATCATGTCATTGCGATCCGCCGAATGGCGGAGTGGCAATCACATACTTTACAGAGCGGATCTGCAGAGTTCGCGATTGCTTCGTTCTTCGCAATGACATGCTAATAGATATAACTTAAAGTATAAACTTCGTGCTCAGGAAATTGGAATCGCTGCCGTTTACAATATCGTTGATCAGTTGTTTATTGGTATCGTTCAGTTTGGCCGCTACCAGTGAGCGTATAGAAAATGCTCGCAATGCATCAAACACCGAAAGCGTACCCTCGGCACTGTCCTTACGCCCGGTAAACGGAAATACATCAGGTCCGCGTTGGCATTGGCTATTGATATTTACCCTGCTCACCAGGTTTACAAAAGGATCAATCAATGAGGAGATCTCCTGGGCATCGTTACTGAATATACTCACCTGCATACCATGCGGCGAATCTATCTGGTATTCAATCGGCTCCTCGATAGATTCAAAAGGAATCACCGGGATCACCGGGCCAAACTGCTCTTCGCGGTACAGCTTCATTTTTTCGTTTACCGGGTAAACAATTGCCGGGTAAAAGAAGGAAGCCACACTTTCGCCGCCATTTTCATTAATTACTTTTGCGCCATGAGTAATAGCGTCATCAACCATTTCGGTTAAGGATTCGGCCTTGTTAAGCTCGGGCATGGGTGTCAGTTTTACGTCCTTATCCCAGGGCAGTCCGAATTTGAGTTTGGATACTGCCTCGCTTAATAGTTTTAAAAACTCATCGGCAATGGTTTTATGTACAAATATCACTTTTATGGCAGTACAACGTTGCCCATTAAATGATAATGCACCCAAAACACATTCGCTTACCGCCAGCTGCAGGTCGGCATTTTTGGTAACAATAGCCGCGTTTTTAGCATCCAGACTTAACACCGCCCTTAACCGGTTTATTTTAGGGTGACGCTTTTTCAGATCATTAGCCACCTTGCTTGAGCCAATAAAGGCCAGTACGTTGATCTTGCCGGTTTGCATCAAACCAGGTGTAACCACCGCCCCGCGACCATACACCGTATTCACCACGCCTTTAGGAAACGATTCCTGGAAGGCTTTTAGCAATGGGTAATGCAACAGCGTACCATGCTTTGGTGGTTTAAATAAAATGGTATTGCCCATAATAAGGGCGGGTATCAGGGTGGTAAAAGTTTCGTTAAGGGGATAGTTGAACGGCCCCATGCACAGCACCACACCCAGGGGTGAGCGGCGGATCTGCGCTATCAGCCCTTCGGCCATTTCAAACCTAGACGACTTGCGGTCAAGCGCTTTCAGTGCATCAATCGTGGCGTTGATGTATTCAATGGTACGGTCAAACTCCTTTGCCGAATCGCCGTATGATTTGCCAATTTCCCACATCAGGAGCTTTACCACCAGGGTACGTTGTTCGCTCATTTTATAAATAAAGCGCTCCATGCATTTGATGCGGCCATCAATGCTCATAGTTGGCCATTCGCCGCGGCCATTATCATAAGCAGCTATAGCTGCTTCAAGGGCTTCTTCGGCTTCCTTTTCGGTACAAATCGGATAGGTTCCAATTAGTTTACGTTTGTGTCCGTCGGGGGTAGGAAAACAAACAGGTGAATACACCTCGCTCACAGGCCCATTCCAGGGCTTCATTTCGCCATCACACAGGTATTCACGCTGATGCACTTCTGTTATTTGGAATTCGGCCGGTATCTGGCTTTCTTCTACAAACATGGAACTGATCTGGTCTTGAAAACTCATATTTTGCTGGGGTTTTATTTCTATAAAGGTAAAGAAAGCCCCGTTTCATTAGCAAGTCTTTTTGTTCAATTCCTCTTTTATTGCTAAATCCTCAATTTATGCCGATTCCTTATATAATACCATACCCGCATGGTAAAAAACACCATCTCTAAAGTCGCCATCGGCAGTAAAGCCGGTATCGTCCAAATATTCCACGTGTTTACCCCGGATATTATAAAATCCGGTAAAAGCACCTTTTTTATTACCACGAGCCTCAACATAGCGGCCGTTTGTTAAAAATTCATGGCGTATGTAACCATCCTTTGTTACCCAAACGCCTATATGTTGATCTTTCTCCATAATTATGGTTATACTATTGCTGTTGATGTTGTTAATTCCTTCCATGCTTCCAGATCGTTCTGAACCGAAGCTATTTTATTATTTGCGGCATTGTAGGCATCCTCGCCCAAAAACAAATTGAGCGGCGGGTTTTCAACATGTACAATTTCAATCATGGCCTCAGCTGCTTTATCCGGATCCCCGGCTTGTTGTTGATCCAGATCATTCTGATGCAAATTTTGCGAGGCCCGCACGTTTTGATAAGCATCTATCTGGTGTTTCGGAACTACCAGCGAGCCTTCTGACAGGAAACTGGTACGGAAGTAACCCGGCTGCACAATGGTTACTTTAATGCCAAACGGCCTCACCTCTTCGGCTAACGATTCCGAAAAACCATTCACCGCGAACTTGGTGGCACAGTAGATGCCGAAACCAGGAAAGCTGCCTGTAAAGCCACCAATGGATGATATATTCAGGATATGACCTGATTGCTGCTCGCGCAGATAAGGCAATGCCTTACGGATCACATTTAAGGAACCGAACACATTTACTTCAAAATTGTCACGTGCTTCCTGGTCGGTTAACTCTTCCAAGCCACCAACAAGGCCATAGCCCGCATTATTCACCAGTACATCAATTTTACCGAAAGTGCTGATGGTTTTTTCGATTGCTTCATGTACACTTTCTTCGTTTTTAATATTTACAGCCAGTGGTAAAAATTGATCGCTGTGGTTATCAACCGCTTTGCTCAGGTCGCCCAGGTTTCTTGAAGTAGCCGCTACGCGATATCCTTCACTCAATAATTTTTTCACTAAGGAGAGCCCTAACCCTTTAGAAGCTCCAGTTATAAACCATACTTTTTGATTGTCCATTTTTTTGATGTTTTTATAGGTTTAGATGTAATTATCTTTAATGTTTTCCATGATAGTTGAGCCTCACCTAAACCCTCTCCAAAGGAGAGGACTTTTAATTAGCTTGCAGATCATGCTCTAAATCTGTTGAACAGGTAAGCTCCTTCCATGCTTCGATATCCTGATACAGGCTGCCTAGCTTGGTTAAAGCCCTGTTATAAGCATCGCCACCTAATAATAAATAAAGCGGTGGGTTAGCCTCGCCAGCAATTTGTATAATTGATGAGGCCGCTTTTTCCGGGTCACCAGCTTGCTCACCATCCATTTTCAGATATTTAGCATGTGTTGCTCTTACATCTTCATAATCAGCTATCGGATTGCTGGTCAATGCCAATGAATCAGGTGTAAGGAAATTAGTGCGGAATGCTCCGGGAGCAACTACAGTAACTTTAATACCAAGGTTCTTTACATCAGCCGCAAGCACTTCTGATAAACCAACAACGGCAAACTTAGCGGCACTATAAATAGCAAAGCCCATACCTGGTGCAATACCCGCTATGGATGCTATATTGATGATATGACCCGAGCGCTGTTTGCGCAGATAAGGCATCACATACCTGATCACGTTTAAGGTTGCAAACACATTTACATCGAAAGCCTGGCGGGTTTCCTGATCAGTCAATTCTTCAATAGTGCCAGCAATACCGTAGCCGGCATTATTGATCACTACATCAATTTTACCAAAGGTTTCATAGGTGTGCTGCAAGGCCAGCGATACACTGCTTTCGTTTGCAAGATCAACCTGCAGTGGTAAAAAATTATTATTTTTGGTGTTAACTGCTTCAATTAACTCCTGTTGATTTCTGGAGGTGGCGGCAACAAGCTGACCAGCTTCCAGTAATTGTTTTACTAAACTGAGCCCAAATCCTTTTGAGGCTCCGGTTATAAACCATACTTTGTTGTTGTCCATAATTTGTTCTTTTTTTGATAGAACAAATTTACGGCAGGGCCAGAATTTATGTATTACGCCAATCAAACCAATGGTTACGAAATTCAAACAATTTGAATTTATGGCGATATTATCTGCTGATGTTTAAGGAGGGCATTATAACGAGGTATAAACAAATATAACGAAATAGAGCCGTTAAAACAAGTGATCGTTGTGGTTCATAGCAAGCAAAGCGTAGCCTACTCACCCCGCCTGTGCTTCGCTGGGCGACCCTCTCTTCGCCTGCGGCGTAAAGAGGATTAAAAGAGTTTTTATCTTTTGTCTTTGCTCTTTTTATCAATTTTAAATCCCCTCTTTCTGCCGCAGGCGAAGAGAGGGTGACCAAGCGCAGAGATGGTCGGGTGAGTCGATTCTACAACGTTTTGATCACACCATTTTCAGACATTCCTGAACGAGCTTGGCGTAAGCTGCGTTTGTTTTTTGAAAAAGTTATTGAAATGGGTAGCCTCCTCAAAACCAAGGCAGTAGCCTATTTCCGATACATTCCAGTCAGTGTGCTTTAATAGCGATTTGGCCTCGCTTAGCAGGCGTTCGGCAATATGATCGGTGGTGGTTTTGCCGGTGGTTTCGCGGATGGCCCTGTTCAGGTGATTTACGTGCACAGACAGGCGCTGGGCAAAGTCATTGGCTGATCGCAAGCCGAACCGTTGTGCCGGATTCTCTATCGGGAATTGACGCTCCAGCAATTCGGTAAAAACAGAGGTTATTCTCGACTTGGCATCAGCATGTTTATAGATATTCTCTGATGGTTGTGTTTTAAGCGCGTAATAAGCCAGCTCGGTCACATAATTCCTGATCAGATCATATTTAAAGTCATATTCAGAGTTGATCTCGTCCATCATTTTTGTGAAAAGATTGCTCACATATGCTCCCTGGTCGTTATCCAGGGCATATACAGGTTTTGCGCCCAGGCCAAACATAGGTAACTCACTCAAGCCTCCCCTGAACCTTTCGGCAAAAAACGATTCTGTAAATATGCAGAAGAATCCCGTCCGGTCATCAGACATATGCTCAAATGTATACGGCACATGCGGACTAAAAAACATCAGCGAAGTACCTGATAGCTCAATACTTTGATCGGCATAGTGAATAATATTATCCCCGTGCATCAGGCTGATCTTGTAAAAGCTTCTGCGGCTGTAGGTTACGGGTTTAGCATTGGGGCCAATACAGTCCTCAATCCTGAAAACGTTGAAATGACCAATGTTTTGCTGCAGGTTATCGGGCAGCCAGTCGAATTTGTTCTTGTAAAATTCTTCGAGCGTTTCTGTTGTCATACTCAAAGTTACAAAATTCAAACTTTATTATCCAAGTAAACGGAGTGCTAACGTGCAGTTTAAACGCATTAAGTGACGATAAAATGTCATTTTCGGCACGTTTTACCTATAATAAGATCACTAAAAATTCACCTTTTTAACGCTTTTTTATCATTATTAGCTGGTTTTAGACGGTTTTGAGCTGAAAATAGCTGCTTTTTATTCCTTACATATGGCTTCATTATTTTTCAGGAAGAATTTAAAAATGGACCGATCGGTTTATTTTGGATTTACCCTTCTCTACACCTGTCATCCTGAGCGCAGCGAAGGATCTATTGATAAATTGCCTGGTGTAGAATAGATGCTTCGCTGCGCTCAGCATGACAAGTTGTTTTTTTGCCCTCTTTCCGCCGCAGGTGAAGAGAGGGCCGACAATCCGCCGGCTGGCGGAGATGTCGGGGTGAGTCTACCGACATGCGGGATGCCGATCCGTCAGTCGACGGACGGCATGACGTTATATTTCAAATACCATTACCTCTCCCCCGTCAGCAGATAAGCTCCGGGCAAAATCGGGCAGAACGATAGTGGCCTATGTGGTTAGTGTAATGCCTGCAGGCGTATGAACAGAAAGCCCGGCCCGCTTCTATCGGCGGGGTAAGCCATTAACACAGATCCTGAATGCTTCCCGCTCCGCTGTCAGTCAGGGAATTATTTATTGGTAACTCAGTTCATAATCAAAGATGAAAGGTCGATTAGGTGTAGGTACGGTTGTTAAATGAACATGGCTGATCCTGGTTTCGGTGGTAGTAAAAACATACTCCCAACCCGCGTGGTAAAGGCTATCGTTGCTGTAATATAGCCGCATTGATATTGGCAGCCTGCCAAGTTGGGCCAGCACTAGGGGATGCATGTTAAAGTCGAGAAAATAAGAAAGTGCCTGGGCGTTGAAATCAATCTTATCTGTAAATTTTGTGAACAATACGTAGGTGTAGTTTGAGGTATCCTGACTACTATAAATAACTGATTTTGCCGGTAACCCCTGCGCATCATACTCGTAGGTGGTTTTATAATGGGTATTTATGGGCGGTAGGTAATACTTGTCCATAAGGATGATCTTGCCGTTGGCATCATAGGTAAAGGTATCAGTGTGCTCAATTTCTGTATTGGGCACTTTGGTACCAACGGGCAGGTAGGCGTATTTGTTGATATGATCAATGTAAGATATCTGCCCCTGCGCATTATAATGATAGTTTTCGGTATACTGGTAATTCTGGCCATCGTCAAATACTTCAGAAATGATATGATTGCCATTATAAGTAAAACCAACGTTTGTTTTGGCTGGGAACTGGTAAGCGATATGGCTGATGTGGATGAGTCTGTTTTGGGCATCATAAGTGTAAAATATCGAATCGCTTTTGTACCCCTCGGCAAGGTTGGTTTGGTAAACCTGTTTCAGGTTGAAGACTTTTGGAGTAACAGGGAGATTCTTCTTACATGTGGTAAAAGCCGCGGCAAACAATAGGATCGTAAAACAGGTATAGGCAGCTTTCATCTACCTAAATATAAGTAAGTTATGTTTTATAATTGTTATTCGTTTCAGTCATTTCTGTGTGTGCAGGGGGAACCTCGGTTTTTTGCTGAAGCGAGGGCATGTGGGATCCGCCGGCTGGCGGAGGGGCGAGAGACTGCAGCCCACGGTTCTGCCTGGTTTGCAGGGCAAAGGCCCCGGGCGCAAAGAAGCATTTCTGCTGACTTGATTTATTCGCTTATTGTTTGTTTTTTTAGTGGCGCTCATTATCTCGCTTCGCCGTATGTCTTGGTTACTTTGTATCAAGACATACGGCGAAGCCATCTTGAGTACCTATAAAAAACAAACAACAACGAAAAACGTAACTGGCCCTCCCGCGGCTAAGAGCGGGTATACGACATGCATATCCGCTCTGTAAGTCGGGGATTGCCACTCCGCCAGCCGGCGGATCGCAATGACGTATGTTTTAAAGTATAAAAAGAAAGCCGGTTCATTAATGAACCGGCTTTCTTTTTAATGGGAATCTTTTTTATTCCTCGTCACCTTCCAGATTAGCGGCAGCGGGTTCATCAATAAACCACTCTGTTTCGCCAATGATGGAATCAATCAGTTGGGCAGGGTATTCTTCAATGTTTTCTTCATCTTCCAGTACATGGTGCACAGCTATGGCTTTACCTTCGCCATAAACCAGGAACGCGATATGACGGGCATCATTGATCAACGGTGCATTTAGCGTAATACGCCATACCTGCTGATCTTCGAGCCATACTTCTTTTACGCCCGGGGTGGTATCATGTAATACCGGGGTGTGCGGAAATAATGAAGCGGTGTGCGAGTTATCGCCCAGACCAAGCAGTACCAGGTCAAAGCTCAGTTCATCGTCATCAAAAAAGGCCGAGATCAGTCCCCAGTATTTGGCAGCAGCTTCGGCGGGTTCAAATGTGGTATCAACCGCGAAGATCTGCGCCGGACTGATCAGCAAAGGATCAAACAATGCCTTTTTGGCCATCAGGTAATTACTTTCTTTGTTATCCTGCGGTACATTACGCTCGTCGCCAAAAAAGAAAAATACCTTTTCCCAATCCAGCTGATCGGCATATGAGGTAGAGGCCAGCAGTTCATACAGTTTTTTAGGCGAACTGCCGCCTGATAACGCTACGGTAAATTTGCCTCTGGCGGCTATTGACTCGGTAGCTATTTTAACAAAATAATCTGCCAATGCGGTTAGTACCTCATCAGCAGTATTAAAAATATTTACGTTCATGTTCTTTTAGTCTTGAATTTGAAGTCTGAAGTCCTAAGTAGTAAGTCTTATGACTATTAACTTGAGACTTATATCAACAAAAATAGTGTCATTTCGAACGAGGTACGAGGAGAAATCTTATTCAGTATGCTATTTATGAACAGCATGACGTATAAGATTTCTCCTTACCCCATCACTCTACCCCTCGCCGTTCGTCGAAATGACATTTAGAGTTTTTTATCTACTCTCATTAATTCTTTTTGCCGTTTACAGGTAAAGT
The DNA here is from genome assembly GCA_030445275.1 of Mucilaginibacter sp. Classification (GTDB taxonomy): domain Bacteria; phylum Bacteroidota; class Bacteroidia; order Sphingobacteriales; family Sphingobacteriaceae; genus Mucilaginibacter. The sequence goes on from JAUCSE010000059.1 coordinate 24,421, forward strand.
GAACCAGGTAAATCCGTCGCGGGCAATTAGTGCCTCGGCAGCTTCAGGTCCCCATGAATCGGCAGAATAGTTAGGGAAATTCAGGCTCTTTTTATTTTGCCAGGTGCTTAGTATCGGCATAACCAGTTCCCATGCCGCTTCTACCTGGTCGCCACGCATAAACAGCGTTTGATCGCCAAGCATGGTATCCAGTATCAGCGTTTCATAAGCTTCAGGCGCCTGGTTGGTGTAGGTACCTTTATAATCAAACACCATATCAACAGCGTTTAACACCATATCAATTCCGGGGCGTTTGGCCTGCACCTGCAAGCGGATGCTCATTTCGGGCTGTATACTGATGATCAGCCTGTTTTGCTGCCAGCTTTCGGCTGCCTCGGTTGGGAATATCAAATGCGGTACATCCTTAAACTGGATGGTAATAACCGATGATGATTGATGCATACGTTTACCTGTACGCAGGTAAAACGGAACACCTTGCCAGCGCCAGTTATCAATAAAGAATTTGATGGCTGCAAAAGTTTCGGTGTTCGACTCCGGATTAACCTTTGGCTCCTCGCGATAGCCGGGAACTTCTTTGCCTTTCATCCAGCCGCTGCCGTACTGACCTCTAACGGCCGAATTACGTACATCCTCCGGACTAAACCTACGCATGGCCTTTAATACGTCAACCTTGCGGTCGCGCACTTCATCAGCATTAAAGCTAACAGGCGGTTCCATGGCTACGTGGCAAAGCAGTTGCAGCAGGTGATTCTGGATCATATCGCGCATAGCGCCCGATCCATCATAGTAGTCGCCGCGTTCTTCAACACCCAATTGCTCGGTAACCGAGATCTGTACGTGCTCAATATAGTTACGGTTCCACAGTGGCTCCATAATGGAGTTGGCAAAGCGGAAAGCCATGATATTCTGCACAGTTTCTTTACCCAGGTAATGGTCAATACGATAGATCTGTGATTCATCAAAAATACTTGATAGCAATTGATTCAGTTCCTTAGCTGTTTCCAGATCGTGGCCAAACGGTTTTTCGATGATGATCCTTACGCGTTTTTTATCGTCGGCCAGTTTGGCTTTTGATATATTCGAAGCAATGATCGGGAAGAAATTTGGAGCTACAGCCAGGTAAAATATAACGTTGGCTTTAACCTTCCATTCGGTATTGTGTTTTTCAATACGTTTGCCAAATTCCTTATAAGTTTCAAAGTCGTTGGCATCTGATACCTGGTAATAAATATTTTTTACAAAGTCGGTCCATTTTTTCTCGTCAACTTTACCGCTGCGCGAAAACTGGTTGATATCGTTATGTAAATTCTCTCTGAATTGATCGTCGGTCAATTTGGTACGCCCGGTACCTATGATAGAAAATTGCTTTGGCAGCCAACCATCTAAAAAGAGGTTATAAAGGGCCGGTGCAATTTTCCGGGAGTTTAAATCCCCTGTACCACCAAAAATGATGAATATAGTAGGATCTGATTTTGTTTGTGCGCTCATTGTTAATGTTTTTTTAGTATCAAGTAGTTAGTATCAAGTATCACGACCTTTTTCAGGTATTGAGGCTTTTTTTCAAGCCGTACACCATTTTCTGTATATCTGTAATTATTGTGCAAGCCTCTTCCAGCTTTTGCTGACTTATATAATCAAACTCTTTAGCAATAATCAATTGTGTCTCTAATTCAAAAGAAGACCTTAATGCTATACTTAAAAACGATGTAGCTCTTTATTCGATCCTCTTCCGCAACCCTCTGCAATATTAGAAGGTATTGAAACAGCCGAGCGTATCAATTGGGAAATTAATCCATATTTCTCTTCGGAAGGTAAAGTTTTGCATAGTTGAAATACAATTTTCGATATTTCGATTCCTGCTTTCCATACTTTCAGTTCCTTGAAATTATGCATTCCTGTCTTGATACTAGCTACTTGATATTAACTCTTCTTATTTTTTAGTATTTATCTAGTATCAAGTAGCTAGTATCAAGTATCACGACTTCTAAAAATGGCATTGATAGCACATAAAAAATCTTGATACTTGATACTAGCTACTTGATACTAACTCTCTGGTGCCCATTGTGTATGGAAGGTACCTTCTTTACCTATTAACTCGTAGGTGTGTGCGCCAAAATAATCGCGCTGGGCCTGAGTAAGGTTTGATGGCATCCTTGCACTGCGGAAAGCATCAAAATAACTTAATGATGCGGCGTAAGCTGGTGTAGCTATACCGGCAGCAATAGTTTTTGACAATAATTTCCTGATACCCGGTACCGCGCCCTGAACCAATGCTTGTACATTGCTATCCAGCAGCAGGTGCTCTAGTTTGGCATCTTTTTCGTATGCTTTAAAAATATCGTTCAAGAATTTTGAACGGATGATACAGCCACCACGCCATATCTTGGCTATCTCGCCCAGGTGCAGGTCATATTGATACTCTGCCGATGCGTTTGATAGTAATTGCATACCCTGCGCGTAACTGATGATCATGGTGAAATACAATGCCTGCTCCAAAGCGGCAATCACCTCGGTTTTATCAGCATCTAAAACAATAGGATCTTTGGCGTAAAGCGCAGCTGCTTTTTCGCGCAGTTGTTTGTATTTCGACAGATCGCGCATAGACACTGCGGTATCAATGGTAGGTATTGGCGCCTGCAGGTCCATAGCTACCTGCGAGGTCCATTTACCGGTACCTTTGGCACGGGCCTCGTCCTTAATATCATCTAACAATAAATGATCGGTACCCGGCGCTTTATATTTAAAGATATCCTTGGTGATATCCAGCAGGAACGATTGTAGCCTGCCTTCATTCCATTCGGTAAAAATTTTACCGATCTCGTCGTTGCTTAGTTTCAAGCCTTTTTTCAGTACCTCGTAGGTTTCAGCAATCAGCTGCATAATACCGTACTCAATACCGTTGTGCACCATTTTTACAAAGTGACCTGATGCACCCGGACCAATATAGGTAACGCAGGGCACGCCATCAACTTTGGCGGCAATGGCCTCAAATATCGGCTTCATTACGTTGTAGGCTTGTTTATCGCCACCCGGCATCATGCTTGGGCCACGACGCGCACCTTCTTCGCCGCCAGACACACCCATGCCAAAGAAATGCAGACCAATGGCCTCCAGTTCTTCCACACGGCGGTTGGTATCGGTAAAGTGCGAGTTACCGCCATCAATTAAAATATCGCCTTTCTCCAATAGTGGAGTAAGTTCTTCAATTACACTATCCACAATTTTACCGGCCGGAACCAGCATCATGATAGCACGAGGCGTGGTAAGGCTTTGTATAAATTCCTTCACATCGCTAAAGCCTTTAACGGCAAGGTCGCCGGCTTCTTCGTTTAGTGATGCTACTTTGGTGGTATCTTTATCATGTCCGGCTACGGCAAAGCCATGATCGGCCATGTTCAGCAGTAAGCTGCGGCCCATAACGCCTAAGCCTATCATACCGAAAGCATATTTATTGGTTGTTGCGCTCATTTTATTATTTTAGTTTATTGGTTCATTGTAGCTATTTGGCCTCACCCTGCCCTCTCCAAAGGAGAGGGTTCAAAAAGACTGAAGTTAAAATCCTCTCCTTTGGAGAGGATTTAGGTGAGGCTAATTATTAATGAGCCCCATTTTCTTTTTTCAGATCTTCTAATATTTGTTTGGTGGTTTCGAAGTCGGTATGCTGAAAAGAACGGATACCCAGTTTTTGGGCCGCGTTTACAAACATGATCCTGTCATCAAAATACACACATTGTTGCGGCGATGCCTGGGCAATACCCATAGCCAGCTGCCATATACCCGGATCAGGCTTGCGCATTTTTACCTCGCACGATGATACAAAGGCATCAAAGCACTCATGCAGCTTAAATTTTTTAACCCGGTAATCATTCAGTTCCTTACCCTCGTTATTTACCGAGATAATGCGGAAACCACAATCCTTTTTCCACTCCTTCAACCATTTCAGCGTTTTAGGCAGTTCAACAGACTGGGCGAATATAAATTCCTTAAAATCCTCGCGAACAAAATCGCGAGGGTGGTTAAATACTACCGTATCCAGGTACTCATCAAGGGTAACGCTGCCAATTTCATATACGTTAAATATAAAATTGTGCAGCTCATTCACTTCGGCATAATCCAAACCGAATTTTTCTGATGCTTTTTTCCGGGATTCATGACCCCAACCGTTGGAAAGCAAAATGCCTCCAACGTCAAAAAAAAGTATTTTAACACTTGCAGCTTCCATAAAGCAAATTAACTTACTTTACTTTTTTGCTCTTCAATAGCGTTCAACAGTTTTTCAAAAGGTTTGTTGAATTTCTCGATGCCTTCATCTTCCAGTTGCTGGGTAATGGCATCCAGGTCAATACCCAGATCTTTCAGTTTTGCTAAAGTAGCGGTTGCTTCTGCCAGGCCACTTTCAAGCGTGTTGGCGGCAATACCATGATCGCGGAAAGCGTCAACAGTTTCCAAAGGAACGGTATCAACAGTTTCAGGGCCAATCAAAGCCTCTACATATTTGGTATCTTTAAACGCAGGGTTTTTGCTGCCGGTACTTGCCCATAGTAAACGTTGTTTCTGCGCACCTTTAGCTGCCAGTTTTTCCCATCTAGCACCACTGAACACCCTTTTATAAATTTCGTATGCTTTTTTTGCTGACGCGATAGCTACCTCGCCAACTAATGCTTTTTCGCCTTTTGCTTCCAGTAATGGATCAACAATCACATCAATACGGCTTAAGAAAAAGCTGGCTACTGATGAAATATGACCGATCTCATGACCTGCAGCCAAATGATCCTCTAAACCTGAAATATAAGCTTCGGTAACAGCTTCATAACGCTCTAAACCAAAAAGCAGGGTTACGTTGATGTTGATGCCTTTGGCAATTGACTGCCTGATAGCTGCTAAACCCGGTTGTGTACCCGGGATTTTGATCATTACGTTTTTGCGGTCAACTTTTTTCCAAAGTTCGGCTGCTTGTTTAGCTGTACCTTCGGTATCTAATGCCAGGAACGGAGAAACCTCCAGACTTACATAACCATCTTCTGCTTTCGACTCATCATATACACCTTTGAACAAGTCTGTTGCCTGTTGAATATCTTTTACAGCTAAACCAAAAAACAGTTGTTCGTTGTCGTCAGTAGTTTTTGACAGTTCAACAATATCGTTATCATAGTCAGCGCTGCTGGTGATGGCTTTTTCAAAAATCGCGGGGTTTGAGGTTACGCCTCTTACACCATCTTCATCAATCAGCTTTTGCAGCTTTCCGGATGCCATGATCTCGCGGTCAATAAAATCAAGCCAGATGCTTTGTCCGAAACTATGTATTTGCTTTACATTATTAGTTGCCATATTAGGATTTGTTTTAATTTATCTATTAAAATTATTTACAGGCAGATGTATGTTTTACAAATGACGGTTGTAACTGCCCAAGCCGCTGCATTTGTATTGAAGGAATAAAGTTCCTAAATTATATTCTAAATTCAGTAACCTTAATATCATTGTTTAAAGAACTCCTTGCAGAAGACGCAGGTGATGCGTCTCTACGTTTTATTCTTACCCGTTGTTTGTGTCCTCACAAACAACATTTCCAACGGTATTAAACGCGGTTGTTTGTGAGGACACAAACCATGGAGGCACATCCCCCGCCAGTTCAAGCGTCCTTCGCTTGAACTTATGCCAATGGTGTTAGCGTCCACGCTAACACAACAAATAAACTATTTAAAGTTAGCGTGGACGCTTACCTCAAGACATTATTCAAGCGTTGACGCTTGAATAGGCGTTTTGTTTTTTCTTTTTATCCTTTGTCTTTTATCCAAAAGTCTTTTATCCCAAAGTCCTAATTAGCTGCCACCAAAATGTTCAGATCATAACCAATAAAAAGACCGCTTTCAATAACACCGGTTATTGATTTGATGTCCTTTTCCATGCTTTTGGGCACCTCTTTAAAGCGGCAATCCAATATCATGTTGTTATTTTCTGAAATGATGGGACCATCCTTCCCTTTTGCCGGTCTGATCACGATACTGTTGGCGCCCAATTTTGTTAACTCAGCCTCCACATGCAATAAAGCCTGCGGAAATACCTCAATAGGGATAGGAAAGTTGGTACCTATTTTATCCACCATTTTTGAATCGTCAACAATAATATAATTCACCAGGCTTGAGCTGATCAGGAGTTTCTCTTTAAACATCGCACCACCACGACCTTTGATCAGACTGTTATCAGGGTCAACCTCATCGGCGCCGTCAAACAGCCAATCGGGTTTGTTTTCAAACAGGCTGGTAAGCGGTATGCCCAGCTTAGTGCAAAACATCGAGATCTCCAGCGAAGTAGGGATAGCTAAAACATGAAGCTTTTCGGTCTTGATGCGTTCGGCAATAGCAAGCAGGGCCATATACACCGTTGAACCCGACCCAACACCAAGCACGTCGCCATCCTTTACTTTGGCGGCAATCTCTTCGGCTACCTTTTGTTTCCCGGTAACGTTAATGATCTCGCTTGACCATTCCAGGTCTTTGATGAGTTTACTATTCCAGTTCATTTTTTTTAGATTTCAAATGTGCAGATTTCAGATGTGCAAATGATTAAAATCTGCACATCTGAAATCCGCACATCTGCACATCTTACAACAGCGCTTTTGCTTTTTTAACTACATTATCAACCGTAAAGCCGAAGTGTTTGTAAAGGTCTTCTGCCGGGGCCGATTCACCAAAGGTGGTCATGCCCAGCATATCGCCTTCGTCTGTAGTATATTTATGCCAGCCCATTGGGGATGCCATTTCAACGGCCAAACGTTTACGGTATGCTTTAGGGAATACTTTTTCTTTATAAGCGGCATCCTGTTTTTCAAACAGCTCCCATGATGGGAAACTTACCACACGGGTAGAGATACCTTCGGCCTCCAACTTAGCTTGTGCTTCCATGATCAATGCCACCTCAGAACCGGTTGCTATCAGGATCAGGTCAGGATTTTTGCTGGCTTCTGACAGGATGTAAGCGCCTTTTTCCAAACCATCAGCTTTGCCGTATTTATCCTGGTCAAGGATAGGCAAGCCCTGGCGGGTGAATATCAATACCGTTGGTCCGCCTTTTTTCTCGATAGCCACGCGCCATGCATACGAAGTTTCGTTGGCATCAGCCGGACGGATAACCGTTAAATTAGGGATGGAACGCAGGGAAGCTAATTGCTCCACAGGCTGGTGAGTGGTACCATCCTCGCCCAAACCAATACTATCATGGGTATAAACAAATATCGGGCTGATCTTCATAATGGCTGCCAAACGGATTGGCGGGCGCATATATTCAGAGAACATCAGGAAGGTAGCGCCAAAGGGAAGCACTCCCTTAGTTAATGCCATACCATTTAATGCCGAACCCATGGCATGCTCACGGATACCAAAGTGGAAGTTGCGGCCGTTCCTGTTCTCGGAAGTAAAGGAATCAAATTCCTTCAAATTAGTTTCTGTTGATGGCGAAAGATCCGCCGCACCACCAATCAGGTTTGGCAGGCTTGCTGCAACAGCGTTCAATACTTTGCCTGATGCCTGGCGGGTAGCCATTTTAGGGTCAGAGCCTTTAAATACCGGTAATTTATCTGTCCAGCCTTTGGGCAGTTCGCCTTTAAATGCGGCTTCGTACTCGGCGGCTAATTCAGGATATTTTGCTTTATAGTCGGCAAATAGTTTGTTCCATTTTTCTTCTTTGCCTTCGCCTTTAGCGCCTTTTTCATGGTAATATTCCAATACTTCGGCAGGTACGTTGAATGATTTTTCAGGATCAAAACCAAAGAATTTTTTAACCAGCTTAATTTCATCAGCACCAAGCGGCGATCCGTGCGAACCGGCGGTACCTGATTTGTTAGGGCTGCCATAAGCGATCAGTGAACGAACACGGATCAGTGATGGTTTTTGTGTTTCGGCACGGGCGTTGATCAGGGCCAGCTCTAAAGCGTGGGTATCATTCACGTCGGCTACTTCCTGCACCTGCCATCCGTATGCGCGGAAACGGGCGCTTACATCTTCGTTAAAAGCAATATCAGTACTGCCTTCAATAGAGATGTGGTTATCATCATATAAATAGATCAGGTTACCCAGTTGTAAATGGCCTGCCAGCGAAGCAGCCTCAGAGGTTACACCTTCCATCATATCACCATCGCTGGTGATAGCGTATATATTGTAATTAAAAAGATCAAAACCTGGTTTGTTATAGCGTGCTGCCAAATGTTTTTGCGCTATGGCAAAACCTACACCATTGGCAAAACCCTGACCCAACGGACCAGTAGTAACATCAACACCGGGAGCCAAACCATATTCCGGGTGACCAGCAGTTTTACTGTTCAACTGGCGGAATTGTTTGATATCATCTAAACTCAGATCATAACCTGTAAGGTACAAAAAGCTGTACTGTAATATACAAGCGTGGCCGGCTGACAGGATAAACCTGTCGCGGTTTGCCCAATCAGGGTTTTTAGGGTTGTAGTTTAAAAACTTTGACCATAAAACATGGCCCATAGGTGCAAGCGCCATCGCGGTGCCGGGGTGACCAGAATTTGCTTTTTGTACAGCATCTGCAGATAGTATCCTCACGGTATCTATCGCTAATTTCTCTATGTCCTTAGAATTTTCCATTAGTTATCGGTATTGTATTTGTTTTATTTAGTTGGTGTTGCAATTGCTTTTTTGGCAGGTTTTTCATCGTCGGTGGCCCATAACCTGGCGCCGCCTTTTATACCATCGGCATTGGTTACAATTTTCATGTTTTTATCCAGCTTAAAAGTAAGCAGATCGGAGTTGCCGCCGCCTATATATAAAGTATCGTAATTGAATACTGTTTTTAAAACTTTAAAAACTTTTTGCATGCGCTTGTTCCACTTTTCTTTGCCCTCTTTTTCCAAAGCTTTTTCGCCTATGTACTTATCATAGGTGGTATCAGCATCTTTTATAGGATGATGGGCCAATTCCAGATGCGGTAGCAAATGCCCATCCAATAATAAAGCGGTGCCGAAACCCGTACCCAGCGTAATCACCATTTCCAGTCCTTTACCGTCCACTACACCCAGGCCCTGCATATCTGCATCATTAACCACTTGTGTAGGTTTGCCCAATGCATCGGCCAGTTTTTTATTCAGATCAACACCAGCCCAAAGTTTGGTATCCAGATTAGGCGCGGTTTGTACAACCCCATTTTTCACATATCCGGGGAAACCCACTGATATTTTATCATAAGAAGGAAAATCCTTAAGCAGTGTTTTAATTGCTTTGATCAAATTTTCGGGACTTGCCGGCGCAGGAGTTACAATTTTATCATAATCCATTTTAAGCTCGCCTTTTTTGTTCAGAATAGTGGCTTTAATGTGTGAACCACCAATATCAATAGAGAGGATTTTTACCTGTGATAGGGTACTGTTCTGTGATGGAGTGTTCTTCATTTGTATAGATTTAGCTTATATTTTAGATGCGGGACGCAATCAATTTAACTGCCTGATCTCTCCCGCACGTAAATATCACATTTTTAATAATATCTGATTGTTAAATATTTAATTAACGGCAAGTGTAATTAATACAATAAGCAATAAACATTACAAAGGTAAAGTTAGCGTTGCTTTTTACTTTTCAAACAGAATTTCTCAGTATTTTTACTCAAACGTGGTAAAAACAGCCTTAAATGTTATTTCCATTAGAAATAACTGTTTTTATTACACTTTTATAACCTTTCAGGTGAGTAACTTATTTTGCTGAGGCTTGATTATATAATTTGGGGAATTTACTGCCGATACCCTCGCAGCGCGTCATTGCGATCCGCCGGCTGGCGGAGTGACAATCCCCTACTTACAGAGCCGCCCTGCTTATCGGGGATTGCCACGTCGTTCCTCCTCGCAATGACGTGTTTTTACCTAAACACTAATTTTTATCTTCATAATACTCAAAAGCATCAATAATATCAAGGTAAACCCCGTCAAAATTTGCGCTTACTATTTTTTTCAGGTAAGAATTGTCGTTACCGTAAATAATATTTTGCCAATCCTTGTTCCAGTATTTTACTTTATAATTTCCCTTCCACAGCGGGTTTTCAGCATCCAGCCAAACTGGGTTACCGGGTTTCCATGCCTTTTGCCAGTAGTAACGATAATTCTCCGCCTCGCCGATAGACATATAGGAGATCACCAGGCGCTTACCACCGTTGGCTTTTTTCTTCAGGGCATTGACTTCGGTAGCTGTAAAGGCCACTTGATCATAATACGCGTCCATAACTAAAACATCATAATTTGTAGCGGTAACTGCTTTAATAAAATCTGCTTTTGAATTAAAGTTATCGGTATTATTAAGCAGGTACAGGAAGTTTTTGGCTTGGCTAAGCGACGTAATCACGTTGGCGTTCTCATTATTAATTTTGGCGGGGAAACCCGGAATATTATTCAGCTCTCTTTGATCGGCGGCAAAGGAAGTATACCCGGCAGCGCCATTAAGCTGATAGGAAGACATCATTTTTGATGGTGTTGAACAATAATCAATAGCCAGGATCTTTTTGCCATTTGCTTTTGAAATATCCAGGTAGCCCTTTAAATTGCTGGTTACAGCCGGATCTGTTGCCTGATCATCATTGTCGTAACCAAAGAACAGATCTTCCTGACCATTACCATCAATGGCATTGAGATAGGCCGTATTTGGGGCCCCCGTACGCTCGCCATCTACCGTTACTAACTGAATACCATTTTGTGGTATAACGGCAAATTTTGAATTTATATTCTTAGCATATTTACTTATCCCAATAACAAAATTGCGCATCTCCTGCTTATAATTGATGCTTGAATTTTCATCGTTTTTTTGTTTGTAAGGTGCGCTTTCCGCATCATTTTTTTTGCAGGCACCAAGCAATGTTACCATCAGGATGAAGGCGATTCGTTTCATAAGTTATGTAATTTTTTTGTTACATAACGAGGAAGGGAGATTTAATATTTTGTTGGGTTAGCATATAATTTGTCTGAACCACGATTAATCCGATTAAAGGATTAGTCGGATTTTTCTTTTAAAGTAGCCTTTCACTCGTTTGTAAACACAAGCAAAGGAGCGCGGATATGAAATAATAAAAAAATCATGGTAATCCTTTAATCTGATTAATCGTGGTTCAGACAAAAAGCATTGTGCGTAAAGGCCTGCCCACCATACTTCGACGGTGCTCAGCATGACAATCCCCTTTCACCATCCCCAAAACTTCAAATACTCAACCTATTCTCTCCCGCCTTAACCGGATAACTTTTGCCTTTCCAAACAAAAACACCTGATGTGTTTTGGGGTAAAACAAGTTCCATATTCCATTTACCTTTTTCCAGCTTATACTTTACGGATACCTTTCCGTTGGGGTGTGGTATTTCGCCACTGATGTTTTTGATATCGCCTAAATGTGGTTCTATTTTTATTTTGCTGAAGCCGGGTGCATAACTGTCAATACCCAGTATGGTTCTGTAAAATTCAATATTGGGGCTTGCACCCCAGGCATGGCAATCGGAGCGGCTATGATCCAGGTCTGATATTTCGGCCCAGGTGGTTAGGCCCATGCTGATATTCTTGCGCCATATATCCAGCCATTTCAGGTAATCATCACCAAAACCTCCTTTTATTAAGGCCTGGTGCAGGTAATATTTAAAGTAGATGGTGCATTGGGTAAGCGAGGCATCGGTGAGCAGTTTTTTGCACAATGCGGTTGCATCGGTATCGGTAAGCATACCAGTTAAAACAGCCAGCGTATTGGTATGCTGCGAAAACAGTTGCTTATCCTCCGTATCCGCATATAGTTGTCGCCCGGCATCCCAATATTTGTTTTGAATGGCGACCTTTAATTGCGCGGCCTTTTGTTTGTACAACGCTGCCAAAGCAGGTAATCCTATTTGGGCTTCCATCTCCGCCACCTGGTTATAGGCCCACATCAATTGCAGATCAAGTACAGCCGTGTTTCCATTGGCACTCTTTGGAGCAGCGCCAAAATCCCAACCTTTGTCATTTACCCAGTCGACAAAGTTCCAGTATGGAGTATCCTTCAGCAAGCCGTCGGCTTGCTGAAATTTGCTAAAAAACGACAGTACATCTCTGGCCCCCTCCAGTTTATCTTTTATAAAGGCGCTATCAGGCCGGTACATCCAGTAATCATGCAGCATACCGATATACCATAAGGAAAAGGTGGAGATAATTTGCGGCGTAAACGACGGATGACGGCTCAGCGTTGCCCCTTCGGCAACGCGCGAATGGTCCATTAGGTTAAGGGCGTTGCGCGCCAGCCGGTCGTCGCCACTATTATAGTACGATATCAGGGCTTGTATGCGGGCATCGCCAACATATTGCAGCTGTTCGTAATACGGGCAATCGGTATAGGTTTCACCAGCACAGAGCCGGGCGGTGCGCCAGCCTATGTCCAGCATTTTTTGCATTTCGGGATTCCCTGTTTCCAGCTTTGCATTCAGCTGGAAGGGGTAACCCGTAAACGTGCCGTAAATATCATCAATAACCAATGGCTCGTCTCCGGTTTTCACTTTTAACTCCATATAGCGAAAGGTTCGCCAGGCCAGGGTGGTAAATGTTTGGTTGGCAGAGCCATCAGCGATGATACTATCCTTACGGCCCGCGAATATTTTACCCTCTACATCATTACGATTGCCTTTACTCGTGCCTTCCGGTCCTTTTAAACTGGTAAACATAGCCTCGGCATAGCTTAATTTGATAGCCGCGTTTTTGCCCCTGCTAAAATTGAGCGTTACAAAAGCGTTGGTTAAATAGCTTTGATCGAGCAGTAACGTGGCCGATGTATTGGCAGGTATGGTCAGCGCTGTTTTTACGGCAGGAAAAGTTTTAGGAACAGTAACTCCCGCTGCTTTACGGAGCATGGCAATACGCTGATATTTTAATTCCATTTGCGGCAATGACGAGGACACCAACATCCACCCGGTAGCGTTTACTGTTCCTTTAGGATTGCCCGCATCAATCTTTATGGCATTTTTCCAGGTACTATCATCAAAATCAATGGCGTTCCAGTTTTTAATATAAGTGTTCATATCAATAAATTCACCCGGACCGGCAACGTAATAGGGATGATAGCCAATACCGGTAAGCGGTTGATAAGCTTTATTGCGGATGCATTTCCAGCTTTTATTGGTATTCAGCACTTCCTCAGCAGCCGTATTACCCTGCATAATAAACGCGGTGCGGATAGTGATCTGGGCTTCGGGCCGGTAATCGCCCTCGTTCCATACCAGGGCTGCTATGCTGTTGTTACCCACCTTAAGATAGGGTGCCAGATCAACCGTTTCATAGTTCCAGTAATAGGTATCGCCGCGGGCGGGACCTAATGATACCAGCGTTTGATTAACATATAGCTTATACCGGTTATCGGCCGATACATGCACCACAAACGAGGTTGGCTTAGCATCCAGCTGAATGTTTTTCCGGAAATGATAAACACCATAATTTTTATCTGATTCATCAGGAACCGTGATCCAGAAAGCTTTCCACGGCCCTCTTAAAAGGGATGGCGATACAGTTTGTGTTCTGCTGGTTTTTACTATTAATAAGCACGTTATGAGCAAGATTGATTTCAGAAATATCTTCATTATAAGGTTGTGTTTATCAGGTTTAACAGCAAGGGTTTACGCTGTTGGTTTATAATTAAAGCTAAAATAGTAAATTGATTTAGCTTGAGAGAGGATTATGAGGATAAAATGTAAGGAGAAGATCGACTTACCCGGCTCTTTTTCCATGCGTCATTGCGATAGCGTGGCAATCCCTAAAATACAGAGCCGCTCTTCATATCGGGGATTGCCACACTATCGCTCGCAATGACGTAAATTTGTTACCTTTTGCCACTCTCTCTTCGGCTGCGGCGGAAAGAGGGTTTCTTTAAATAAATTTGACAAAGGAATAGGGATAAAACCTAAAGAAGTTGTCATGCTGAACGGAGAGAAGCATCTATTAAACAACATGTATGTTCACAAATAAATCCTTCGTTCCTCAGGATGACAATTTCCATTGTCTTTGCTCCATTCTAAAATCCCCTCTTTCCGGCGAAGCCGAAGGGAGGGATGGCGAGCGAAGCCAGGGAGAGTCAACCGCAGGATAAGTATTGATTATTTATCTATTATTCGTATTATTTCATAAATCATCTATCTTTAACTTTTGCTAAACCTAAAACAATGGATATTTTAATCATATGTATATTGCTCCTGGTTGTTTACTTACTTGTAAGCAACAAAACGGATACTGATAAAAAATTAAGAAATGTTGATGACAAGCTAAACGATCTGAATAATAAAATATTAGCGTTAAGGGTTGCAACCGGTCAACAACCCATATCAAAACCAGCCGAAGAAGCAGTTAAAAAACCAGATGTGGCCCCACCGGTCATCAGCGAGGCTCCACCAGTTAAATTACCCGAAGAACCGGTTAACATACCACAACCTATTGTACCTCCTGAGGTACAGCCCGAAGTACAACCACTATCTGAACAGCTTAAACCCGAAAACATTGAGCGGCAACACGAAGTTATTGCTGATAGCCTGTCGGCCATCAGAAGACCAGTTAAAACCGCAAACCTTCATCAGCCAAGACCGGCACAGCCAAAGGAACCAAAACCGTCATTCTTTGAGAGCCATCCCGATCTGGAGAAATTCATCGGCGAAAACCTGATCAACAAAATTGGTATTGCCATATTGGTTTTAGCCATTGGCTTTTTTGTAAAATATGCCATTGATAATGATTGGGTGGGTCCTGTTGGCCGGGTAGGTATAGGCATAGCATGCGGCGGTATTTTAATTGCCATTGCCCATTACCTGCGCAATAGTTATAAAGCATTCAGCTCTGTACTGGTAGGCGGCGGTTTGGCGGTGTTTTATTTTACCATTACGCTGGCCTATCACCAGTTTCACCTGTTTAATCAAACGTCGTCGTTTATCATTTTAATCGTGATCACCATTTTCGCGGTGCTGCTTTCGCTGTTGTATGATAAGCAAGAACTAGCTGTGACAGCCCTGGTGGGTGGCTTTGCCAGTCCGTTCATGGTAAGCACGGGCCATGCCAATTACGATGCCTTATTTATATACCTGCTGATACTGAATACCGGCCTGCTCATTATCGCCTACTTTAAAGCATGGCGCGTATTGAATATTGTGTCATTTGCATTTACGGTCATCGTTTTTGCATCGGTGCTATACACGCTTACTCCGGCAACCTATCATTACGGGTTTATTTATGCCAGTATTTTTTATGTGCTGTACTTTATTATCAACGTGGCAAATAATGTGAAGGAAAACAAAAAATTCATCGCTTCAGACTTTACCATTCTGCTTACCAATACCGCGCTTTACTTTGCGGCCGGGCTATACCTGCTCACCGTAATGAAAGAGGAGCAGTTCAGAGGTTTATTCTGTGTGAGTTTGGCAGTGGTTAACCTGGTGTTATCCTACATCCTGTTCCGCAACCGTAAGGTTGATACCAACATACTTTACCTACTTATTGGCATCACGCTTACCTTTATTTCGTTGGCTGCACCTATCCAATTGCATGGTCACAGCATTACCCTTTTCTGGGCATCTGAAACGGTATTGTTATACTGGTTATACCAGCGGTCGTCTATCCAGTTAATGAAGCTTACTTCTTTACTACTGTGGGTAGCCATGCTGCTTAGCTTGTTTATGGACTGGTATCAGATATATGCCAACCACACCACAAGCCTCACTATCATCGCCAATAAAGGCTTTATCACCACATTGGTTGCAGCGGTAAGTTCATACCTGTTATCCATCCTTATCAGTCGTGATAAAGCACCTGACACGAATATTGTAGTTTTGGATAGGCGTGTTTTCAGTATTACCGCCCTTGCCCTTTTATTTTTAAGCGGATTGCTGGAGATCAACCACCAGTTTTTAAATCACGATCCCAACACCTCATTAAATATATTGTACATCATGCTGTATACACCGGTATTCATTTATGGATATTACCTGGTGTCGATAAAAGTATCGGCCTTAAAATTTGATGAACGGATAAGGCTTGCCATCCTGATGGTCTGTGTAACGGTTTACCTGGCGCTGATGCCTGCATTTTTCAGTTTACAGCGTGATCTGCTTGAAGCGCAAAAGCCGGCTGCCAGTCATTTTACGGCACATTGGATAGCGGTAATTTTTATTGGGCTGCTGTTTTACCGCATTATCCGCCTTTGCCAAAGCACCCTGGATGCTGGTATGAAAGTGATGTTTACCTGGTTACTCAGCGCAGCCATTGTACTGTTTTTAAGTTTGGAGGTTAGCCTGCTAAGCAACCTGTTGTTCTATACAAAATCATATCCGATTGACCGGGTAGAAACCGTTTATATTAAAACAGGACTGCCAATATTGTGGGGCTTATTATCCTTTGCCCTGATGTGGCTGGGTATGCGTTATAAATTAAGAACGATGCGTATCGTATCCTTAAGTTTGTTTTCCCTCACATTGCTCAAATTATTTTTGTTCGATATTAACAACATACCGGTGGCGGGTAAAATCGCGGCATTCTTTTGCCTGGGTGTTATATTGCTTATTATATCGTTCATGTATCAAAAGGTTAAAAAAATTCTTGTTGATGACGAAATCAAAGCCGTTCATGATGAAACCAAAGCTAAGGATGATGAAACTACGAATGAATAAGTTAGCTTGCCTCACAGTATTGTTTTGCGGGTTGATGCTATCAGTATCGGCACAAAAAAACTTTAAATACCAGGCACCCCTGCAAAAAACAGATAGTACCGGTTTTTACCGCATCAGTCTACAGCCTGCCGTGGTAGCCAAAGCCAAGGCCGACCTGTCTGACATCAGGATAATTGACGATAAGGGCAATTTTGTACCCTATATACAAGCCGGCAGTTTGCCGCTGAAAGATCAGAAAAGCTTTGTTGTTTTTACTCCTGTTGACACCCGCTTAAGTACAGATACCGGCACAACCTTTATTGTAGAGAATAAAACGGGCCTGGCCCTTGATCGCCTGTGGATCAAACTGCAAAACACCGCCGTACAGCGTAAAGTGAATTTAGTGGGCAGCGATGACCTGAAACAATGGTTTGCCATACAGGAAGATATATCGCTGCAGGAAGCCGTGGCAAACAGCGAGGGGACCTTTATGCAGTCCCTATCGTTCCCGGCAAGCAATTACCGTTATCTTAAAATTCTGGTTAACGATAAAAACAAAACGCCTATCAAGTTTTTGCAGGCAGGTATATATACCGAATACGCCGCTGCGTTAACTTATGTTCCTATTCCGCAGGCGCAGCTATCCCGGGTCGACAACAATAAAACCACTTATATCACCCTAAAGTTTAATGACCATTACCAGGTAAATAAGCTGCATGTAGATATTACATCGCCAAAATATTTTAAACGCGACGTTACCGTTTACCAAATCATCGGAAGCGAAAAACAGTTACTTGGCGAGGGCGAATTGAACTCCATTAAAGTCACCGACCTGCTGATAGCCGCCAAAACCAGTCAACTGCTTTTGCAAATAAGCAATGGTGATAATTTGCCATTAACCATTAGCAGAGTGGAGGCTTACCAGGCCGACGAATCATTGATCAGCTATCTAAACGGCAGGCAGACTTACCAACTGCTCACCAGCGATCCAAATACGCAAGCCCCCGAATATGATCTTAAATTTTTTGCTGACAGCATCCATGATGATATTACCCAGATAAGCCATGGAGCTGTTAATAAAAACCCGGCCTACGAGGGTAACCAGGTAAAACCAACCAAAGGTCATGACTATACGCTGTTTATCTGGCTGGCCATTATAGTTGCCCTGGGGCTATTGCTTTTCCTTACCTTAAAAATGACTAAGGAGGTTAATAAAAAAGCTGAAAAAGATAATTCCTGACAACTCATTAGCTTGCGCTCGTTTGCAACCACAGGTGTTGGGAAGATTAAATTTCTAAAAAAAATGTCATTTCGATAGAGCAGGGGCGGCAGAGGCAGGGGGCGAAAGAGAAATCTTATACGTAATGCAAAGCTTTAATTGCTAATCGCATAAGATTTCTCCTCGTTCCTCGTTCGAAATGACACTCCTTTATTTCTTCCCAACACCTGTGGTTGCAAACGAGCGCAAGAATGCGAGGTTAATAAAAAAGCTGAAAAAGGTCTAAACCTTATGGCTAAAATGGTGTCCCAGTATAAAGAATAGCCTTATACTTATGAAAATGAAACCACTCCTTTCACTAATTTTTTTAACGGTTGCCATAGCGGTTAATGCTCAGACCTATAGCATCTCAAAAACTGTAAACATTTTAGGAGATACTATTGAAACATACAAGGATAAGAACGGAAAAGAGATTGCTACGACCAAATATTCCACCGATATTTTGGGAAACAAAATAAAAACCTTTACCGGCCTTAATGGAAAGAACACAGGTTCTATCAAAAAATCCAAAGATATATTGGGGAATGAGATTGCAGAGTGGTATGATGGAAATGGCCGGGAAATAAGATCTACCAAAAAATCAACCGACATTCTGGGGAATAAGACCGTAGCATTCCTTGACAAAAATGGACGGCAGACCGCTGCCATACAAACATCAACCGATATATTGGGAAATGAAACCAAGCGCATCACCGATGCTAATGGGCGGGATATAAGATCCATTCAAAAATCAACCGACATTTTGGGGAATAAGACCATAGCAATTCTTGACGAAAACAGACGGCAGATAGCTGCCATACAAACATCAACCGATATTTTGGGCAACGAAACAAAAACGGTGACAGGTCCTCGCGGGGAAACCATAGGTTCTATCCAAAAATCGAAAGATATATTCGGAGACGAGATCATAACATTTTATAATGGTAGAGGGCAAACAAACACAACCATAAAAACTTCGACCGATATTTTTGGAAATAAAACGAAAACCATTACTGGTCAAAACGGACAACAGCTATTATCCATCAATACAACCAATGATATTTTTGGGAACACCATTACCTCCGTTAATGGCAATGAAGATATTGAATCAGAAAAACTGTTAATGGACTTACTCCTGGACCCGGAGGGGGATAGTGTGCAGTGATGTAATGAGAATAATAACGCTGATAATAATGAGATAAAATGATGTTCCTAATCCCCTCTTGAGAGTAATAGCCCATGGTTAGACATTTCTACAAAAAGGGTGTCATGCTGAGCTCCGTCGAAGCATGGTGGGCAGGCCTCTACGCTCGACCCTTGGACGAAGCTCAGGGTGACAGGCCCTTTTTGGGACATTATTAGTTCG
>JAUCSE010000061.1 GCA_030445275.1 Mucilaginibacter sp.
TTACCGCTGTTAACTTTTTCCACAAAAATCATAGTTATTAACAAAGAAAAAGAAGCAAAAAGAAAGCTTCAACAATAATAACAACCTATATTATTTTGTTGAAGCTAATCTAAAGGAAATGACACTCTTTATAATCGGTGGCATTTGTTACTCAATTGATCGTGTTTTAAGGTTCTTTTTATTTTGCTGATACTCGCTGGGAGTGGTGCCAAACTGTTTTAAAAAGTTACGACCCAGATGCGATTGCGAACTGTAACCCACCATGTTGGCCACCTCATATATTTTATAATCGCCGTTTTCCAATAGCATTGCCGCGGCTTTTAAACGGGTAATGTTAATGAGCTCATTAATAGTCAGGTTTGATATGGCTTTTACTTTACGGTACAGGGTGGGCTTGCTCATATTCATTAAATTGGCTATATGCTCCACATCCAAATCAGGGTTCTGGATGTTTTTGTTGATGGCCGCATTGAGCTTATCTAAAAAGCTTTCATCAGGTTTTGAGTAGGCCATGGTATTGATATTAGCCAATGGCGAACTCGCAAAGTGCTCTTTTATCTTATTCCGATTGATGAGTAGATTGGCTATTTGTACCTGTAGATGCTCAGGCGAGAACGGTTTTTCGATATAGGCATCGGCACCAACTTCTAAACCTTCAATTTTGCTTTGCAGGGTGTTTTTGGCGGTAAGTAGTATAATGGGGATGTGACTATAATCGAAATTGGTTTTTATTATTTTGCATAGTTCAAAACCATCCATCACCGGCATCATTACATCACTTATAATAAGCTGTATATTCTCTATCCCGATCATGTCCAGAGCATCCTGGCCATTGAGCGCTTTGACCACCGCATATTTATCGCTCAGATCGTCCGAAATAAAATCAAGTATCTCAGGATTGTCATCCACTAAAAGTATAACTGGTTTCATAAAATCAAAATTCTCCTCTCTATTTTTATCAGTCATTTCATAATCCTCAGGTGTGCTGCGCAAATCAAATTCTTCATCCTGATGTACGGGAAGGGTAAGCATGAAAATATTAAGATTGTTAATAGACTTGTTCAATACCAGCAGCCCCTTATGCAGCTCGGCCAATGATCGTGACAATGATAAACCTATACCGGTACCTATTTGTTTCTCTGACTCCTTAAGACGGAAAAAAGGTTCAAATATCTTTTCGCGCATTTCATAAGGCACTATATGGCCATTATTTCTTATCTCGATGGAGAAGGTAGCTTCATCCTCTTGCTGCACCAATAACTCCATCTCTACAACAGATTTACTGTATTTAATGGCATTGTTAATCAGGTTACTTATAATTTTGTTGAAAGCCTCAATATCCACATAGGCGTACAGGTTTTTAGGGGGATGTACCAACTCATAATGCAGGTTCTTTTGCTCGGCCATGGGTTTAAACCTCAAAAAGGTATCGGCAAGCAATTCGGTTATATCGGTTTTAACAAAACTAAGGCTAAAACCATTGGTTTCGGTTTTCCGGAAATCGAGCAGCTGGTTGGTCAAATCAAGCAGCCGGTCGGTATTCTTTTCCATTATTTTAAGGTTATTCTGGATCTCGGGAACGCTACCTGCACTTTTGATCACCTTTTCCATAGGCCCCTTGATCAGGGTGAGGGGGGTACGTATTTCGTGGGCAACATTGGTGAAAAACTCTATTTTGGCGTTATATATCTGTTTTTCTTTGTCATTTTCCAGTATCTCAATAAGCCTCTTATTCTTAGCCCGGGTTTTCATATGGTATTGCCTGAGCAGGTAGTATACCACAAGTAATATGAGCAGAACGTAGATGATATAAGCCCAAACGCTTTCCCAAAACGGAGGGGTAATATTAATTTGAAGTGTGGTTTCTTCACTGCTCCATATGCCGTTATTGTTGGCTGCCTTAACTATTAAGGTATAATGTCCTGGCAAAAGCTGGGTGAAATAAACCTTTCTGTTGGTTTTTAAATACGTCCACCCTTTATCCAGCCCTTTCATCATGTATTTGTATTGGGTCATTTCGGGCGAGGAGTAGCTCAGCGCCGCAAAATCAATACTGAATGATGACTGATTATGATTCAGGTTAATTTTTTTGGTGCAAATAATTGACTTGCTTAGTAATGAATCGCCACCACCAACAGAAATTTCCTGATTATGTACCTGGAAACCGGTTATATATACCGGAGCAACAAAGTTGTTTTGTTTAAACAGTGTTGGGTTAAAGCTGATCATGCCTTTTACGCAACCAAAATACATGGTGCCGTCAGTATCTTTAAATGCGGAATTATAGTTAAACTGGTCGCTTAAAAGTCCGCTGGTTCTGGTATATACCTTAATGTCTTTAGTAGGGATATTAAAACAAACCAGACCCCGGGTGGTGCTTATCCACAAATTTTTGTTGTCATCCTCCAGTATCCTGAAAATATAATTGCTTGGAAAACCATTGTTAAGATCATAAAATTTAAAGGTCTTTTTTATAGGATCATAATTCCAAAGACCCAGGCCCTCTGTTGCAAACCATAACTGATGATCAGTATCCTCAAATATGCCATTAACCGAACTGCTGTTAAGCGCATTGGTAATGGAATGGGTGTCGGTTAGCTTACCACCCGAATTATTAGCCGGATCATAATAATGTACCCCATCATGTACTGTACCCACCCATACTTTACCCAGGTGATCTTCCTTTATGTCATAAATAAAATCATAAGGAGGCACTTTATCAATAAGTGTAAAATCTTTGGTAGTTGTATTATACTTATATAAACCGCGGGTAGTGCCTACCAAAATAAGTCCTGAGCGCGTTTTGCAAAAACAGATTATAAAGTTACTCTTTAGCTTGTTTTTGGCATCGCCAGCAAGGTAATAGCGTACTACTTTGCCCGTGGGGATATTCAATACATCCAGTCCACGCTCAAAGGTGCCAACGAATAGCTCATCGCCATTGGCCAGTAAACCATGAATATTAGTGTTTGATATGCTGTTTTTAACACCGGGATAGTAATGCGTCCAGGTGTGTTTATCGGGTCCTAATTTATTCAGGCCGTTATCTTCGGTTCCCATCCATAGGTTACCATATTGATCTTTGCATATTTCGCGTACCACATTACCCTGCAGACCCGTTTTATCAGAACCCGGATAAACTTTATTAAAAGTTGAATATTGTTTGGGATAGTAGTTTACACCTCCAAAGTATGTTCCTGCCCAAATACCGCCTTCTGCATCCTTATAAAGGGCATAAATGGCATTATCTGATATGGAATAAAGATCATTAAAATGCTTTTTGAGATTGGTAAATGTCCCTTTCTGCACATCGTAAATAAATACACCTGATTCTGTAGCTATCCAAAACTCATTAGCCGAGTATTTTGCAAAATCACGTACATATATCTCAGTTTTATTGGCATTATAAGTTAAAAGATCTTTGTAGGTTCCGGTTGTGCAGTCGAATTCTTTAACCCCCTGGTTGGTAGTACCCACAAATAGTTTGTTGTTGCCCGCACTGTATATTTTTTCAATAAAATTTGAAGCTACTGGTTTGGAGCTTTTAAACACGTTGTAGCTGGTAAAAGAGCGAGTAATCGTGTCCAATTTTTCCAGGGTACCTGATGTTGATGATACCCAAATCACTCCATCATTATTAATAGCTACGGAGGTAGCCTCAAAATGCTGGAAGGTTTTAAACTCCGTTATTTTGCCTGACCGGGCTTCGTACTCCATCAGTAACGGTCCTGCAACAAACCAGCAATTGTTATTCTTGTCGTTCACAATGCATCGTACCGCATCTGTGTTGGGTGCATTGATATGGGTAAATGTTTCAGTTTTTGAGTTGTATCTATCCAGACCCTGATCGTTACCTACCCATAAATTGCCGTCTTTATCCAGGCATAAGGTATGTATCATATTGCTAGATACGCTGCTCTTGTTTTTAGGATCGTGCCTGAACGTTTTAAAAGTGTAACCATCAAACCGGTTTAAGCCATCCTTGGTTCCAAACCACAAAAAGCCACGTTTATCCTGCAGTATACAGTAAACCGTGTTGTTGGATAAACCATTCTCTACCTGGTAATGCCTGAAGTTATATGACTGTGCCTGGCATACACTTATAGGTAGAAATAATAATAAGTAAGCTAAATATATAGGTTTCAAAATCGTTCGCTAAAACAAATATAGCCATTCTGTACAAGGCTTTTCGTACCAGGAAAAAATGATACTTTTTGACTAATTATTGATAGGATTTGGTTAATAAACAGCAGCCAAAATGCTTTTTCTTTACTACGTGATTTAAAGATGTCATTCGTACATTTTTAAATTGAAACTTAACCAATTAATAAATCATTTTATGAGAAAACTTTTACCACTCAAGCAAGTGGGACATTTTCGCTTGCAATGGCCGCCCAGTAAATGGTGCCAAAAAGTAACATTAATTATCTTTTTCATTACAGCTTACCAGCTTATTTCGTTTTCGGCTTTTGCTCAAAACAAAATACAAATAAGCGGTACTGTAGCCGATACCACGGGCGAGGTGCTCATTGGCGTAGTGATCAAGGTACAAGGAACCCAGATTGGTACAACCACCGATGTTAAGGGTAAATTCAATCTTACCGTTCCTGATGCCAACGGAACACTGGTTGTAAGCTATATTGGCTTTACAACCCTGGAAGTACCCATCAAGGGGCGTGTAATTATTCCTATCCGTCTCAGATCAACAAACTCGTCCCTGCAAGAGGTTGTTGTAACAGGTTACGGAACGCAGAAAAGGGCTTCAATAACGGGTGCCATATCCAGTATTACCAGCAAGGATATTGACCGTGTGCATGGCGGCTCCACGGTTAGTACGGGCCTGGCTGGCAAAATACCAGGCGTAACATTCAGGCAGGCAGAGGGCCGCCCGGGTGCTGGGGCCACTGTACAGATCCGTAACATGGGTACACCATTATACGTAATTGATGGTATACAGCAGGATGAGGGGCAATTTAATAACCTTGCGCCAAATGATGTAGAGAGTATTTCTGTATTAAAGGATGCTTCTGCCGCTATTTACGGTGTACGTGCCGGGAATGGTGTTGTGGTGGTAACTACCAAAAGAGGATCAGGCGAGGGTAGGATCAACATTGACTCTTATCTGGGCTTTCAATCATGGGACAGGTTTCCAAACGTGTTGACCAACTCCTATGATTATATGAAGGCGTTGTCGGCAGCACAGGTAATTACCAATGGCAGTACATCTATTACCGATGCCGAACTGGCAAAGTATAAAGCAGGTACAGAACCAGGGTATCAGAGTTTTAACTGGAAACCATTTGTTTTGGCAAATTCAGGCGCACCGTTAAACTCATTCCACGGCGATATAACTGGTGGTAATGAAAAGGTTACTTATTATGTAGCAGGAACCAGCTTATACCAAAACTCACCGGCTGGGGCTGAGTATCTTTTCAGGCGAACCAATATTCAGTCAAATGTAAAAGCCAAAGTGGCTGCCGGTCTTTCAGTAAGCATGAATATCAACGGCAGGATTGAAACACGGGAGAACCCCGGTGTTCCCGGTGGGGATGACTATGTTTTAGCAAAACTCGGGATATTGGAAAATACGCCTTTAGACAGGCCTTATGCCAATGACAACCCGGCTTATTTACGTGATAACGGGCCGCATACCGAAGCAAACTACGCATTTTTAAATGATAAGCTTTCGGGTATCTGGCATCAGGACTGGCGGGTATTACAAACCAATTTTGAAGCCGAATACATTATTCCGGGGATAAAGGGTCTTACCGCGAAATATGATTACTCATACTATATTGGCGATGAGGTGCTGAATAACCATGAATATACCTACAATGCCTACACTTACAATCAAGGCACCGGTAATTACGATATCACGCATGCGGTTACCAACCCCTGGAGAGAACGTGAGCAAAGAAAGGAACAGAACACCACTACCCAGTTCCAGTTAAGTTATAATAATACGTTTGGCAAAAGCACTATTGGCGCCACCTTTGTTAACGAGCGTATTAAGCTGGAGCATACGCGGAACTGGCTGCACGCTAACCCTATATCAAATAATTTGCCTTTGATCTATTTTCCAACGATGGATCAGTACCAGGATAGCGATGATTCTGAGGCCCGTATTGGTTATGTAGCACGTTTAAATTACAATTATGATAACAAGTACTACTTAGAAGCCTTAGGCCGACGTGATGCATCGTATCTGTTTGATCCTGCCCACCGCGTAGGTTATTTTCCGGGTGTATCCGTAGGATGGCGAATTACCAACGAGGGTTTTATGAAAAAACTATTAGGAGATAATAGTGTGCTCAATGATCTGAAATTCAGGGGATCTTATGGTGTATTGGGCGATGACAGAAATCCTGATGGTTCAAGAGACATTTATGGAAACATAAACCCTATTGTAACTCCATATGCTTACCTGCCAGGTTATAATTATGCCAATGGCGCTGCTGGTAATGTGGCCATATTGGATGGTAACCCGGTTTCTACCTCCATTAATAAAGGTGTTCCGGTTAACCTGGTTTCGTGGATGAAGAGTAAGATATTTAACGTTGGTGCCGACTTTAGTATGTTGAATAACAAGTTAACCGGTTCAGTTGAGTATTTTAAAAGATCACGTACCGGTATAGTTGGAACAGATTATAGTGTAGTATTGCCCTCAGAAGTAGGTTATGGGCTGCCTGGTATAAATGAAAACAGCGATTCGCAACGCGGGGCCGAAATATCCCTGGCTTACAACAATAAAATAGGCGAAGTAAGCTATAACATTGGTGGAAATTTTTCCTATAGCCGCAAAAAAACCGGGGTTTATGCAACCACTCCTTTTAGCAATTCATTAGATCAGTATTTCAACTCTCAAACAAACCGTACCGCCAATATTTTCTGGGGATACCAGGTTGTAGGACAGTTTACCTCAAGAGATCAGATCAATAATTATAAGGTTAATGAGGATGGCAAAGGTAACAGCACTGTATTGCCTGGCGATTTAATTTATAAAGATCAAAATGGTGACGGTAAAATTGATAATAATGATAAACGCCCAATCGGTTATGGCTTAGGGGCCCAGCCCAATATCAACTTCGGATTTTCGCTCGGCTTAGCTTATAAGAGCTTTGACTTTCATGCCGACTTCTCTGGCGGAGCAGGTTATTCCTGGAACCAGAACTGGGAATCAAGATGGGCTTTCCAGAATAATGGCAACCTGAATACCATTTTTCAGGACAGCTGGCACCTGAGCAACCCGAATGATGTGAACAGTGCCTGGGTGTCAGGTAAATACCCGGTAAACAGAAACAACGTTGGCTTTACCCACTATGATTATGGTGATGGTCAAAATGCTACTAACTCAACCTTCTGGCTACATAATGTTAAATATATAAGAGCCAGAACTATTGAAATAGGTTATTCTTTACCCAAGGATCTGCTGGCAAAGGTGAAAATTAAAAGGGCCAGGTTTTATGCAAACGTATATAACCTGTTTTCCATAGATAATTTGCGCCAGTACGGTATTGATCCTGAGGTTGCAGATGATAATGGGTTACAAACACCGCAAAGCCGGGTTTATAATTTCGGCGTTAACCTAACCTTTTAACTAAAAATTTTAAGTGAAATATTCAATGAAAAAGATATATACAATAGCCATGATCTCGGTACTGTTAGGTGCGGGATCATGCAAAAAAGATAGTGACTTTTTAAATGTACCTCCAAAATCCGTGGTACCTACCGATGTGGTTTTTTCAGATCCTGCGCTGGTGTTATCTGTATTGGGCGATCTGTATAACCGGGTTTACGATTTTTCGAGTTTGGATAACATGGATCTTTATCCTGAAAATTCAGATAAGAAAAATGTGGCTGGCTGGACCACATTTGCCGATTTCGGTGAATCGTTCCCTTCAGATAACGGACTTTATTCCATTGTTCAAAACAGAAGCTGGAGCTATGATACCTGGTCAACCTGGAATTATCCCTATGTACGTGACCTTAACCTTTTTATCGACAACGTAACCGCCTCAACCAAGTTGGTGCCTGCCGATAAAAGCCGGTTTTTGGCCGAAGGACGCTTCTTGCGTGCCAGTTACTATTTTGAAATAGTTAAAAGGATGGGCGGTGTTCCGTTAATCACCAAAACATTGACTTATGATAATAGCGGCAATGTGGTTGGCTTACAATTTCCACGGTCAAAAGAATCAGATATCTACGATTTTGTGATCAGCGAAGCAGAAGCGATCAAAGGTTTATTGCCCTCAGATCCGACCGAAAAATCAAGGGCAACCAAGGCAGCAGCCCTGGCAATGGAGGCAAGAGCCGCGTTATATGCTGGTTCTATTGCCAAATATGGCGCTACAACACCGCAGGTTTCACTGCCTGGTGGCGAGGTGGGTATACCCGCAAGCATGGCACCCGGATATTATACCAAAGGCTTAAACGCTGCTAAGGAAATAATCAGCGGTTCTGCTGGTGGCTATAAATTGTACCAGGTACTGCCTAATCTTTCTGATAATTTTGCTGCTATATTTTTAGATAAAAGCAGCGTAAATCAAGAGTCAATCTGGGTGGAGGATTTCAAGGCCCTTGCGGGTAAGGTGCATTCTTTTACCACCAATGATCAGCCATACTCTGTATCAGACGAAGCCTCGGATGCTGGCCGCTTAGATCCTTCATTAAACCTGGTACAATCCTTCGAAAAACTGGACAATACCTTTGCGCCAATAGCAACAAAAGATGGATCAGGTAATCCTATTTACTATGCAGATCAGCAGGATCCGTTTGCCGGCAGGGATGCCCGACTGGCTGGCACTGTAATGCTGCCTCACTTTTTCTGGAAAACCGCATATATTGACATTTGGGGTGGTTATTTGTTAGCCAACGGTAACATTATCAGCAGCGATGATGCAACGCATTATGCCGCATTACCGGGCAGTACAACACAAATACAGGTGGTTGGAAAAGATGGTCCAACACCAACCGGCGAAGTACTCAGAACCCAAACAGGTTTTTATGTTCGTAAATATCTTGATCCAACAACAGGTTCAGGCCGCCGGGGGCGCCAAAGTGATGTTAACTTTATCCGTTACCGCTATGGCGAAGTTTTATTGAATGCTGCCGAAGCAGCCTACGAATTAGGGCAAACCGGTGATGCCGCACTTTATATGAATCAAGTAAGGGCCCGTGCTGGTTTAACCACACCATTGGCTGCCGGCGACATAACTTTTGATCGCATAGTGCATGAGCGTCGTGCTGAGCTTTCGTTTGAAGGCCATGTTTTATTTGATATGAAACGCTGGAGAATTGCCAATAAAGTTTGGGACGGAAACCCCGAATCATTGGTTGATTTGACAAGCAATATTGCTTCGGCCACAAAAAGGAATACACAACCCTGGGGTTTATATCCATACAAATATTATAATCCCGGAAATCCAAACGATGGTAAATGGGTATTTAGAGAAGTTTTGCCGTCCAACGTAAC
Organism: Mucilaginibacter sp.; assembly: GCA_030445275.1. Lineage (GTDB taxonomy): Bacteria > Bacteroidota > Bacteroidia > Sphingobacteriales > Sphingobacteriaceae > Mucilaginibacter. The sequence goes on from JAUCSE010000061.1 coordinate 9,473, forward strand.
CGGGGTGCTTAATTTCAGAATTGGTAATTATTACTCTCAAATTAGTGACGCTATAATATCAGCCAATCCCAAAATCATCAGACAACCCAATCAATAAGTTTAGCTTTTAATTCAAAAGATCATGGAAATTAAATTTCATCATATAGCCATATTTACCCTCATGCTGGCAAGTGCATCCTGTAAGCTTGATAATGTTAAACCTCCTTCGGTAACATTAAAGGGGCAGTTAATGTATAAGGGTACCCCTATAGGGGTTGAATATAACCAGGTTCCCTTTCAACTTTACCAAACAGGTTATAAGGGTAATACACCCATAACCGGAACATTTGACCAGGACGGGAACTATTCAGTACTTACCTTTAACGGCACTTACAAGTTCACCATTCCTGGCGGACAAGGGCCTTTTCAATGGAAAGAGCTTCCTTCAGGCGGAAGAGACACTGTTAATATCACCCTTAATGGTGATCAAACGGTAAACATCGAAGTGACACCTTACTACATGATCAGAAACACGCAATTGGCAGCTGCCAGCGGTAACATCACTGCAAAATTCAGCATCGAGAAGGATATTACGGATGCCACTGCTAAAAACATACAAACGGTGAGCCTGTTTGTAAATAAAACCCAGTTTGTGTCGCCGGCAGATCATGCTGCCCAGGTAGATTTAGATGGGGCGGCAATCGTCGATCCTGCTAATGTATCGTTAAGTGTAGCCATTCCTAAATTCACAGTAACGCAAAATTATGTGTTTGCCAGGGTGGGTATCCGGATAGCAGGTGTGGAGGATATGATATTTTCGCCTGTAGTTAAGCTATCGTATTAAATGCCGTAAATTGGGGTCATACTTGGTATGACCCCTTTATAAATAGTAACATCAGTCGATTATGGATACTAAAAATAAAATGAATTATTTCAAAAAAGGCCTTTGCCTCGCCACCATCTTAGCCAGTTCAGGCATGTATGCTGCAACAGCACAAACAGGTGTAAAGGCAACAGTTGTAACCAAGGTTAATAACCAGCAAACCAATGCTTATTATGTAAATAACCGTGCACCGCTGCAAAAGCAATATTTTACCAAATTGCCTGTGGGTAGTATCAAATCAGGGGGCTGGTTGAAAAAAGCGTTGGAGCTGCAGCGCGATGGCCTTACCGGTAATCTGGATGAAATAAGCGTTTGGCTGTCAAAAACAGATAATGCCTGGCTCAATAAACAGGGCGAAGGTAAATACGGCTGGGAGGAACTGCCTTATTGGTTAAAGGGTTACGCCAACATCGGTTACATGCTGGGCGATAAAAAAATGATTGCCGAAGCAAAGTTTTGGATTGATGCAGTACTGAACAACCAACGCGATAACGGGGACTTTGGCCCGGCGCGGATGAATAAGGGTAACCGTGATTTGTGGACGAATATGCCCATGCTCTGGTGCCTGCAATCGTACTATGAATACAGCAAAGATCCGCGGGTTATTCCCTTTATGACCAAGTATTTTAAATATGAGCTATCGGTACCGGATAACCAGTTTTTAGAAGATTACTGGGAAAACAGTCGGGGAGGTGATAACATGACCAGTGTTTACTGGCTGTACAACCGTACCGGCGATAAATTTTTGCTTGATCTGGCCACTAAACTTGATAAGAATACCGCTAACTGGCGGCAATCACATAACCTGCCCAACTGGCATAACGTGAATGTAGCTCAGTGTTTTAGGGAACCTGCAACCTACTACCTGCAAAGTCATGATCAGAAAGACCTGGATGCTACTTATAATGATTTTAAGCTGATCCGTGATATATACGGCCAGGTACCGGGAGGCATGTTTGGCGCTGATGAAAACGCTCGCAAAGGTTACGATGACCCAAGGCAAGCCGTTGAAACCTGTGGTATGGTGGAGCAAATGACATCAGACCAAATGCTTTTAAGTAACACCGGCGACCGTTTTTGGGCCGAAAACTGTGAGGATGTGGCATTCAATACCTTTTCGGCAGCCTTTATGCCCGATTACCGTTCGCTGCGCTATTTAACCGCGCCAAATATGATTGTGAGCGATAGCAAAAATCACAATCCTGGTATTGATAACAATGGCCCGTTTTTAATGATGAACCCTTTTAGCAGTCGCTGTTGCCAGCATAACCATGCTGCAGGCTGGGTATATTATGCCGAAAATAGCTGGATGGCCACACCCGATAATGGCTTAGTGGCACAGCTTTACACCCAAGGACAGGTTGATGCCAAAGTAGGTAACGGTACGGCCGTTACGGTTGTTGAAACTACCAAATATCCATTTGAGGATGAGGTGGATTTTACTGTGAATGCCTCGAAAATAGTAAGCTTTCCACTTTATCTGCGCATACCTGAATGGTGCAAGGGTGCCACCGTAAAAATAAACGGTGCAACTGTGCCGGTAAACGGTGCCGACGGCGATTATATAAAACTGGCTAAAACCTGGAAGAATGGCGATAAAATAACCCTGCATTTACCTATGCAATTAAAAGTACGCCAGTGGGCAGCCAACAAAAATAGCGTGAGCGTAAACTATGGCCCACTTACTTACTCATTGAAAATTGATGAGCAGTATACCAAGGAGAATAGTGCGGCTACGGCCCAGGGCGATTCGCATTGGCAAGCTGGAGCCGATCCGCAGAAATGGCCATCGTATGAAATTCATCCGGCCTCGGCCTGGAACTATGGTTTGGTGATCGATGAAAAGCACCCGGAACGATCTATCGAGATTATTCACAGAGCCTGGCCAAAGGATGATAACCCTTTTACCAATGCTAACGCGCCTATCGAACTAAAAGCTAAAGGCAAAAAGATTCTCGCCTGGACGATTGATCAATATGGTCTTTGCGGTTTATTACCTCAAAGCCCTGTAAAAACCGATCAGCCGGTAGCTCAAATAACACTGGTACCGATGGGAGGGGCAAGATTAAGGATATCATCATTCCCGGTGACTGAATAAAATAGATATAAAAGAATAACTCAATTACACCTTATACAGATGAAGAATAAACTAAAAGTATTAACCTTGGCACTGTTGATGCCGTTCAGTATGCAGCTGGCAGCACAGCAAAAGGCGCCGGCCCAGGTATGGTCGACACAGAAGGCAAAAACATGGTATGCCCAGCACCAATGGCTGGTAGGCAGCGATTTTATACCAAGCACCGCCATTAACCAGTTGGAAATGTGGCAGGCTGATACCTTCGACCCTAAGACAATTGATAAAGAACTGGGTTATGCGCAGGGTATAGGGATGAACGTAATGCGCGTGTTTTTACACCACCTGGCCTGGCAGCAAGATCCTGAAGGGTTTAAAAAGCGTTTAGATCAATATCTTACCATATCCAGCAAGCATGGTATACAAACCATGTTCGTGTTTTTTGACGATTGCTGGAACAAGGAAGCCAAAACAGGCAAACAGCCTGACCTCAAACCAGGCATACACAACTCCGGCTGGATGCAGGATCCCGGGCAACCGGCTTCTGAAAACGCCGCTAATTTCCCGGCGCTTGAAAAATATGTTAAAGATGTATTAAAACGCTTTGCAACTGATAAGCGCATCCTGCTGTGGGATTTGTATAATGAACCCGGCAACTCAAATAAGGAAAATAAATCATTACCATTATTGAAGAATATCTTTAAATGGGCGAGGGAGGTAAACCCCAGCCAGCCCATCAGTGCTGGTGTTTGGAGCTGGAAACTTGAAACCCTCAACGCCTACCAGGTGGCCAATTCAGATGTGATCACCTATCATGATTATTCGCCCGAGCCCGAACACCTGAAAACAGTACAGATGCTGAAAATGATCGGTCGCCCGCTGATATGTACCGAATACATGGCCCGTCCACGCAACAGCTTGTTCAGTACGGTATTACCTATGTTAAAGAAGGAAAATGTAGGCGCTATTAACTGGGGCTTTGTATCGGGCAAAACCAATACCATTTACGCCTGGGATACGCCAATGCCCGATGGTAGCGAACCTAAATTATGGTTTCATGATATTTTCCACAAGGATGGTACGCCTTACAAACCCGAGGAAACTGAGCTGATTAAAAGTTTAACTAACAGAGGGAAGTAGATTTTTTGATGTGCAGATATGCAGATATGTAGATGTGCAAATTTCAGATGTGCAGATGATTAAAAAAAGCTATAATGAAAACTATGCTTAAGTATTTGATACTGCTGAGTGCTTTGTGTGGTTTAAGTACCTACAGCTGGGCCCAGCAAGCACCTGCCAGTAAAATAAACGTGGTTTTGGATCGGGATTTTCCTGATCCAACGGTTATTCGCATTGGTCATCAGTATTATGCCTATGCTACGCAGGGAAGGAATGATGGTAAAATGGTTAACATCCAGGTGGCTTCATCTGCGGATGGCCGGCACTGGAAATATGAGGGCGATGCCCTGCCGCAAAAACCAAAATGGGCCTCCAATACACAAAGTTTCTGGGCACCGGATGTGTTTTTTGATGCCAGGCTGAACAAATTTGTGATGATTTTTTCTGCCGATCCTAATGAGCTTACTGGTAAATGTCTGGCAGTAGCCTACGCCGATAAACCGCTGGGGCCATTTATTGATAAAGGCGAGCCTTTATTGAAAGGTTCAAATTTTCACTGTATTGACCCCAAAGGCTTTGTTGATCCTAAAACCGGTAAGCACTTGCTGTACTGGGGATCTGATTTTGAACCATTACGTGTTCAGGAAATGACGGATGACTGGTCGGCTTTTAAACCGGGTACAACAGCAAAAGCGATAGTTTATCCGGGCAAAGACAAAACCTACAGCAACCTTGTTGAGGGTTCCTGGCTTGATTATGACCACGGTACCTACTATTTATATTACTCGGGCGATAATTGCTGCGGCGATAAAGCAAACTACGCCGTGATGATAGCCAAAGCCAATGATCCTTTTGGGCCGTTCATTCGCCTGGGCGAAAGCAATGGGTCATTGAATAGTGTGATATTGGAAAAAGACTCGGTTTATACAGCTCCCGGCCATAATTCTATATTTAAGGACGAAAAAGGACACAAGTTTATAGCCTATCATGCCATTGAAATTGCACATAAGGAAAAGGGCCGGGTAATGTGCATCAGCACTGTAAAGTATAAAAATGGCTGGCCGGTGGTTAGTAAATAAATTGATAATACCATGGTGTACAACCAAATCAAACATTTAGCAACCGGCTGCCTGGTTTTATTGATGGTTAACGCTGGGCGAGCCAACGCGCAGAATATCAACCTTAAAAATTTTCATCCCCAAGCAGGAGTAAGTTTAAAAAAAGATACTGGCCATATTACCATTACCTGGCCTGCGGGCAATAACAGTAATGGCCGCCTCCTGCTTAATTTAGGGAAGGGGGCCCCGCTGTTTCAAAGCGCTCAACTGAGTAAAAATGGTAAATATCAACAGATCGTTAATAATGTCGATCCGCAGTTTATACTTACAGAAGGAAAGCGCGATCTGATATCACAAAATAGCTGGAATATTTTTTTTGATAAAGTGCCGCTAAAGCCACACCATTCTTACAAAGTTGGTTTTAATAAAGGGGCCGTAATGGTAAGCTCATCGGGTTCACGTACGGTAATAACTATAGCCGGTATGGAGGCCCCAAATTTTAAAGGTGATCTGGAGATAACTCTTTACAATGGTCAGCCGCTTTTTAATGTGGCTGCCGTAATAACAACCCAGGTTGATTCTACAGCTATATTATACGATGCTGGGCTGGTTGCCCAAAAACAGCTGGTAAAAGATATAAGCTGGAGCGATGTGTATGAGCACCTGCAAACAGAGAATAGCAACCAGTCTGATACTGCTAGAAATCTTGCCGTAAAATACCGGACGATCATCGGGTCAAACCCGGCGGGCAGCATAGCTGTATTCCCAGCGCCACACCAATACTTTTACCCGCTTGACGAAGCCTTTAACCTAAAATTTGTTTGGTATGGTAATAACTATCGTGATATGCTGAATGGCTATGGTCTGGGTATAAGGCAGGAACTGAATGGCGATAAACGTTACGTGCCCTGGTTTAACGCACCTCCGGGCACCCGGCAGCGACTTAACTTTTTTTGCCTGTTAAGTACAGATAGCGCCGAAAAATTACTGGACAATGTTAAGCAATACACGCATCATGACAGCTATAAACCACTACCGGGCTATAAAACAATGACCAGTCATTTTCATAATGAGTTTATTATGAGTGTAGTGTTGGCAGGGAAAAAGATTCCGGATAGCCCGTCATTTGTGAATGTTTTTAAACGGTTGGGGGTAAATATTGTTCACCTTGCTGAGTTTCATTACACCGCCCACCCCAAAGGACCGAATGAGCAGCGGCTAATGGAATTAAGCTCATTATTTGAGCAATGCAGTAGGTTATCGTCAGCTAATTTTTTATTGTTGCCCGGTGAGGAACCCAATGAGTTTTTTGGTGGCCACTGGCTGCAGTTTTTTCCGAAACCCGTTTACTGGATCATGTCGCGAAAACCGGGAACACCCTTCGAAACAACCGATACCAAACACGGTAAAGTATACCATGTTGGGGATAAGAATGATATGCTGGCCCTGCTGGAGGCCGAAAACGGCCTCGCCTGGACGGCTCATGCACGTACCAAAGGGTCAACGGGCTTTCCAGATGCTTATAAGGAGGAGACTTTTTACAAATCTGACCGGTTTTTAGGTGCCGCCTGGAAGGCCCTGCCTGCCGATCTTTCGCAACCACGGCTGGGCAAACGCGCGCTCGATTTGCTGGACGATATGAATAACTGGGGTTTGCGAAAAAAAATGCTTTCGGAGGCCGATCTGTTCAGCATCGAGCCTGAGAACGAAATGTACGCGCACCTGAACGTGAATTACCTGCAACTGAATAAGCAGCCTGAGTTTAAAGATAGCTGGCAATCTGTGCTGGATGTTTTACAGCAAGGTAAGTTTTTCTCAACCACCGGCGAGGTACTCATCACTGATTTTACAGTGAACGGTTACCGATCTGGGTCAACCACGCAACTACCCGCAAACGGTAAATGCACCATAAGTTTTAAAGCTGATTGGACATTCCCCCTGAATTTTGCGGAGATAGTTTCGGGTGATGGCAGGCAGGTGTACCGTAAACGTATTAACCTAAATTATACTAAAGCATTTGGTGTACAAACCTTTAATGTACCTGTTGATATGAAAGGCAGAACCTGGGCGCGTTTAGAGATCTGGGATGCCGCGGCCAATGGCGCTTTTACCCAAACGGTTTGGTTTAAATAGATTTCGACCCCCGTTTATCCCCAAAATACCTCATTCCTGTACTTTATTTTTTTGTTGCGGATAGATTTTGTTGCTTTGGACTATAAATAGTTGAAACACAAATTGAAAAAGCAATTATCTCTTTACTGGAAATGTCAGCTTATCGGCTGGTCGGTAGCCTCACTATACTGGGTCTATGTAGGTATTTCCGGGGAGAATTTTAACCCATTGTTAGGGATGTTATATTTTGTTACGGACGTGGCCATGTACATCCTGATCACTCATTTGTACCGCAATTTTGCATTGCATTATCACTGGCAAAAGCTATCGCTTAACGCCTTACTCCCAAGGATCATTCCTGCGGCTATTGTGTTGGGATTGGCTTATACGCTGGTTACCACTGTTAAAGTTTACCTGCTCAGGTTATGTTTTGCGCCTGATTTTTCACAACCTTTATCCTTGTTTTTCCAGCAAAATAAGGCAACCATGTTTATAGCCGGTATTCGCCTGATGTCAATCTGGTTGTTGGCCTATCATATATACCAATATGCGCAGCGGGAGATCAATATTACTAAAGAGAATGCCCGTTTGGCCATCATCACCCGGGAGGCACAATTGAATAACCTATCGGCACAGCTTAATCCGCATTTCCTGTTTAATTCCCTGAACAATATTAAGGCGCTGGTTATTGAAGAGCCGGTTGCTGCCCGCCGCGCTATTGATCTGTTATCAGACCTGCTGCGCACCAGTTTGTATAGTGGCGATGTGATGCTAACTATGGTAAAAAAAGAAATTGAACTAATCAAAGATTACCTGGAACTGGAAAAACTGCGTTTCGAGGAGCGGCTGCAATTCACTATCAAAGCAAATGACGAGCTGATGAATACGCCAATTCTCAGGTTAAGTGTGCAAACCCTGGTTGAAAATGCCATTAAACATGGCATCGCGCAGCAAAAAGAAGGAGGATTGATCAGTATTTGTATCGAAAAGCAGTTGGATAATATGCATATCAGCGTGCAGAATCCCGGCAGGTTAAATACAGACCGATCAACAATTGGTGTCGGCCTAAAAAACTTAAAGGAACGGCTGGAATTGCAATATAAAGGCAAGGCGGAGTTTACCATCAGCGATCATTTAGATAATATTGTTTTGGCCACTATCATTATCCCAAACCCATGAAAAAGCTGCGCGTATTGATTATTGATGATGAACGCATGGCCCGGCAGGAGATCAAGCGTTTGCTGGATCCATATGCTGATGTGGAAATAATAGGCGAGGCTAAAAATGCCGACGAAGCCATACTGCAAATAGAGCAAAAACATCCTGATCTGCTTTTTTTAGATATCCAGATGCCAGGCCAGTCAGGGTTTGACTTGCTGGAATCATTAACTGATGTTCCCGAAGTAATATTCACTACCGCTTTTGACGAATATGCGGTTAAGGCTTTTGAAGTAAACGCCTTGGATTACCTGATGAAACCCATACGCGGGGAACGGTTTGCACAGGCCATGGAAAGGGTGCGGCAAAAGCTATCGGCACAAACAATCGACCCGCAGATATTTGTGAAGGATAGGCAGCAATATCATTTTATCCGTTGGAGCAAAGTGCATCTGATTGAATCAATGGATAACTACGCCCGGCTCTATTTTGAGGGCAAAAACGTGTTCCTGAAAAGCTCCCTGAACCAGTTGGAAGAAAAACTAGACACCAATATCTTTTTCAGGATCAACAGGTCGCAGATCATCAATATGCAATTCATCAAAAAAATTAACATCAACCCTAATGGCCGCCTGCAGATCAGTATGCAAACAGGCGAGGAACTGGAAGCATCAGACCGGCAATCGGTGAAGCTAAAAAGCATGGGGCGCATATAGAATATAATCATTAAACTCAGTATCATGAACAGAATACGCTGTGTAGCATTGTTATGCCTTTTTTTAACCAACTATTGCAGGGCGCAACAGTCTGGATTTCAGAAAACTACTGCGGTTGATAGTGCAATTATCGCCCGGCAAGACCGCGACAGGCGGTATAACATCCAGAATGTTTTGATCAAAACAAAGGATGGGGCATCTATAGCAGCTATTGTTGTCCGTTTGAAAGGTGTAACTGCTCCGCAGCCAGTAGTTTTACAGTATACTATTTACGCTGACAGTACTGTCTGGAAGAGCATTTTAGAACCCGCTGTTCATGGTTATATAGGTGTTATGGCCTATAGCAGGGGCAAGGGGCTAAGCCCGGATAAAATTGTGCCGTATGAACATGACGGCAGGGATGCTAATGATGTTATTGACTGGATAAGCAAGCAAAGCTGGTGTAATGGTAAAATAGGGATGTATGGTGGTAGTTATAACGGCTTTACGCAATGGGCAGCTGTCAAATATCATCATCCGGCGCTTAAAACCATTGTGCCCTATGTGGCGGCTATACCCGGCCTGGGGGTGCCGATGGAAAACAATGTGTTCATCAATGCCAATTATGGCTGGGCATTTTATGTTACCGGTAATAAATATTTGGATGAAAAGGTTTATCATGATCCACAACGGTGGCATAATATGAACGACAGGTGGTTCGAGAGTGGTAAACCGTACCGGAAGATAGATAGTATTGACGGGACACCTAATCCATCATTACAACGCTGGTTGCAACACCCATCATTTGATAAATTTTGGCAGGATCAGGTACCTTATCAAGCCGATTTTGCGAAGATCAATATCCCGGTTTTATCCGTTACCGGTTACTATGACGATGGGCAGATCTCTGCCATGCATTATCTGCAAGAACACCTGAAGTATAATTCCAAAGCCAATCATTACCTCATTATTGGTCCCTATGATCATTTTGGGGCTCAGCGGGGAGGTATACCTGTATTACGTGATTATCCGGTTGACCCAATAGCAATAATCAGTACCCGTAACATCACCTTTCAATGGTTCGACTATATACTAAAAGGTGGTAAAAAGCCAGCTATATTACAGGATAAGGTAAATTTTGAAGTGATGGGCGCCAACAAATGGGAGCATACCTCATCGATAGAAAAGATGGCCAGTACAACGCTAAATTTATACCTGTCCAATAAAAAAGTGGGTGAATATTATGAATTGTCCTTAGATAAACCATCAGAACCAGGAGCAATTACACAAGAAGTCGATTTGGCCGATCGCAAAATCAGCAACAATAATAACTATTACCCTTTTCCAATCATTAAAAAAGAGCTTGATCATAGTACCGGTCTGTTTTTCATGAGCAAGCCATTTGACGAGCCGGTTGAAGTTAACGGCATGTTTGGAGGTATTTTAAAAGCGAGTATCAATAAAAAGGATATGGATATCGGCGTTTCCCTGTTCGAGGTAATGCCCAATGGCGAGTATTTTGACCTGTCGTATTTTTTAGGACGCGCTAGTTACGCCGAAGATATGAGCGTTCGGAAACTGCTGCATCCGGGTAAAATAGAAACTATCCCGTTTTACCGTACCCGTATGGTAAGTCGGCAGTTGAGCAAGGGCAGCCGGTTGCTGGTTGTGCTTGATATTAACAAAAACTCCTTTGCCCAGGTTAACTATGGTACGGGTAAAGATGTGAGTGATGAGGATATAAATGATGCAAAGGAACCCTTAAAAATCAAATGGTATAATAATAGTTTTATTAAAGTGCCTGTTAAACAGTGATAAAATAAGTTATAAATGCAAATAATTATGGAATTGATATTTTTTAGGCGATTTCCGTCAATAATACAGCTATTAATATTTCAATAAAAAATCGCCTCATAATTTGATGATAACCCCTTGATTAGTAAGGTTAAATGACTTAGTGTATTGAATACAACTTGTTGATTATCAGTCATTATATATTTTGAAATGCCTTTTTGTAATCTTAGTTTTGCCCCTATAAATCAACAATTTAATGTGATATGGGACAAATCACTGATAACAAAACAAGTTTACGAACGGGATTTTCTGATTTGAACAATAAACAGGAAATTTATTATCAATTATCTTCGGAAGAATTGATAAAAGTGGCTCTGGAACGTGGAGAGGGCAATTTAACGGATGACAATGTATTAGCTATTGACACCGGTGAGTTTACAGGCAGGTCGCCAAAAGACAGGTATATCGTTAATGATAGCCTTACAAAAGATACTGTTTGGTGGGGCGACGTTAATATTCCTGTAAGTACAGAAGTGTTTGATAGTCTGTACACTAAGGTGATGGGATACCTGTATAACAAAACTGTTTTTGTTCGTGATGCCATGGTTTGTGCCGAGCAAAGCAGCCGTTTAACCTTGCGGGTGGCTACGGAAACAGCCAGTCAGAATTTATTCGCATATAATTTATTTCTGCGCTCTGAACCAATCGATGAGCCGGAATGGGTAATTATATCAGCCCCGGGTTTTAAAGCCGATCCTGCTTTTGATGGCACCCGGCAGCATAATTTTTCGATCATTAATTTTACCCGTAAAATCATACTGATAGGTGGCACCGGCTATACCGGCGAGATAAAAAAAGCGGTATTTGCTGTGTTGAATTTTCTTTTACCACAACAGGATATACTGCCTATGCATTGCTCTGCCAATAAGGGTGCAGATGGCGATACGGCTATATTCTTTGGTTTATCGGGCACGGGTAAAACCACCCTTTCAGCCGATGCCGACCGCCAGCTGATAGGTGATGATGAACATGGATGGGGCGATAACTCTGTATTTAATTTTGAGGGGGGATGTTATGCCAAGATAGCCGGCTTAAGCGCCGAAAAAGAACCCCAGATATATCATGCCATGCAGCCGGGCGCACTGTTGGAAAACGTTTGTTTTCATCCGCTGTCAAAATCGGTTGACTTTGATAACCTGACCAAGACCGAGAATATCCGCTTGTCGTACCCGCTGCATTATATTGATAATGTGGTAGATCCGGCTGTGGGCGATGTTCCGAAGAATATATTTTTCCTTACTGCTGATGCTTTTGGTGTTTTGCCGCCTATATCCAAGCTAAACAGGGCGCAGGCCATGTATTATTTTTTATCAGGTTATACCGCTAAAATTGCCGGGACAGAATTTGGTATCAACGAGCCCGAAGCAACGTTCTCCGCTTGTTTTGGGCGTGCTTTTTTACCCTTGCATCCCACAAAATATGCCGAAATGCTGGGCGAAAAGCTGGATAAGTATGAACTGAATGTATGGCTGGTTAATACCGGCTGGACGGGCGGCTCATACGGTACAGGCTCAAGGATAAAATTGAGCTATACCCGTGCCATGATCAAGGCGGCGCTAAGCGGGCAGCTTAATGATGTGCCTTACCAAAAGCTTTCCATTTTTGATCTGATGATACCTGAGCGGTGCCCCGATGTGCCATCAACTATATTAAACCCGGTTAATACCTGGGCCAACGCTGATAGTTATGAAGAAACGGCCAATCACCTGGCCGGATTGTTCCGCAAAAACTGCAGTCAGTACGAAGGTTTTGCCAATGGCATGCTGTGCTCTGTAGGGCCGAAAGTTGCGGTGATAAGGTAACACCCCTCCCAAACCCTCCCCGCCAGCTGGCGGGGAGGGTTTAAAAAGGAAATCCTCTCTGCTTGTTGGCGGAGAGGATTTCTTTATTTTGTACTTACCACTTCTCCGCACGTCATTGCTGAGGTACGAAGCAATGACGTGCGGAAAAAACTACCCCACCAAATCAACGCTCACTTGCTCCGCTTCGGCCTCGGCCATAAATTCTTCGGCTTTGGAAACCATTTCTTCTGATCCGATAAAGATAGGGGTACGCTGGTGCAGCGAATGAACGTCCAGCTCCATGATGCGGGTTTTACCATCGGTTGCCCGGCCACCGGCCTGTTCAATAATAAACGACATCGGGTTGCATTCGTAAACCAATCGCAGTTTACCATCGGGTGTGGCGGCTGTTATCGGGTAAATAAATATCCCTCCCTTAATCATGTTGCGATGCAGATCAGCAATCATAGAGCCTACGTAGCGGGAGCTGTATGGCCGGTTAGTTGCATCATCCTCCACCTGGCAATACTTGATATATGATTTTACACCCTGCGGAAAATGCACGTAATAGCCCTCATTAATGGAATAAATATGGCCGGTTTTTGGTATTTGCATTTGTGGGTGCGACAGACAAAACTCGCCTATTGAAGGATCAAGCGTAAAGCCGTTAACACCTTTCCCGGTGGTATAAACCAACATGGTTGATGTTCCGTATATCACATAGCCGGCAGCTACCTGGTTTACGCCTCTTTGCAAAACATCCTGCAGGGTTGCCCGGCCTTCGGTGCTTTGGCGGCGATAAATAGAAAAGATGGTTCCTACTGATACGTTAACGTCAATGTTTGAAGAGCCATCAAGCGGGTCAATGGCAACAATGTATTTGGCATCTTGTGATACATCCGTATCCAACATCACAATCTCTTCGTTTTCTTCAGAAGCCACAATGCAGCATTCGCCGCCACTTTTCAGGGCCGATATAAATTGCTCATTGGCATAAATGTCCAGTTTTTGCTGTATCTCGCCTTGGATATTGGTGCTGCCTGCCTGTCCCAGCAGATCCATCAGTCCGGCTTTGTTCACCTCACGGTTCACAACTTTTGCCGCAATACCAATATCGCGCAGTAAACGTGAAAGCTCGCCCTTAGCATAGGGGTGATCGGCTTGTTTTTCAATAATAAATTGTCCTAATGTTGTCATCTGTGCCATAGGCTTAGTGTTATTTTTACGTAAATAGGGGTTTGATGTATGCGGACAAGATAATTATAAAAATGCCTAAAACAGAATAATTTGGCAATATTTTCTTCGAAAACGTGTGCGTAACAGACGATGGATAGTGTTAATTTATGTACTAAAAGGCTTTAGCAGGCGGTTTTAATCACCAGCATAAGTCCAGGCACTTTCGTAGGCGTTGAGGCGTGCGGTGTAGTCAATAAAATCAGCATAAAAGGGCAAACGGGTAAGGGTGGAGCTATCGCCGATTACCACCAGTTTCTTTTTGGCGCGGGTCAGGGCTACGTTCATCCGGCGGATATCAGACAGGAAACCGATCTCGCCTTCGGTATTGCTGCGCGTCATGCTGATATAAACCACATCGCGCTCCTGCCCCTGGAAACTGTCAACCGTATTGATGGATATATACTTACTGTAGGCAAGCAGATCCGGATGATTGGCCAACTGTTCCTGCAATACCCTGATCTGTTCCTTATAAGGTGCGATAATGGCGATGGTTGGAAAAGTTTGAGGATTGTTCAAACTGCTAACCAGGCGGTTTAAATGTTTGAATAAAAAGGCGGCTTCCTCTGGGTTGGCCAAACTGGTGTCCGCCTGCTGCTCATCAAAGCCACAACCGGCGGTATCCACGAAGGAGATGGGCATATCGCCGGGAAATAGTAGAGTTTGCGCTACCGAGGCATGGGCTTTCAATTTACCCTCATAAAATTCGCCCGATGAAAAGCCCATAATAGCCTCATGCATACGGTACTGCTCATCCAGCAATACAACGGCTTCGGGATGCAGGGTTACACATTTTTCGAGCAGGGTGGTACTTAAGCCATCCCGCGCCGCCTCGCTTGATTTAATAGTAGGGGGCAGTTGGCAATGATCTCCGGCCAGTATTACTTTCTGGGCTTTTAATATAGGTATCCAGCAGGCTGGTTCCAAAGCCTGACCGGCCTCGTCAATAACCACGGTATCAAACTTTACCTCGCGGATAGTATAATGATTAGCGCCCACCAACGTGGCGGTGATCACCTGTGCCTTGGCCACCAGGTCGTCAACAATATGCTGTTCGGTAGCGGCAACATCCTTCATAATGCGGTGGGCTTCCTGAAACAGGGCTTTACGCTGATCACGTTCAGCTTTGCCAAAGCTGCGCTTGTATTTGTGGGCCATGTCTTTATAGGCGCTGGCTTGTTTCTTTAGCTTTTTTACTTCCTTATTATCCCGGTGCTCGGCCATTTTACTGTCGAGGGTTAGGGAGAACAGTTTTTCAGAAACGCGTGCGGGGTTTCCCATCCGTAAAACATTCAGGCCTTCATCATTCAGTTTTTCACTGAGCAGATCGACCGCGGTATTGCTCGGTGCAACCACCAATATTTGTTTTTGATTTTGTTGGATGAGCGCTTTGATAGCCTGTACCAGCGTGGTTGTTTTGCCTGTGCCCGGCGGCCCGTGAACAACGGCCAGATCCTGCGCCGAAACTATTTTTTGAACAGCCGCCAATTGCGATTTGTTTAAACGGGGAGCGTTTACCGGAGGGAATGTATTAAACGTTGGTGATTTTTCGCCGGTGAGTATATTGACCAGTCGACCTTCCTGTGGTTTGGCTACCAGTGCCAAAGCCTGTTTAATAGCGCCCTGCATTTCGTCATAACTGTTGTTGTCAAAAAGCAGGTCGATGCCCAGTTTGCCATCGCGGGCCCAGTCGGGCAGTTCGTCGGTATACAGGGTGATCTTGAGACGGTCGCTGTTTACATAAGTGATGATGCCCTCCACACGGTCGTTTTTGGCATCGTGATTAGAGAATAGGGCAGCAGGTATCCCAAACCTGAACTGGTGCGACAGATCCTTATGCGTGGTGCGTTCAATCTCCACATTAATATAATCGCCCCGGCCGGGTTCTGTACCCCGGATAGCCACAGGATACCAGGCCAGCCCCTGTGCGCGGCGGTCGGCCGCGGATGTATTTTCGGTTAATTTTAGGTAGGCGTTACGATCCTCGTCTTTTTCCTTATTCAGCAGATCAAGGAGCTTTTTAAAATAGTTCATTGGGTGCAAAGGTAAGGATTTGAGGGGGAAGAGGGGAGCAAGGACTTTGGGACATAAGGACACAAGACTTGTGCTTAAGTGGAGGGACGAGTGCGAATCTCCTCTTGAGAGGGGCGGAGGGGTGTGTGCTTTACGCACGTACAACACACCCCTGCCAATACACCACCTAACGCGCCCCCTCTCCCAAGAGTAATAGCCCATGAGTAGACAGGTAATTTTTGTATATTTATGCAAATGAATGTAAGCGAGGTATTTACAAAGTTTCCGAGTCAGGAAACATGTATTCGTTATTTGGAAGCAATACGAT
>JAUCSE010000067.1 GCA_030445275.1 Mucilaginibacter sp.
GCTTTGCATGATGTATAAGATTTTTCGCCGTCGCTCAAGAGATAGTTTCTCTTTCGCGCAACGCTCATACCCACTCCGGCTCTATCGAAATGACAACTTTTTATAAAAAATCCAATCTTCCGAACACCTGTGGTGTTGTCACCAACAACATCTTACCCCCTTACCAAATGTTCCTGCTCAATTTTCTTTTGCAGTTCCAGTATGGAGCCGATCAGGGCCTCGGGACGGGGCGGGCAGCCTTGTACGTACACATCAACGGGGATCACCCGGTCAACACCTTTTACCACATGGTAACCGTGCTGCCAGTATGGGCCGCCACAATTGGAGCATGAACCCATGGATATCACATATTTGGGCTCGGGCATTTGTTCGTACAGACGTTTAATGCGTTCGGCCATTTTGAAGGTAACTGTTCCGGCAATAATAATTACATCGGCCTGGCGTGCTGATGGTCGCGGAAAAACGCCAAAGCGGTCCAGATCATAGGTTGATGCCATAGAGCCCATCATTTCAATAGCGCAGCAGGCTATCCCAAAGCTTAATGGCCACAGGGATGATAAACGTGCCCAGTTTAACAGGTCGTCCATCTTGGTGACAACTATACCACCACTTTCGCTCGTTCCATCACTACTCATTTCCTGGCTTTTTAAAGGTGGGTTTAAACATGGGTTTTCTTATTGGTGGTGCTGCTTCAACCGCTTCGGCAACGACTACTGCTTCTTCTGTTGCTTCGTTACCTAAACTAAATGCTTTTACGGTGTATTTACTTTGTTCCAGGTTCAATTTTTCATAAAACGATGCAGGGATGTTCACATCAGTAGTAGGTATAATGGGTTTGGCTTTTATCCATTCCAGATCGCCTTTGCTCCACACGTAAACCAGGCCCAGTATCAGGATGCCTAAAAAAATAAACATTTCGGCCAGCGAGAACCAGCCCCAGCGTGCATCCTGCGCTATAATTTCATGACTGCCAAATACCGTTGCCCAAGGAAAAATAAATACCATTTCTACATCGAACAATAAAAAAATGAGCGCTATCACATAAAAACGCGAGTTGAAGGGCAGCCAGGCATTTCCGGTGGGTTCTTCACCGCATTCGTAGGAAGTCAGCTTCTCGTAATTAGGATTATTTGGGGCAAGCAGGCGGTTAATAAAAAATATAACGCATACCATTATTATTCCGGTGATCAGAAAGATGAGTATCTTTCCAAATTCTGATATTTGCGAAACATCGGTCATGACTACAAATTTAACAAAACAAACCTATTTTGATGCAATAATAATTGGCGGCGGGGCATGCGGCCTTATGTGCGCCGTGCAAGCCGGCTTTTTGGGCAAGCGTACGCTCATCCTTGAAAAAGCTGACCGCGTGGGTGCTAAAATCCTCATCAGTGGTGGTGGTCGGTGTAATTACACTAACCTATACGCTACTGATCAGCAGTTTATATCGCAAAACCCGCACTTCTGTAAATCGGCCTTTTCACAATGGACGGTGGATGATACCATCAGCTTTTTTGAAACTTACGGCATTGAGGGTAAGGAAAAAACATTGGGGCAGCTTTTTCCGGTGAGTGATAAGGCCAAAGATGTGGTTCAGGTTTTTACCAACCTGTGTACCGATCTTGATCAGGAGATATGGTGCGATGCCGAAGTTAAAATGGTTGAAAAAAACGATGATGGCTTTACTGTTAGGGTTGAAGTTGACGGCAGACAGGAATACATCAGCGCCCCAAGCATAGTTATAGCCGCGGGTGGCTTGCCTATCCCTAAAATGGGCGCTACTGATTTCGGCCTGCGTACCGCGCGTCAATTCGACCTGAAGATCATCGATACCGCCCCTGCCCTGGTACCACTCACCATTACCGGTAAAGACCAGCCCTGGTATGAACAATTATCAGGCAATAGTATTTTTTGCAGGGTTTGGAACGACAGGATCAGCTTTGAAGAGAACATTTTATTTACCCATTGGGGCCTGAGCGGGCCGGCTATATTACAGATATCCTCCTACTGGAAACCCGGCGAGTATATTTACATCGATCTGCTCCCCAATCAAAATATAGCAGAACTGCTACAGCAGGAAAAAGAGGCAAATGGCAAAAAGATGTTGCTGGCCTACCTGGCCAACTTATACACCCGCAAATTTGCCGAAGCCCTGAGCGATAAGCTACCGGTAGAGAAAAACCTGGCATCGCTCACCAAAACAGATATTGAAGGCATCAGCAGCCTGATTCACGAGTTTAAGGTAAAACCAGCAGGTGATAAGGGTTATGACAAAGCTGAGGTAATGCGCGGCGGCGTATCAACCGATGAGCTATCATCCAAAACCCTGGAAGCAAAAAAGATTCCCGGGCTGTTCTTTGGCGGCGAATGTGTAGATGTTACCGGTTGGCTCGGTGGGTACAATTTTCAATGGGCCTGGGCCAGTGGGTTTGTAATTGCGCAGAATTTGTAAGATGAATGCTCTTTGCGTAGTGTGACAATCCCCGATTTGCAAAGCGAATAGCATGAGTATACCCGCTCTTGGTCGCGGGAAGGCCCATTACTTTTGTCGTGACAAAAGTAACAAAAACACCTTTTTTCTTTTAGGCTTCTTTACGCTCAAGGCCTCTGCCCCGCAAACCAGGCAGAACCACGGGCTGTAAATAGTTGCCAACTTCGTTCGCGCTTTGGCCTGCCCTTCAGCAAATATTTACTATGCCCCTCCTCACGCTCGAGGCCAACCTATTCTGCCTGCTTTCGCCCGAAGCGAGCTACAGTTATCTGAATCTTGACTAATAGGATTTTTCACGAGCTAATTTTTATTGATATTCAAGAGAACTTTGCCATTAAGAGATTACAACGATTTCTCCTTTTTCCCCTCAGCAGATAAGCTTCAGGTGAAAGCGGACAGAACTGATGGCCCGTGCGGCTGTAAGGGCATTAGCAATTTTTACTGAAGCGATGGATAGTGGGAACAAAGTGGCGTAAAAATTTAGCAGCCCGTGGTTCTGCCTGGTTTGCGGGGCAGAGGCCTTGAGCGCAAAGAAGCATTTCTGCTGAAAGCCTTTTTGGTTACTTTTGTGGCGACAAAAGTAACTGGCCTTCCCGCGGCCAAGAGCGGGTGTACGACATGCCTCCTACATCGGGGCATTATAAACCTACCTTTCTATAATTTCATAATTCCTATACTCCCCTACCCGCCAACCAGTTAAATCTTCAACTTTTTGAAGCAGTTTACGCCTAAAGGTCATGTTTCGGCGAAGTTCTTTGGTACTAAAATCAATGTTCCAGTTGGTAGCTGCAATACGCTTTTGTATAGGGGTTGGGTGCGTATCGGTAAAACGGATCAGCCTGTCGGCATTGCCGTAATCAAACTCATAAGTTTCGGGCAAATGCTGCTCCATCCAGGCATCATCATGATAAAATTTATTAAAATTACGGATCTTATTATTCAGTCCTTGCGGTGGTTTTGCCCAGCCATAATGATATATATAAGCATCTATCAATTTCACTTTTATCTTACGGTCATCAAGCCTAAACCCCTGCGCATCACGGTAGGATTTGATTCCCTTAATGTTTTTGAGCAGCCTGATCTCGCGCCTGTACCATCGCCTGGAATGACCATAATAGTCATACGAGCCATAAAAATGCAGGTATTTGAACAGCAAACCTTCAATATTGGGCTTGTTTAAGGCCCCCTCCATTTCCTTTTTAATGATAGGATGGTATTTTTCATGCACCGCTTCATCGCCCTGAATATAGAAAGCCCAATCGCTATCGGGCGATATAGCTGCAAAAGCCTTATCCGTTTCCACCGCAAAAACCCGTCCGCCATCCTTTAGGGTATCATCCCAAACCGAATCGATGATCTTTATTTTGGGCGAATTAATAGCTTCGATTAATCCACGGGTATCATCTTCAGAGTTGCCGGCAACCACTATAAATTCATCACAAAGTGGCAAAATAGAGGTGATGGCTTCAACAATTGGGTAATCGTTTTTAACCGCGTTTCTGATAAATGTAAATCCGGATACTTTCATTAAGTCAAAGATATTTAAACAGCTGATAATTTTGGATGAATAAGCCGGATAAGTGAAAAAAAAAACTGATTTTTGAGTTCCGTTTCCGGCATTGCTTTTATAAGAGTAACCTGCGGAATGATCTGTTAAAAATTAAACTGTACCCGAAATTGGTGATCAACAATCCTAAATACGAAGAAGCCTTAATTAACTATCAAAAAAAAATTGCCGATGCCAGTGTAGAAGACATGGTGCTTAATATGGGCCCCCAGCACCCTTCAACACACGGGGTTTTGCGTTTGGAGTTGATAACCGATGGCGAAATAGTGAAGGAGGTTATCCCCCATATAGGTTACCTGCACCGTTGTTTTGAAAAACATGCCGAATCATTAACCTATCAGCAAACCATTCCATTTACTGATCGTATGGATTACCTGGCCTCCATGAACAACAGTCACGCTTTTGTGATGGGTGTTGAGCGCATGATGGGTATTGATAAAGAGATTCCGAAGCGGGTTGAATATATTCGGGTTTTGGTATGCGAGCTAAACCGCATTGCATCGCACCTGATAGCCATTGGCACGTATGGCATTGATATTGGCGCGTTCACCCCCTTTTTATGGTGTTTTAGAGACAGGGAACATATTATGGGCATGCTGGAGTGGGCATCAGGCTCGCGCATGTTGTATAATTATATATGGGTTGGCGGTTTGTTTTATGATTTACCGGTAGGTTTCGAGGAGCGCTGTCGCGATTTTGTGGAATATTTTAAACCCAAAATGGTGGAGCTTAATCAATTGCTTACCGATAACCAGGTATTTATATCGCGCACAGCCAATGTAGGTGTGCTGCCGCTTAATGTGGCTATCAACTATGGCTGCTCCGGTCCTATGCTAAGGGCTTCGGGTTTGAAATGGGATCTGCGGCGTATTGATAATTACTCGGCCTATCCTGAACTTGACTTTGAGATCCCGGTTGGCCAGGGCCTGATGGGTACTGTTGGCGATTGCTGGGACCGCTACAAGGTTCGTGTTGATGAAATAGAACAATCGATCCGAATGGTGGAACAATGCCTTGACCGCCTGCAAAACGAGCTGAAACGCACACCTGATTTTGATCCGCGTGCCAAAATGCCACGTAAAACCATACCCAAAGCACAGGATTACTATGTGCGCTGCGAAGGTGCCAAAGGCGAGCTGGGTTTCTATTTTGTGGCCGATGGCAAATCAGAGATTCCCGTACGTGTAAAATCGCGCGGACCAAGCTTTAACAATTTATCAGTGCTACCCGAACTGTCAAAAGGTGTACTGATAGCCGATCTGATAGCTATTGTGGGTTCTATTGATTTTGTTTTGGGTGAGGTGGATAGGTAAATTGATTTCGTGATTTGGGATGTTCGATTTCGGATTTATTATTTTGCAAAAGGTATTTAACTCTCAAAGCGATCTTCTTTTATTTCATGCAGAAACCCAATTCGAAATCGAACATCCGAAATCCCAAAACAAAAAAAGAGACACCTTACAGCATCTCCTTTTCAATTATTAATTTTTATTGGTTGGGCAAATTAATTATAAACTTTAACCATGAAAACATAGTTTTTAAGTTTCTTTAATTGTTGCTGACGGCTTAAACCAGCCAGCGTATTTTTGGTATTGAGGGTTAATGACTTACTTAATGAATCGCTTGGGATATTTTGGATGGCTTTTAACAAGTAAGTTGTCTTTTTTGCAAAGGCTGCACCAGCCACCTGTGTTTGCTTTCCGTTAATGATGCCTATTACATTTCCTTTATCATCAAGCAAAGGACCACCGCTATTGCCTGGATTAACAGGTATTGAAACCTGGTACTCGGTAGTATCGCCCTGGTAACCTGTGGCTGATGTTAATGCACCCGGCCCAAAAACCACCTCGCCACCCGGATAACCAAAGGTGAACACATTTTCGCCCAGATCAGTTGATGACCTTTTGAAGTTATAAGGCACCGATCCTAAGTTTCTAAAGGCGGGGTCATTAATTTCCAGTATTGCTATATCATTCTGTGGTTCGGTATATATTACCTTGCTATGGAATGACTCGCCTGCCGCGTTTTGTACATATACAGAATCGGCACCGCTAACTACATGGTAATTGGTAACAATGTATCCGTTTGATGATAGCGCAAACCCCGTACCCCTGAAATTACCCGGATTAGCAGGCTTTGGCTTAGTTGTTTTAGCGCCACTTATTAAACTTGTATTAACAGTTCTTTTAAGCTGATCATTTGAAATCTTCAGCTTGCTCACTTCGTCCCTTAATTCTACAAAGCGCGAATCATGATTATTAAGCTTGCCGGTAAAAAACAGGGTGCTCAAAATAGCGAATATGGCAATAGAAGCCGCAACCGATATTTTTGAATGATGGTGCCTCCACATACGTACAACCCATACCGGGTGAATTGTTACTTCCTCTTTTAAAGCATGTACATCAATTTCGTTATGTATAGCATCTAAGCGTTTCTGCAATTCCAAACGCTCGCCATATTGTTTTAGCAAACCAATAAACTGTTTATGCTCGGTTACCCGGCTATCAACAGCAGCATCTTTTTTGCGGAGCAGTTCAAACTCAATACGCTCATCATGACTCATATCGTCATTAAGGTATTGTTCAATTAATTCCGTAAGTTGGTTATCACTCATCTCTTAACTCTCCTTATTTCTGCTGAAAAAATATTTTTTTCAGCCTTTGCAGGCATTTATACTTTTGTGTTTTAGCATTATCAGCATTAGTATAACCAAAACGCTCACAGATCTCCTGCATTGATCTGTTATTTATATAAAAATCTTCCATAATGGTTTTACAGGGTTCGCCTAATAATTGGAGTGCATTTTCCATTTTATCAAACTGTATATCCCGGTCATTATGTTTTTCAACCTCATCTTCTTCAACAGGCAGGTGCTCTTCAAAATCCCTGATATCGCCTCCGTACCTGTTCATATGGCTTAGCCTCTTGAGCCAAAGCCTGCGGCAAACCGAATAAATGTAAGTTTTGAGCTTACTGCTTAATTCAAATTCGCCCGATTTTATCTTATTGTAAAGAACTATGATCGCTTCCTGATAAATATCTTTAGCATCATCTTCATCTCCGTTGTTATTGATAATTAACTGTAATATCATCGGAAAATAGGTGATATATAGTCTTTTTAATACTATTTCCGAATTATTAAGTATACCAAGAACTATCTCGCTATCTGTTGGTGCCGAAGCTTTTAAGTCTTTATTCACTCTTAATACTATTTATGCAAAATTGTAACCCATTATTATAAAAATAATTTTCCTAAAATAATTTACCAGTTTCAACCTGCTCATCTGCGGCTGTAGCAATTATACATTTATATAATCTCGGCCTCAATTTTTAATACCGTAAACCAAACAAAGTAACACCTTGTTTTAATCAAGGGGCAAATCTGCAATAAAAAAAACCACTAATCCAAAATATTCATAAAAGCTGTAATTACTACTAAATTCATAGAAATTAATTTTTTTTAAATTTCATGGGTTACCTTTTCTTACTAGTAGTATTAACACTTGAAAACGATCACAAAACATTAAAATTTTAAAACACACAAAATGAAAAATTCATTCAAATTAGGTTTCTTAGCTTTGGCTATCGCAGTTTCTTTCGCAGCTTGTAAAGGTGCTGCTTCATCTTCAGCTACAGATTCAGCTAAAACTGATTCAGCTAAAGTTGATTCAACTAAAGTTGATTCAGCAACTAAAGTAGATTCAGCTGCTAAAACTGGCGCTGCTGCTGTTGATTCAGTTAAAAAAGATACAGCTAAAAAATAATTACTAAAGCATAGTAAAGGAGTTTTTAAGTATAAACTTTGATCCTCTTTTACTGGTTTTTTAGTTTTTTTTACAATTATAAAAGGTGATTTGTAATTTCTTTTAAAGAATTACGGGTCACCTTTTATTGTTTATGGTATTAATAAGAAAACTATTAAATCACTTATTAAAAAACTAATCATGAAAAATTCATTCAAACTAGGCTTATTAGCCTTAGCTATTGCTACTTCATTTGCAGCTTGTAAAGGTAACTCTTCTGCTTCAGGTGCTGATTCAGCCAAAATGGACTCTGCTAAAATGGATTCAGCTAAAATGGATACTGCTTCTAAAATGGGCGCTGCTGTAGATTCAGCTAAAGCTGACTCAGCAAAAAAAGACACTACTAAAAAATAAGAAAAGTAAGATTACATTTTTTATTAAAAAACGCCCCGGTTTCGGGGCGTTTTTTTTCTTTATCTTCCCCTAAACAAAGAGATCAACCATATAATAACCAAAATAACTACAATAACAGATATAATGCCCACAACAGCGCCGGCCTTAAATATCCCCTCAATTACAGAACAGCCGCTCATGGCAAACATGGCCATTACGATCAATAACAAATGTGCGTTTTTCATAGTGACAGTTTAAACAGTTAGAACTTTCAATATACTTACTAAAGTATTTTTGCTCCAAATACCAATACAATTATCAGACCTCTTTAACAAAGCCTCACCTGCTTTTGTTATTATTTTTTTGTCCGGCTATACTTTAAAGCATTGTTATCACCATTTCAGGATTTCAGAAAACATTTTGCATTGATCATATAAAAATGCTTTAATCAAACTTTTTTTATGATTTATAAAACAAATGATCCATTATTTCATTATTATATAAAAATATCTATCCAAGCATCCATAATACACAATTATAAATAAATAATTATATTAATATTCAAAATACACATTACAATATTTACAATTTCCCTATACTTAATCATAGAATAATTAGAGATAATTAAAAATATTAACCGTTACAAAAATAAAAACTCAAATTCCATACCTAAAAGCCATGTTTTTATCATTTTTTTAGCCAAATAAAATTATTTTGAGTAAATTAGCGCTATCTATTTAATAATACATATACTATATAATAATAATATGATTATAGAAATACAACCAAACATCCAATGCGAAAACTGCATTAAATGTGGTGCCAGACCACACGTTGAACAAGATAAAAGATATTGGGTAATTACCTGCCCAAATAAAGACTGCAAAAACTTTGTAAAAGAGGAATTTTTTAACATCAATGCCTGGAACAGGCTAAATAAAAATAACTCAAATTTAAATCACGACCAGGCGTTTAAAAGAACAGCTTAAGCCCCTAAGTTGCTTTATTAAGTATCCTAAAATAATTACATAAAATTTCGCGGGCTTTTCAGACGGATAAGTATTTTTACAGGCTACTGATAAGCTATGTTTAATTCTATTTTCTCCATAAATAATGCAACCGTAAGATTTTTGACCAATACCCTGTTCAAAAATCTTACATTCAAAATAAACAAAGGCGAAAACTGGGCACTGATAGGCGAAAGCGGTTCAGGCAAAAGCGCCCTATTGCAAACCATTGCCGGACGATTTAACATTACTGGTGGCACGGTTACTTACCATTTTGAGGACGAACTTATAAAATCCCAATCCAACAACGGTATTAGTGTTAATAACAAACTGATAGCGCTTGTTGAACCCAAACATCATTTCAGGAATCTATCAAACACAACCGACTTTTATTACCAGCAGCGTTATAACTCATCTGACTCTGAAGATGCTTTAACTGTTAATGACTATTTGCTGTCAATTAAAAGCATTCCGCGTGAAGGCGCCCATTGGACATTTGACACAACCCTCACACTACTGAATCTGAATGGTTTACGCGACAAACAGTTAATAAAACTATCAAACGGCGAAACCAAACGTTTAATGCTAGCCGCCGCCTTGATCAAGAATCCTGTACTGCTATTATTGGATAATCCATTAACCGGACTTGATGTAAAAACAAGACAGGAATTTAATGGCATTATTGAGCAGATCACAGCATCGGGCATAAGCCTGATCATGGCCACATCGGTACACGAAATACCTGCTGCCATTAGCCATATAGCCGTTTTAAAACAAGGCACCATTATTCATCAAACCACCAAAGCTGAATTTAAGGCCGATCAGTTTGAAACCACTACAACTGACAGCATTGATACCAAAGAACTGAGCAGTCTGCTAAATATTAATAAAAACCCGGTTACCTACAACTGGATAGTAAAAATGGATGAGGTGCACATCAGGTATGGCGATAAAATTATATTGGATGATGTAAACTGGCAAATAAAAACAGGCGACAAATGGGCGCTGCTTGGGCCAAACGGCGCAGGTAAGTCAACCTTGCTCAGTTTAATAAATGGCGATAATCCGCAAGCCTATGCCAACAACATTATTTTATTTGATAAAAAACGTGGCACCGGTGAAAGTATCTGGGATATAAAAAAGAAGATAGGTTTTGTATCGCCCGAGCTGCACCAGTATTTCCCTACCGATAACAGTTGCCTGCAGGTAATTGAATCGGGGTATCATGATACCCTGGGCCTCTTTAGGCCAAGCAACAATGAACGGGCTGCGATAGCGCTACGTTGGATGAAGGCTTTGGAAATTGATCAGTATGCACGTACATTACTTAAAAACATACCGGCCAGCGCCCAGCGTTTATGCCTGCTTGCCAGGGCGCTTATCAAAAACCCTACCCTGCTTATTTTTGACGAGCCCTGCCAGGGTATGGACGATCATCAGCAGCTCCATTTTAAAAACCTGGTTGATACCATATGCCGACTAAGCAACGTAAGCCTGATTTATGTAACCCATTATCAACACGAAATACCCAATAGCGTTGATAAAGTGCTGCACCTGGATAAAGGAAAACTGGTGAGTTAATTGGAATTCCTAATTTAGGGTAAAGCCACGCCATATTTATTCTGATGAACAACTAAACGGGATAAACTTTTACGTTGAACCATTCTATTTGTTCATTTTTTTAAACTCTCCGAACTTTATTAAAAAGCACACGTATAATCAGTATATTGATTATAAATATCCCTGCTGTCTTACTCCTGTGTTTTATGAAAAGCTTATTACGTTATTTGATATTGTTTTTGGTTTTAATTTGCTTGCTGAGGGGAAAGGTAAGAGCGACAACCTATGATTGGATAGGTAATGCTTCAAGTGGCAGTAAAACAGATTGGAATAATCCAAAAAATTGGCAGAATCCGGCCCTTTTATTCCCCATAACCCCAACGGTTCCTCCTGGTCCGGGCGATGATGTTCATATTGGCCTCCTTTCATTTACTAATCCGCCTACTGTCACGTCAACAAATGTCACTGCAGTATGTGCCTCAATAACGATTGGGTCTTTATTGCCTTCTTTGTCACCTAACGCACTTCCTTTAACCATAGATGGCAATTTACAAGTATTTGGACCAATAATCATGACACCCTCAGTTGTTATAAGTTACACAACTTTAATTCAAGGTGCCGGGGTACTTAGTTGTACTTCTGTACAAGTGGGTACTACTGCCCTACTCGTTTCTTTATTAAACTTTAGTACTACTTTAACTCTAAAATCAACAATAGCACAATTTAACATATCAGGAGGGGTAATTGTTACTACAGCTAGTCTTCTTATAGGAAAAGTAGATGGCCTTTTTACGCTCCAAGATGGAGTTACAACTATTAAAGGCAAAATTTTAACTCAGGGTGTTGGCCTTCTTGCTCTTTCAGCCGTCAATCCAAGATTCAGCATTGATATGCCTGCAGGAACAACGGCATCCGCTACCTTACAGCTAACCAATGCAGACCCAATTGATCCCGCAAGTCTTACAGGGTCCATTGATTTTTTCAACAATACAGGTGGCACAGGTGTAAGTACAGTTAATTATTCTGGCCTTAATGATCAAGTTATTCATACTAACACCACACCATCATTAGATGCGGGCCCATCAACATATCAAAATTTAATAATCTCAGGAACGGGTACCAAAACAATAAATGGAGGTAACTTAACTATTGGCACTGATTTTACAACACTTACCGCAACACCCGGAACAACTTCAACAACTGTTTCATTTAACTTGAACAACCCCATTACAACAATTGGAGGCAAATGGACCAATAATGCATCTACCACCATTACAGGTGGCACCGGTAACACAACACTTGCCGGTAAATTAAGCAATGCGGGTGCTATCAATATGGCATCAGGTAATTTGACAATAGGCGGCAATTATGATAATTCGGGTGCTTTTGTACAAGCTGCTGTTAAAAGTGACCCCACTAGCGGTACTCCTACTAATACTACTTTTTTCACCACTCCATCAGCCGCATTAACGGGTAATACCGGGAATTCAACCGCGTTTAATAATCTTGTATTTACAGGTGGCTCAGGCGCTACACCATCAATAACAGGTATAGGCTCTTTTTCAGTGTCAAGCGTGGGTATATTACAAATAAAAACGGCAGGAACAACACTTACATCAACAAACGGAGTGTTAACATTAAAATCAGATGCCAATGGGTCGGCTTCAGTAGCTCCATTACCAAGTAGTACAACCACTATCACGGGCAATATAAATGTACAACGCTATGCTGTAGGTGGTGCCGGACGCAGAAACTACCGCTTACTTTCAAGTCCGGTAAATCAATCTACCATAAATGGATTACCTGCCTATGGCTTTATCGACCTTCAGGCAACCACAATGATAAGCGGATATGGTGCAGTTGGCGCCTATAATGGTTCACTTACTCCTCCCTCCAATGCATTTGATCTTACCCCTTTAGGCAATCCATCTGTATTTTTTTATTATGAACCAGATGCTGATCCAATAAATCAGATGATATCAAAGAGCGATTATAAAGGAATAAACTCCATTAATGAGCGGTTCCCGATCGGCAATGGTTTTTTATTCTTTTTCAGAGGCGACAGAACAATCAATGGCTTAAATGGTATAGCTAAAACCTCTACTGCATCTACCCCTCAAAATACTACTATGAACTTTTTAGGCAACCTTAACCAAGGACCTATTAATGTCAATATACCCACCAATCCAACTGCTACTGTTAATGGCAATATTGTATACATTACACCTACTACTGCTGTTTCTCCTACATTTTCTTATACTGTACATACACCAGCTAATGATGGTTTGCATCTGATAGGTAACCCCTACGCCTGCGCTATAGACTTAGAAGGCATCACGCTTACAAACAGTTCAAATAATATTTATATGTTAAACAACTCCGGAACCTTTGGCGTTTACCAAAAAGGCACCCCAACCGGCTCATTAAATAATGGAGTAGGCAGGTTTGTACTTTCAGGACAGGGCTTTTTCATACAAGGAAACTCTTCGGCGGCAAGCGTAAGTTTTAGCGAAACTTGTAAGGCTACTACCTTTTCATCATCCTTAGTTCCTACAACATTTGCTGTTGCCAAACCAACAATATTTGCAGTTAGCAAAATGCAAACCAATAACGTTCAGCAATCAGAAGATGCCGTTCCAACATCTACACCACATATCATGAGTATTTCCCTTACCCTTGATTCGGTTAACAATAATGAAACAACGATACAGTTTGGTGAAAAAACAGCTAAAAATAGTTTTGACAGACAGGAAGATGCTTATTATATGAGCGGCCCCGCTCAAACTACCTTCTTAGCAAGCTATACCAAAGATAATCAGCCATGCCTTATTAACCATATGGGTAGCTTAGATAGTATTAAAACAATTCCATTATATGCAGAAGGACAAAAAGACGGTTTATATACATTCAAGTTTACTGGCGCATCGGCTATTGATCAGCGCTATAAGTTTTATTTAGTAGATAATTTCAAGAAAGATTCACTTGACCTTTCGGCAAATGATGTATATAACTTTAATATACAACGTTCAAATACTCAAACATTTGGCGCCACACGTTTTATCCTTGTAAGGCATGATAGTGGCCTGCATTACAATTTACTTACTTTCAATGGCACTAAACAAAACAACGCTGTTGCCCTTAGCTGGAAAACTGAATATGAAGGTGATTATACCAATTTTCTTTTACAACGCAGCACTGATGAAGGTAAAAGCTATACTATTATAGATTCAGTGAAAGCAAACGGATCTGGTACTTATGCTTTTATTGATAATAAAGCAAATGATGGAACAAACCAATACCGGCTAGTTCAAAATGTAGGGGCCGATGCCAGCAGATTTTCAAACATTGTTATCGCTGATTTCCTGGGCCTTAGTAAATTCAAAGTATACCCAAATCCGGCTATCGATATCATTAAGGTAGATTTTGATGCCCCTGCCGATGTTACATTCCTAACTGTAAAAATATATAACATTAATGGGCGCGTGGTGGGCAATATCAAAACAACGACAAGTAAAACATCAAGTCAGGATGTGAGCCAGCTACCTCGTGGCACCTATATAATTAAAGTTAGCGGGGATAATAACAAACTTTATGGTACAAAAAAATTTATAAAACTATAATATCTTCAAACATCCCAATGAAAAAAGTATTCTATTATATAATTACTACTGTTGCATTTTTCGTACTAAGCACCATTTCGGTACTTGCGCAACCAGGGAGTGGAGGAGGGGGCACACCACCCTGTGACCCTGACGACCCTGTCTGCCCCCTTGACACCTGGGTAATTGTCTTGGTAATCATAGCCGTTATCTTTACCGCCATCCACTTACACCGCAAACAAAAATCCCTTCAGGCTTAAACCTGAAGGGATCTAAATATTTTTATAAGGGTTTACTACTTTATGCTCTTTTAACCGGTAATTGACTTAGTTGATTCAGTTGCAATTGTTTCAACACACCGTCAACCACTTTTGGTAGTTCGTCAAGAGTTCTTTTAGGGTTATGCAATTCACCTACACCAAATCCGCGCCATACTAAGCGGCGGGTATTACGATCGATGATATCAATGATCAGCGTACCTTCTTTATACGGAACGCGGACATAACCGCCGCCACCATATGGGTAACCCCAGCCACCCCAACCACCATAACCACCCCAGCCACCATAGTAACCGTAAAATCCACGAGATCGCCAGCCCCAGCCCCAACCCCAGCCGCCAAAACCTCCCCAGCCCCAACCACCATAGTAAGATGGGTAAAACTCAGTTTTAACACCCCGGCCTGTTATTGTAGAGTAACTTACCAACAGATCGGGATTATTTTCCTGTAAGCGGAGTCCTTTGGTTTGTAGTGCGCTAATAGTGGCATCTTTCACTCTTTCGTCAGCAATCTCCTTTTTCACAACACCACCAGCCTTGGTGCTTGTCTCTGGAGGCAACCAGGCAAATGTACGGTAAGATGAAAGATCGGTTTTGTTACGGGCTGCGGTGTAATAGTTATAGCTGCTGCAAGCAGACAGGGTGGCGATCAGCAATATCAGCCCTGTATAAATAGCTCTTTTCATAATATATTTACTCCCTTTATATTTAAGTATTAGACTATTGAACAAAGAAAGGTTTAATTTAAATAATTATTTATTTAAATTAATTAATTGGGCATATAACTTTTCTGTGGGTAAACCTACAACGTTTGTATACGAGCCATTTATACGTTCGATACCGATTAATCCAATACGTTCCTGAATGCCATATGAGCCGGCTTTATCAAGCGGATTATATTCGGCTACGTAACTCCTGATCTCCTGATCGCTCAGTTTACGGAAAAATACTTCAGACACATCGAAAAAGTTATTGTATCGCTGTTTATGCAACAGGCAAACCCCGGTAATAACCTGGTGTACCTTGCCTGATAGTGTTTGCAGCATTTCAATGGCATGAGCAGGCGTTTCAGGCTTGCCTAATATCTTACCATCCACACAAACAATAGTGTCGGCAGTGAGCACTACTTCATCATCTCCTACTGTTTTATCAAATGCTTCGGCCTTTTTACGGGCTATATATACGGCAACTTCCTGTGGTGTTAGTCCATCAGGATATGATTCGTCCACCTCTTTTAACACAACCTCAAATTCCATATCCATCAGCCTGAGCAGCTCTTGCCTGCGTGGCGATTTTGATGCTAGGATAATTTTGGGAATGTTCTTCATTTGATAAAAGATTAATGGACGAAAGATAAAAGTAAAAGACCTTGGTCTATAGACTATGGTCCATGGTCGTAAATGACTACCAACTATAAGCCTGTTCGCTCATCCACTTGTCCTGAACTTTAAGTACCTTTTCAATAATATCACGGGCACAACCCTTACCACCACCATAAGGGGAAACATAAGCGCTTACCGCTTTTATTTCTTCCACAGCGTCGGCAGGGCAAACTGGTAAACCGGCCAGTTTCATTACCTCCAGATCAGGGATATCATCGCCCATGTATAAAACATTGGTGGCTATAATAGCCTTTTCTTCCAGGTATATTTTAAACCGCTGCGATTTGGTGTGCGTTCCCATATAAACATCCTGAATACCCAGGCTATTTAAACGGTAAATGGCACTTTTTGACCTACTGCCCGATATGGCGCATACATTATAACCGCATTTAACGGCCAGCTGCAGGGCATAGCCATCTTTAATGTTAAAGGCCCGACTTTGCTCACCATTGTCGGTCACAAAAACAGAACCATCGGTTAGTACACCATCCACATCAAAAATAAATGTGGTTATATCTTTCAATTTTTGTAAAAATGATTCCATTAAATTTATTTAGGGAATTTCACAGAATTATTGTGGATAAGGCTAATTTGTTTTGAGATGTTATTCAAGCAAAACTCATTACGCTCAACTAAAAAGAACTATTGATTATCGCGCCATTCATAAACCCAGGCCGATTGGATCTGCTCCAAATGCCCTTCATTTGACTCGGCCTTTGTACCGGCAAAGTTTGGCAATGTGAGTACCCATTCCAGTAATTCGGTAAAACGTATACGGTATATCTTTGACTCGTCAAAATCATCGCCAAACTTTTCATAAAGTTCAATAGCAATATCTTCGTAGTCATTCCAGTGAATCGGTAAGGCAAATTTATTATCTGTCATCTTTTGTATGTTGTACGTGTTATGTTATACGTTTTTTATGTCTTCAGGAATTTCCGTAAAACATATTACGTAAAACCATCTTCTTAATGCCCCAGGAACTGTGACTGATCAGGCAGGGTAACTTCAATATCACCGTCAATAATTACACATTGACAACCCAGGCGCGAATTGATACGCGGATTTACGGCTCTATCAATAAAATCTTCCTCTTTATCGGCTATTTCCTGGATGTTATCCATCCCTTTGTTAACGTAAACATGGCAGGTACTGCACCCGCAAACACCACCACAATTATGTTGTAATTCAATGCCATTTTCCAGGCAAACGTCTAATACAGATTCTCCTTCGGCTATAGGCAATTCAATACTTTCATGCCCTTCTTCCTCAAAATTTATCTTTACTTTATAAATGTTCATTTAGGCAAAAGTAACAAAATTACTTGTCCCCGTGACCACCATTGTTGTTTTTGATAATACCCTGACTTAATAAGGTATATATCTCCTGTAATTGAGGCTGATTGTTAAGCATTTGCAAATGTGCATTCATCGTTTCCTGATCATTGCGCACTGCCGGCCCTGTTTGTACGCTGGCCGGGGCCTGGTGTTGTACCTTTTGAGCAGTTTCCAATATCAGGGGTTTAAGCATGTTAAAATCCATTCGGTGCGATGCCAGCAATTGCTGGGCAACAGTATACAGGTAATTAGGAAAATTACAGGCAAACACAGCCGCCAGGTGTAATATTTTACGATTGGCCGAGTTAACGGCGTAAACATTATTGCTAATGGTGGCTGCAAGTTCTTTTAAATCGGCAGTTATAGCCTCATCGGCCCCTTCTATGCATAAAGGCACGGTAAAAAAATCAACTTCCTTGCTTTTACTGAAGGTTTGCAAGGGATATAAAACGCCTGCCTTGTGGGTAAAGGGCAGCAGATCATTCAAATTAGTTGAGCCAGATGTATGCACTATTAATTTTTGATGTTTGGCCAGTGCCTTAACCATATCAACAATGGCATCATCCTTAACCGAAACAATAAACAGGTCTGTATTGGGCACGATAGCCTCCAAATCATCAATGGCTTCGGCGCCTACATGATACGCCAACATAGCAGCATGCTGCAAATCGCGACTGTAGACCTGTATAATGCGATGGCCCGCGTTTTTAAGGGCTGCTGCCATATGCGTGGCAACATTACCCGAGCCAATTATTGTTATATGCATGTTATTTTTACAATTAAAATAATTTGTTAACTAACGGTAGTTTAAATATTTATGTATTTTAGTGACCGTCATCTAATACGCTATGAAAATACTTAAAGTAAGCATAATAGTAATACTATTTCTGACCGGAATCTCGGCTTTTATACTATACGCTTTTTATGAATCGAACAATAAAGAGAAAAACACATTAACAGAAGCCGAACGCAAAAATATTGAAGGTAGCTTTATTAAGTTAAGTAAAGGTGTAACTCATTATCAGCTTGCCGGACCAGCAAATGGTCCGGTTGTAATTCTTGTTCATGGCTTTAGCGTTCCGTATTACATTTGGGATGGCACTTATGAATACCTGGTTAAAAATGGTTATCAGGTATTACGTTATGATACCTATGGTCGCGGTTACTCTGACAGGCCCGATGTTACGTACAATAAAGATCTGTACAACACTCAATTACTGGAACTGATTAAGGCTTTAAAGCTGCAGGGACATGTAACTTTGGCCGGCATTTCTTTTGGTGGCGAGATCATTACCAACTTTGCCTGTAAGTACCCGGCTATGATAAACAAAGTGATATTGATTGATCCGGGATATGAAAGCAAAAAACCCAAAGCGCCCAAATATTTTACTTTGTATAACGAGGCTGTTAACTCCAACGAACGCGCCAATAATCAGCTTGGCGATTTCCTGTATCCCCAAAAACACCCGGAATGGGTGAAACAATACTTGCCGCAAATGAGCTACAAAGGTTTCAGGAATGCTATAGTATCAACCATGTATGATTATGATCAAAATGGAAGACAAAGCAATACCTGCCTTAGTAATGCTAACAAACCTGTATTATTGATATGGGGCGAAAAGGACAAAACCGTCCCTATCCGTTACAGCGATTCGATACGCAGTGTACTAAAAGTCGATTTTTTTCCTGTTGCCAATGCCGGTCACCTCCCGTCCATTGAAAAACCCGATACAGTGAATAATAAGATATTGTCGTTTTTGAAACAGGGGTAAAAGATTATTTGCGATATTAGGTTGATGTTGTCGGAAGTGGTCACGTTCACACACGTGAACGCTCATGAACACATATAAACATCTGATTATCAGTATATTAATATTTTTAACTTACTGACGAAATACTGTCACCACAATATTTTCAAACTTACGAAGTTTTAAAAACTTCGTAAGTCTTTATACAAATACGTCATTGCGAGGAACGAAGCAATCTCTATACTGTACAGGGACTCTGTAAGTCGGGGATTGCTTCGTTCCTCGCAATGACGCGATGGTTAAAGCTTAGCTATAAACTTTAGATTATTAAAATACTTCACCTAAACAGTTTTCAATTCCTTTTTCCTCCGCAGAATTGATAGGAAGAACCCAATAACCATAATGATGGTTCCGGCCCAGAAGAAATTGATATATGGGAACTGGATGGCCTTCATTACAATAAATTTCTTTTTGCTTTCAGGCTGTTGGTAAACCATGATCTCCACTTTCTTGCTCTCCGGTATCACTTTGGAGAAACGCAACTTGATGCCTGCATCTTCAATCTTGCGGGCAAAATCAAAAACGTTACCGCTTTTTATCATGTAAACAGGCTTGGCCTCGTATTTCTTTCCGTGCGATACCACTTCCAGATTGGCGCCAATGGCCACATCACTGTCGACAAGCGGGATGTTCTGTATTTTGGTTTCCTTGGTCAGCGCTTTTAATAGCACATAACCGTCGCGGTACCTGATGGTATCACCTGGGGCTACTTCATGGCTCACAGGTGCATCATAGTTTTTATCATCATTAGCCTCGTCATGTCCACCGGCACTTGCACCAGCTTCGCCGCTTAGCGCAGTTGGAACCGGGTAGAACATGGTAATATGCGTATACATATCATGAAACAGATAATGCTTGGTATCTGGCGAAGCCGACATTTGGCCTTTGTTGATCAGCGCTTTTGGTTTCAGTATAAATTCATTTTCAACTTTTCCGTCGGCACCTATCTTTTTATAATCTATTTTGAAAAACACATTAGGGGTTGAGATCGAATCGCCGATATAAGTAACTAGGAAATCGCCCATCTTTACAGACTGATTCAGGTAAACCAAAATATTTTCGCGTGGATTTTGCTCCTTGGCAAACTCGGGCGAAAAAGCTTCGCCAGTATTGTTGATGGAGATCACCTTGCTGGTTCCGGCCGAGATCAGGGCACCGATCATCAAAAACCCAAAACCGATGTGTGCCACTGCCGAACCTGCCAGTTTAAATTTACCTTTAAATGCATCGGCAAGTACTTTACCATTGGCAATAACGGAGTATACCGACCCCCACATCACCAGTGTATATACCAGGCTTAGTTTGTAAACTCCTGTTCCATAAACTATCAAAGCGGTTACTAGCGCTGCGAAAAGCAGATATACACCTGTAGTGATGAAAAAACGGGTTACATCAGTCTTTTTATATTTTAAAAACTGGGTAAAACCAGTAAGTATCGTTACCACAAAAGCGAATGACGATTGTATAACATTGTAATGCGTTTTAATATCTGATGGTGGCGCCATTTTGGTGTGAAACATTGCATTCCAAACCGGTACCGAGGTTACTACAATGAGGTGAAAACAGGATAAGCCTAAAAATACAGAGCCAACAAACATCCAGAATTCACGCGAGTAGGTTTCTTCATCTTTTTTGGTGATGGGCAATTGCTTCCATCTCACAACCAATAACACTACAGATAGTACAAGGAATATTAAAACACCAAAAACCAATTGCCAGAACATGCCATTATCGGTAAATGAGTGTACCGAAGTATCGCCCAAAATACCACTGCGCGACAGGAACGAGGTGTACCAAACCATCACAAAAGTGATCAGCACTAAAAAGGTAGCAGTAAAGTAAGAATGGCCTGTGTTTTTATATACAATAAGTACGTGTAAGGCAGCAACCATGGTGATCCAGGGGAAAATAGAGGCATTCTCTACCGGGTCCCAGGCCCAGAAACCACCAAAATTGAGCGACTCATATGCCCAGAACGAACCCATGATAACACCGGTGCCCAGTATCATACAGGCAAACAAGGTGTATGGTATAGCCTGGGCTACCCACTCTTTATATCTTTTTTGCCAAAGCCCTGCTACCGCGTAGGCAAACGGCACCACCATAGATGCAAAGCCCAGGAACAGTGTTGGCGGGTGAATGATCATCCAGTAGTTTTGGAGGGTTGGGTTCATACCCTGTCCATCCTTTATAAATGACAAGTAATCAGGATTGGAGAAGATCGGGCCTTCCAGCGCATTTCTTAACAGCAAGAATGGTGAACTGCCTATCCGTGTACCCAATATTTCCACACCTAATACCATAGTACCCAGTATCACTTGTGAAAAGGCGATAACCGTCATTACCGGGCGTTCCCATGATTTAGCCCGCCAGATAAGCACATTACCTAAAACTGCCTGCCAGAAGGTCCACAACAGGAAGCCTCCCTCTTGTCCGTTCCAAAAACCCGATACAATATAATAAACAGGTAATGAGCGTGAGGTATAGGCCCAGGCGTAATGATACTCGAAATAATGATTGTATATTACATAGAACAGGCATGTGCCCATGCCCAAAATAGATACAAAATTAATAAAGAAGCTTATACGACCGAGGCGCTGCCAGCTACTATCTAACTTACCGGCATCCTCTGTTGTAGCAAAATAATAGCTAATAAATGAAACGAGAGCCGAGCCGAATGCAAGAATTATAAAAAACTGTCCTATTTGCCCTGGTAAAAGGTGCTCACCCTTAAAAACTGTATCCATCAAAATTGATTATAAACTTGCTTGTTTGCCCTGAACTTCTGTAGTTTCTAACTTATCCTTAGTGTACTTAGAAGGACATTTCATCAGGATTTTGGCCGCATGAAACTCATTACCTACCATTTGGCCGGTAAGTACCAATTGCTCTGAGCGTTCAAAATCTTCAGGTTTGGTGCCTATATATACCACTTTACGTTCTTCGCCTTTATTATCTTTCATGTAAAATGAAAAATAGTTTGCATCCTTAGTAGCATCATAAAACAACTCTTTTTTAGTATTCAGATGCCCAATAACGTGCAATTCGCTTTTTGTTTTTTCGGCATCGCTAAAAGTACCGTAGGTACTGGTTTTAGAATAAACACTAATAATAACTGCTATAGCAATGGCTATAACAATAAGACCAAAAATTGAACCTTTTTTCATTTACGGTTTATATTATTATATAAATCAGAACGCAAAAATACAAAACCTGCAACTAATAATGTTTTTTACAAGCCATATGTGCTATTTAGAATTATTCTTGATTATGAGATTACTGGACTATGGGATTAAAGGAGTAAGGACAAAGGACAGGAGTTGCCTGTTTTATCGTCACCTTAACCTACTCGTCATTGAGCGCAGCGTGGCAATCCCCGATGGGCAGAGCGAATAAATGAAGCTTATGAAAAGCATAACTTAAAAAAAATCAATATATTCACTCAAAGCTTTATGATCATGAGCGATAAATGTAAAATTAATCTGGAGTGGATTCCTGCAGCTTATAAAAGCTTTGCTACTACAGAGCATGAAGCTACAGTTAAGTCTGCGGATGATATTTGTATATTCCCCTTATATAACGGGTTTAAAGAGAAAGGCATCAAACACTCCAGAGTGTACAAACCGGACAGATAAAATCATATAAACTATTCTAAATCAATTGATTACCCACAATCCTTGAATTTTCGTCCTGATTAGTCAAAAGATTATTTTCAAAATCGCTTGCATATATTGTATCATTTCCGTTACATTTATCCTAACCTAATTATAAACGCAAATGCCAAAACACATTCTAATTGTATACTTACTAGTTGCCTGCACAATAGTAACTATACTTATTAACTCCCGGATAAAACATTGGTTAAATAAAAAAACAAACCAATAGTAGCCGGCCTGCATTAACTTGCTTATCACACAACTCGTTTTGCTTCGTTTTCGCAACAGCAGGTTTTACAAAACAAAAGAGGCTGGTTCATTGAACCAGCCTCTTTTTTATAAAATCTTGTCATTCTGAGGAACGAAAAATCTATTATACTTATTTACAAGTAGATCCTTCGCTCCGCTCAGAATGACAAAGGCACAATTTACGGCCAGATACCTAAGTTTTGGTATGATACGGCTATTTTGTTGATAGCGCCTACCATAGCCGCACTACGCAAGGTATCAATCTTAGGGTTGTTTTTGTATATCTCCCTGATTTCGTGGTATGAGCGGATCATGGTGTCTTCTAAACCAGAATTCACCAATTCCAGCTCTGACGCACCTTTAATGATGGTTGAACGTTGCATAGCTGTAAGCGATGTTCCGGTAATACCTTCAACCATGTTTACCAGGTTAAGGTTTGAGTTTTCTTCAAAACGCCTGTTCATACGGCCAAAGGCCACATGGCTCAGATTTTTTAACCACTCAAAGTATGATACGGTTACACCACCGGCATTGGCATACATATCCGGGATGATGATACCACCATTATCATAAAATATAGCTTCGGCTTCTGGTGATGTTGGACCATTTGCGCCTTCAGCAATAATTTTTGCCTGTATGTTTCCGATATTGCTCTCGGTGATCTGGTTTTCCAATGCAGCCGGAACCAGGATATCACATGGCTGCTCCAGGCCTTCCATGGTGTTCTTAAATTCGCGCAGGGCACCAGCATAGCCCAATATAGATCCGGTTGCCTTACGGTGTTGGAAAACAGCTTCTACATCAAGTCCGTCTTCATTGTATATAGCGCCTTCAAACTCGCAAAGACCTACAATTACAGCACCAAACTCTGCTAAGAATTTTGCAGAATAATAACCTACGTTACCCAATCCCTGTACAATTACTCTTTTACCTGCAATACCTGGTAATAAACCAATTTTTTGCATATCCTCGCCTACGCTTACACACTCGCGGATGGCCATAGCTACACCACGACCTGTAGCTTCACGACGACCGGCAATACCATGCAGCGCAATAGGTTTGCCTGTAACAGCGCCCATAGCATCCAGCTGACCAGGGTTCATGGTAGCATACGTATCAGCTATCCAGCTCATTTCGCGCTCACCAGATCCATAGTCAGGTGCAGGAACGTCAATGCTGGGGCCAATAAAGTTTTTCTTGATCAGCTCAACAGTATAGCGGCGGGTGATGTTTTCCAGCTCACCAACGGTGTAGTTTTTTGGGTTGATTTTGATACCGCCTTTGGCGCCGCCAAAAGGTACGTTAACAATGGCGCATTTGTAGGTCATCAAAGCGGCCAATGCCATTACTTCATCCTCGTTCACCATTTCGCTGTAGCGGATACCGCCTTTTGTTGGCGATTGGTGATGTGAGTGCTCTACACGCCATGCATCAATAACCTCAAAACCATTGCCCCTGCGGATAGGGAACCTGAAACGGTAAACGCTGTTACATGATTTGATCTGGTCTAATAAACCGGCATCATGTTTTGTGAATTGTGCCGCGTAATCAAAGTTTTTACATACGTCACCAAAGAAGTGCGTATCCTGATCAGCGACTAAAATATTCGTAGCCATAGTTGTTATATAAATATTAAACTCTTAAAAAAGTGCACAAATTTGGTACAATTTTTATCAATATTGCAAATATTTTATTGTTAGTGTTTCTGATACACCCTTAAACAACGGTATGAAAACTATGTTTAAACAACATAGGTAAATTTTTTAGACTACTTTTCCTTTTCGATTTTTTTTAATCTTCTGTCAATCGAGAACAGATAAATGGCCAATCCAGCGAAAATTATCACTATTGTGAGCACTACAACGTATATTTTCCCCGAGCTGCGCAACACATCATCCATTTCAACCGCGGTGCTTTGTTGCGCAAAGGCGGCTGAAAAACTTAATAAAAATAACAGTAAAACCTTAAACTTCTTCATTAATTCTCATTCTTTTTATATTCAATTAAACGGATGCGATAACGTACCGAAGCTATCCAGATACCCATAAAGCTCCAGGCTATAAATGCCGGGTACAATACCATACGCATACGGTTGTCGAGGTCAAGCTTGCCAAAGGCCGGGTTACCGCCATTTCCAGGATGTAATGAATCCGTCATCCGGGGTAATATCATGATCAGCACAATCATTACCGGGAATGCAAAAATATTATAGATAGCCGATATCTTGGCGCGCTTTTGCTCCTCATCAATAGAATTGCGCAGCACCGAATAAGCACAGTATAACAGGAAAGCTATAGCGGCGCTATTTTGCTTGGGGTCATTGCTCCAAAATTCGCCCCAGGTATATTTGGCCCAAAGCATCCCGGTTACTAATCCTAACACAAAAAAGAATAAGCCTGTGTTGGCACATTCAACAGCTATAAGGTCATACTCTTCCTTACCAGTATTTAAATATTTTATGCTATAAAAAACTGAAATGGTAAACACCGTGAACATGGCCATCCACATAGGTACGTGGAAATAGGTATTTCTAATTGTTTCGTGAACAATGGGCAACTTGGGTACACCAATAAGCATACCAGCAATCAGTGTGTAAAAAATCACGATCACCGTTAATACCTTCCACCAGGATTGATAAATAAATTTCATATTAATTGATGGGGCAAAGGTAAGTAATTTCATTATCATTATGCTTCGCGTCATTCAGTCATTTGTTGTCATTAGGTCATTGTTAAAGTAACGAAAAAGTAAAATGACTTAATGGCCGCGAAGTGAATAACCTAATGAACCAACTAATCTCCTGGCTCATAATCAACCGGCAGCAGATCGGCCAGCTTAGCTTTTGACCAGGTGCCTTCATAAAGCGGACTTGGATTTGATATTACGATACCGTTCATATCAAACAGGATATAATTGTTATACAGGGTAACGATGCTGGTTTCAAAGTTCCCCATATCCAGCGGACGGTAAACATCCTTAAACTCTGTTTTTTCTTCTTTTTTGGTGTATACAACGTATAAATAATGCGGAAAAACAACGGCATATATACCCTGTTGTTGTGTTTTACGCAATATTTCGAATGATTGGTAAGGTACGCGCACCAGATTTTCGCGGTTCCATTTGGTTAGGTTTGAAATCTTGTACCAATTATTCAGCGAATCACGATTAGGGGTAGTAACGCTGTACCTTTTTATTTTTTGCAGTATAAGTCCCTCCTCCGGGCGTTCGCGGTTAAGCATCCGGGTAAAATCATGCGCCTCAAAACCCTCTTCCTTCAGCTTATCCTTATACAACGAGCGGTAAAAATGCTGGGCCGAGCCATAGTAAGCTTCTTCACGCTTCAACTTCCATACTTTTTTTTGCTCTGCGGAGCCGGGTAATTCCTCAAAAAGGGCCTTTCCTGCATATTGAATGGTATGTTCAACAGCATCACTCACAAAATTCTTCAGCAAAAATTTGGTTCTGTACCCAAGAGCCCGGTTCTCCACCACCAAAAACTCATCACCTGATGCTTCCAGTTGTTGCTTATTGCGATGGTAAATCAAATTCAGAA
The DNA here is from genome assembly GCA_030445275.1 of Mucilaginibacter sp. GTDB lineage: Bacteria > Bacteroidota > Bacteroidia > Sphingobacteriales > Sphingobacteriaceae > Mucilaginibacter. Next base: position 26,623 of record JAUCSE010000067.1, read on the forward strand.
TATGCGGATTAACTACCCTGCACAATTTTGAATTTTCGGTGGTGCCAATAAACTCGCGTCTAAATTGCTCATAATTCTTTTTCCAATCGGCAGGGCTGCTGATCACTACCTCGCGCAGCATCAATACCTTTTGGGTTAATTCAATATTCACCTTTATAGGAGCATTGCCTACCTGTATGGTTTGCGAATAATCTTCATAACCAACCGTGGTAACTACCAGTTCATACTGGCCAGGTTTAACACCGGCGAGCATATAGGAGCCATCAGAATTGGTTGATGTACCGTAAGTGGCATTGCTTAAAAATACACTGGCATTGGCTACTGAGCTTTTGCCATTAGCGCTCACTACCTTACCGGTAATGTTTACATTTTGGGCCAGTGCAATAAACGGGCATGCAATAAAAATGAAGAGGATCCAGTAAGGCCGCATTAATTAAAAATACTACAATATTTTTTCAAGATACTAAAAAACACATTTTTTATGAACGCTTGATGAATTGCGAAAATATTTATTTAATGATATAACATTTTTACAAAGATTGTTAGCGTCTTAATCGCGCCACAGATATGGGAATAGCAATAATGAAGTAGTAATTACAATAGCATTGATAGCGAATAAAACGCCAATATTACCATAACTAAAGCTCCTATCAATCCCATCCATAGCATTCTTACTTAAGCGGATAAGCACCAGTATAACGGGTATAATAACCGGGAAACTCAATATGGCCATCAGCGTACCGTTATTCCCTGCCTTTGATGCTATGGCCGATATCATGGTGAACACGGTAGAAAAGCTCAGACTACCCAGCAGCACGGATAAAAAGTAAAATAAAGGGTCGCCAAGTTCATTGGTAAAAAATATCAGATAAGCCAATAATGCCAATATACTTAACAACGACATTAACAGGATATTATAAATGGTTTTTGATAAGATAATAGCCTGCGGGCTTGCTATGGAATAATAATAAAGCAAACGGCTCTTGCTTTCCTGCATAAAGCTTTTGGCAATGGCATTAACCGAAGCAAACAACATAATGATCCAAAACAGCACATTCCACACCAGCGGATAGCTGCTGCTGCCTTTAAAACCCGGTGTTAAATTAAATGCGATATAACAAACAAACACCGTTGATACTACATATAACAAAACACCATTAAAAGCATATTTTGACCGCCACTCCAGCAAAATTTCTTTTTTAAACAAATGCCAGGTTTCATTCACAAGCTTCATATCGGCAAAGGTAATAAACTCTAAATGTCATTTCGACGATCAGTGGAGGAAAATGTGTTGTGGTGAGGAGAAATCTTATACTCAAGGTTATCCATAATAGCATATCGTATAAGATTTTTCCCTGCGGTCAAGAGATAGTTTCTCCTCGTACCTCGTTCGAAATGACATAATTTTCCGGTCTACGCTTCGCTGGACCACCCTCTTCGGCTTCGCCGGAAAGAGGGTAAAAAACGCGTCATTGCGAGGTACGAAGCAATCTCTACTTAGGCAAGTCAACCTTGTATGCTGCTCTGTATAGTATAGAGATTGCTTCGTACCTCGCAATGACGCGCGGAGAGAAACTATCCCTTCCCCTCTTTCCACCGCAGGCGAATAGAGGGATGGCGATCCGCCGGCCGGCGGAAAAGCCAGGGTGAGTCGACTGTAAACCATGGCAAATAAATGACCTTGCTCATTTGTTAGATTGTAGCCATTCTATTAAGTTTGAGGTTAAATATATTGCCGCCGGCAATCCATTATCAACCTGTAAAAAACAATACAAAATGCCCGTTGCTTATTACCATAGCCCTATCGGTATTACCCAAATTACAGAAGAAGATGGTTTTATCTCATCTATAAAGGCTTTAAATGAGGAGCACGAGGTTATACCTGCACCTACCCCGCTTTTGCAAACCGTTATAAATCAACTTGACGAGTATTTTAAAGGTGAAAGAAAGGTATTTGATTTTCCTATCAGGCAAGCCGGTACGTCTTTTCAGCAACAAGTATGGGAGCAATTGCTGCATATCAATTACGGAAGTACGATCACTTATGCACAGCAATCAAACCAAATGAATAGCCCGCTGGCTATACGGGCCATTGCTGCAGCAAATGGTAAAAACAGACTGTGGATCGTGGTACCCTGCCACCGCGTTATTGGTTCTGATGGCAGTTTAACTGGTTACGCAGGTGGTTTGTGGCGCAAGCAATGGCTGCTGGAGCACGAGGCCCGTACCTTGGGCGTGGGTCAAACCAGGCTTGACTTTTAGTATCTAAGCTTCTACTTTTAACAAACGGCACATTTTTTCATGAAGCTGATAAGGTTGAAACGGTTTTGCCAATACATCATTCATCCCGGCCACTAATGCTTGCTCCTGGTCATGATCAAATGATGAGGCTGATAATGATATAATAGGCACGCTTCTTTTAGGTTCCTCAAAATCAACACGTATGGTTTTGGCCGCCTCATAGCCATTCATTTCGGGCATGTGAGTATCCATTAATACCAGGTCGTAATTTTTTACCCTTAACCTTTCAATTGCTTTGCGCCCATTATCAACCATTTCCACTTCAACATTCCAGTCTTTCAGCATTTTTGCCAGCATAAATTGGTTTACCATATTATCCTCGGCTACCAAAACACTTACATTATGAAATTGGGGAAGCGGTTTATCAGGTTTGTCTCTTATTTTTTCTGCAGGCTTGGTGGCTATGGTATGCCAGTTTATAAAGTTAAAAACACTCCCCTTGCCTAACCTGCTGCTTACTTCCAGTTCACCGCCCTTCAATTCGGCCAGTTTTTTAACAATGGTTAAACCAAGACCTGTACCACCGTATTTATTTCCAGTATCCTCTTCGGCCTGTTCAAATGACTCAAAAATCTTGTTAAGCCTGTCGGGAGCCACGCCAATGCCTGAATCCTCAACACAGTATTTTAACTTAACCTTATCATTATGCTTTTGCATTACCGATACCTTAAGCTTCACATATCCCCTGGGCGTAAACTTAATAGCATTGCTCAGCAAGTTCATCAGGATCTGGTTAAGCCTTAACGAATCAACCATCAGGTTTTGCGGCACATCAGGATCTATCTCCAGCACAAATTCAATATTACTTTCGTCTGCCCTAAACTTAAGCAGGTCAAAAACAGATTTTATCAGCTCATAGATATTGTTTGGAGTACGCACAATATTAAACTTACCTGCCTCTATTTTTGACAGGTCAAGCACATCATTTATTACACCCAGCAATGATCGTGACGAAGTTTCGAGCAGATCAAGCATATTTTTTTGCTGCTCATTTACATCGGTTCTGAGTAACAGGCTGGTTATACCTATAATACCATTAACGGGCGTACGCAACTCATGGCTCATATTGGCCAAAAAGGTTTCCTTTACCTTTTTGCTGTACTCCGCGTTTTCCTTTGATTTGATCAGCTGCTCCTGGTAACTCTTCTGCGGAGAAATGTCGCTGATATTAATAAAGATGGTTTTATTGTGATAGGATGCACGGCACTCCACCCATATTACACGTTTATCAAAGGTTTCAAACTGAAGCTCAAAAACGGCAAAGTTCAGGTTCTCTTTGATGATCTCACCTAATTTTTTGCGAAACATTTGCCGTTGCCCATCAACCGACAGATCAACAATGCTTTTATCCAGCAGTTCAGTTGCTTTAAAACCCATAATGGTTTCAACCGCAGGGTTAATATTACCAATACGCAGCGTTTGCGCGTCAACAGAACATATGATATCGGCCGAGTTCTTTACCACAATGGCAAAGTTTTGCAACTCCTCGTTCTTCTGTTTAATTTCGGCCTGGGTACGTGCCAGGTGCACGAATGAATCAACCTTGGCCGATGTAATGTATGGGTCAAGTGGTTTATACAAATAATCAACCGCCCCTGTGCCAAGCCCCTTTACCGCATATTTTGTTTCTTTTGATATAGCAGTAACAAAAATAACCATGATGTCCCGCGTCCGCGGATTTGACTTGAGCATGGCAACCAGCTCAAAGCCATCCATCTCGGGCATCTGCACATCAATCAGGGCAATGGCAATATGCGTGTCCCAGGCAATCTTAAGGGCCTCATTTGGTGATGTGGTCGAAAATATACGGATATCATCGCGCTTTAATAATGCTTCAAGCGCTATTATATTTTCTTCCCGGTCATCAACAATAAGAATATTAACAGGGGTCATTTAATATTGATTAAGGTATGGTGAATCTTTATGTATGCAAAAGTTTAAATATCTCATCGGTTCGTAGTACATAGGTTGCCGCGTTTATATTAATAGCTGCTGTTGGCATCTCGTCCATTTCTGCATCATCAGGATGCTGAGCAATAGTAACGGCACCGGTTTGCCTTAACTTAAGCATACCCTCGGCACCATCCTGGTTAGCCCCTGAAAATAAAATGGCCATACAGCGGTCTTTATAAACTTCAGCCGCGCTTTCAAAGGTTACATCAATTGATGGTTTTGAGTACCAGACTGCCTCTGATACGTCTAGGCTAAAATACCCATCATTTTCAATTAATGTATGATAATTTACCGGCGCTATATATATCGTATTCTTTTTAACAATATCCTTGTCTTCAATTTCACGTATCGGCAAAAAGCTATTTTCTGCAAAAAGCTTCTCGATCTCACTAAAAAAGTTCCTTTTCCGGTGAATTACAATGATCACCGTTTTATCCAGATCAGCCGGCAGCCCTTTCACTAACTGGAACAAAAGTTTAAACGAGCCCGCCGAACCACCCAATAATAAGATTTCGGTAGTGTGCCAGCGCTCCAGTAAATTTTTATCAGGTCCCAATTTTTTGATAAATATTTTCTTTTTGATTGATCACCTTAAACTTCTTCTTAAAAACATCAGAACGTATCGTTTCTTTACTACCCAGACACAAATAACCCAGCGGACACAGGCTTTTATAAAACAATTCCAGTATACGCTCCTGTAACTCGGTTTCAAAATAAATGAACACATTACGGCAACTGATGAGCTGAAACTCATTAAAAACGTCATCAGATACCAGGTTGTGTACAGAAAATAAAGTGTTTTGTTTTAGTTCATTATGGATAGATGCAGCATCATACAAAATAGTAAAATTATCTGATATTGAACCTTTTAACCCGGTAAACTGATAATTTTCAGCATAACTTTTTATGCTGCGAAGACTATATATGCCCTTCCGCGCTTCCTTGAGCACTTCGGTATTGATATCAGTACCATAAATAAATGACTTTTTGCTCAATCCTGCTTCGCGCAGTAATACAGCCACCGAGTAAACCTCCTCGCCCGTTGAACAGCCCGCGCACCAGATCTTGGCATGCTGATAGGTTGACAGGTAAGGTATTACTTGCTGATTTAACGCTTGATAAAACAATGGGTCACGAAACATTTCAGTAACGTTCACTGTAATTTCTTCTAAAAAATCCTGGAAAAAATGCTGATCATTAACCAAAATGTGTTTCAGATCATAAAATTCCAGTTTTTTAAGCTGCATGATTCTGGTAACGCGCCTTTTTAATGAGGCCTTGGTATATCCTGAAAAATCAAACCCATGCACCTTTTTTATAAGGTCAATCAGTTCAGTTATCTGAGGGGATGATATACTAACTGCCGTATCGCTCATATTAATTTTCAAGCCATAGTTGCATTAGTGAAATAAGCCTGTCCATATCAACCGGTTTGGTGATATAATCATTGGCACCTGCCGCTATACATTTTTCGCGGTCGTCTTTCATTGCTTTCGCCGTTAACGCTATTACAGGCAGCTTAGCCCATTTACTTTGTTTACGTATATACCTGGTAGCTTCGTACCCATCCATCTTGGGCATCATAATATCCATTAATACAATATCAATGTTACTAATTTCCTCCAACTTGGCTATTGCCTCCTCGCCGTCATTGGCAACCTCAACAATAAGGTCATAGCTTTGCAGGGCGCTGCTCAGCGCAAAAATATTACGCATGTCATCATCAACTATAAGTACTTTTTTACCTTTAATGGCTTCCTTACCCTTAGCTGGCATTTTAACTTTATTAAATGATGGCGCCTGATCATACTGACTGGCGGCCGATTCGCTGATCTTGTTCAGGAAAAGATTTACCTCATCTATTAATCTATCGGCAGATTTATTTGTTTTTACCACCATGGCGTTTGCGTACTGCATTAGCCTGTTAACGGAGGTTTTATCAAGCTCCATAGCTGTATTTACAATTACAGGCAACGACATAAAGCGATCAACCTCTTTTATTTTATCCAGCAGGTCAAGGCCTGATATATCGGGCAAATTCAAATCAAGTATTACGCACTGATAATCGTTTTCATGCAGCATCCTGAAAGCCGATTCGCCATCAAATGCCTGGTCAACCGTTATGCCCTGTCCCTGCATCATCTCTTTCAAGGCTTGGCTTTGCGCCTTATGATCCTCCACCAATAATATCTGCGTGAACCGGGTACCGCTTTGCAGCATGATATCGGCAAAAAGCTTGTCAAGAGTTTCGGTATTTATTGGTTTTTTAAGGAAACTGATAGCTCCCTCGCGCCTAACACGGTTGGCCGCCGCATCACCTGCCGACATGAGGTGAACAGGTATATGCATTATTTCCTCATCCTTCTTAAGCTCTTTTAGTATTTGCCAGCCATCCTTACCGGGCAGCATGATATCCAATATTACCGCGTCGGGTTTATGCTCCTTAATGGTTTCAATAGCCTGGGTACCCTCATATACCATAATTGATTTATAACCATGGTCGCGGGCATAATCCTGCAATATGTTGGCAAAATTCTTATCATCCTCTACAATTACTACCAGTGGCTCGCTGTTATCACTGCGGGTAATGCTTTTAGCCGGTTTTAAGCCGGCGGCATCAGCTTTAAAGGTTTGCGCAGTTGGTAATATATCCTCTTCAATAATGGCGGCCTGCTTTGCCTCAAAAGGAATAATCAATATAAACTCACTACCTACACCAGGTTCGCTGGTCAGGCTTATACTGCCACCAAGCAGCGAAGACAGTTCGCGGCTTATAGACAAGCCCAAACCGGTACCGCCATATTTACGACTGGTTGAACCATCGGCCTGTTGAAATGCTTCAAATATGATGCGTTGTTTTGCGGCCGGTATGCCAATACCTGTATCCTTGATGGCAAAACCTATGGTATTTTCTGTTTCGCCGGCTATTGCTTTAATGGAGATTGAACCACCTTCGGGAGTAAACTTAAACGCATTAGAAAGTAAATTCTTGATAACCTGTTCAACTCTCACCTTATCGGTAAATATAGTTTTGGGCAGGTTTTTGGCAATGCTGGTGGTGTAGCTAATTTTTTTGTTGCTGGCCACTTCGGCAAACAACATTTCCATATCGCCCAAAATTTCGGTCACCTTGATATTTTCATTTTGCATATCCAGTTTGCCCGATTCAATTTTTGACAGGTCAAGGATATCATTAATGAGTGTAAGCAAATCATTACCGGCATTGAATATTACACTGGCGTACTTGATCTGGTCTTCGGACAAGTTGGCCGGTTTGTTATCTTTTAATATACGGGCCAGCACCAGGATACTGTTTAGCGGGGTACGCAGTTCATGGCTCATATTGGCCAAAAACTCCGATTTATATTTACCCGTGGTTTCCAATTCATTAACTTTAAGGTCAATGGCCTGGCGAGCCTGTTCAATAGCCTGGTTCTTTTCTTCCAGCAAACTTGCTTTTTCTTCCAGTTCGGCGTTAATGGTACGCAGCTCTTCCTGCTGAACGCGCAGTTCTTCTTCTGATGCCTGCAACATTTCTGTTTTGTTCATCAGCTCTTCGTTGGTAACGCGCATTTCCTCCTGTTGCGCTTCCAGCTCTTCGGCTTGTTGTTGGGTTTCCTCAAACAGGTCATGCATAATGGTACGGGCCTGTGCAGTATTAACCGCAATGCCTATATCATTGGCCACGGCCAGTATATAGTCGCTATTATTGGTTGTCAGCCTATTTACATAAGCTACCTCCAATACACCCTTTAGCTTTTTATCAAAAAAGAAAGGAATTATAAAAGTTTCGGTCAGGGCTTCTTTTACTATCGACGATTCCAGATCAAGCCGGTCATTCAGTTTACCTTTTACAACGGCCGCTTTTTGATTCTGGGCCACTTGCCCTAGCCAGCCTTCGGATAGCTGAACCGTTTTTTTAATCAGATCAGGATTATGAAAAGCGTATGATGCATACAGCTCCAACCGATTGTGGGTTTCGTTATACAAATAGAATGTGCCTGCAGCAGCTTTGGTATAAGTGCAAACTTCTGATAATACATTACCTGACAGTTCCCTTTCGCTTTGCTGACCCTGCATCTTTTCATTTAACTGCCCGGTACCGGTTAACAGCCAGTTTTTGGCTTCGTTTTCGGCAAGTACTTTACCCAATTCAATATTGGCAACCTTTATCTCATCTTCAATTTTTTTCTGCTGATCAAAAGTTCCTTGTATGTAAAAGAACAACACCAGGATAATGGTCAGGAAAATAAGCGATCCGCAAACAATAAAAATAATGGCCGTATTTGACGCTACCTGCGAGCTTTGCTTACGGAAATTAAGTAAATTAGTTTCTGAATCAATAATATGGGTATTGAGCGTACGTATCTCATCCATATTTTCTTTTCCCCTTAAAAACAGCTGGTTTTGCACCATGTAATCAAGGCCCTTGCTTTCGCGGGTATCTACATTTGTTTTTAAAATATGGAGCTGGGCGGTTACTGCCAATGTCAATGAGTCGACCCGTTTAACCTGTACCGGATTATCCGTAACCATGCCTTTAAGATCCTGCAGATCGCTATTGATCCGCGGAAGCGCACCATTGTAAGGATCAAGAAACACTTTATTGTTGGTAGCACTATAACCGCGCATGCCGGTTTCGGCATCGATCATAAGTTGCAACAAATTTGTTGATGTTTTGATAACCTTTTGGGTATGGTCAACCCATTTATTATCCTCCTGTAACTGATTTATACTTCTGTAAGATAATACACCTACTACCAAAACGAGTATAATGGATACAACAAAGCCTGCTAATACCTGCTGGCGGAAAGAGAACTTTAACATGTAGATATATTATTTAGCTGATACAAATATGTTTAAAAAAAGCCTTTATACATAGTAATAAGCTAATAAACATTTGAGGAATACTTTTTTAACTGATTGCCTCGGTGCTTTTAATATAAATTTGGGGCCGGTTGCTTAACGCACCGGCAAGCGCCAATATAGGTCCGGTAAACAACACATACCATCCCCATTTAAATTTGATTTGCCGGGCCAAAAAGATTTCAAATTTGTGAAAAGGTATAAAGCTAAAGGCAAAGTGAATCTTTAGCAATGCGGCAATAAACAGCAGAAGCACCAAAACCACTGATGTCCATGCCGCCGCGCGAATAATTTTTGGCTGGTTTAAAAACGAGGCCAAAATACCTACTATGGCTACTAATAACAATACCAGACCATAAGGCTGATTAAGTTGGTAAACATTCCAGCTTACAATATGAAACGGGCGCAGTAATGGGCAGTAGGTACCAGCCATCAACAAGGCAAAACCCACAAATGATAAGATAGAGCTTAGGCGCATAAAGTACGGGTTTATTAGTTTTGAGTAGTAAGTTTTCAGTTTGAAGTATCTGAACCCTGGATGAACTCAAGACTCATTACTTAAGACTTAATACTAAATCTATTGTTTGATTTCCATTTTATCGGCAAAGTGGGCACAATAGTCACGCAGGTCTTCTACAATGTTTGTTTCGCCGGTGGCGCGTAAAAAGCTGTCGCCCATGGTTTGCAGGGTTTCATAAAAAAAACGTTTCATTTCATCAACAGGCATATCCTTTGTCCAAAGGTCAATACGCAGGGTATTTTTATAGTTTTGATCCCAAAGGGCCAGCATGATTGATTTTACGGGTAATGCTTCCTTGGTTTGCGAATCGGTTGATTCCCACATAATGGTTTCAGGAACATTATTATCGTCAAGGTTGATGGTGAGCTTTATTTCAGCAGTTTTCATTTATTAATCTGTTTATTGGTAATCAAATTTTTGAGCCGCAATTATCCTGTTTTTTAATTACAGGCTTATAATACTTTTGTAATTTTTAACACCTCCCCCTCTCTCAAGTGGATGTCATGCTGAGCTCCGTCGAAGCATGGTGGGCCTGCCTCTGCGCTCGACCCTTCGACGGAGCTCAGGGTGACAGCCCCCTCTTTTACATTATTCCCATCTTAAGGGTTGTCACCCTCATGATGGTCCCTTAACCCGGCATTATTTAACAAGTAAAAATATAACAGCAACCAGCGCTATGAAGCATAGTTCCACGATCCATAGTTTTTTAAGTTCGGCAAAAAAGTTGCGGAATATAAGATCGAGGAAAAATACCACAAACGCGAATAGTAAAAATATCCAGCCTATGGTACCGCTCCAGCTTTCTAATGGTCGGCCCGCAATGTGGGCACCAAATATCCATATATAAGCTGCCGCCAATAAAAAAAAAGTAGTGGCAAAGTTTAAAGGGGTAATGCGGAGTTTCATCCCGAATAGTTATTGAATTATTGATTTACTGAATTAGTGAATTTTCTTAGTAGGCTATTTTCCTTAACTGCTTCATCTGCACATCTAAAATTTGCATATCCGCACATCTAATTACCGTTTTTTTCGGAATGATTTATTTTTTGAACCGGGTTTACCTCCTTTACCGTATCGTGCCTTATCTTTAGCAGCATCGAATTTTTTGCGCTGATTAAGGGTTTTCTTTTCGTGGAAAGCCCCTTTAAAGTCGGGATCATCCTTGCGCTTTTGCAGGTCTATCTCTTTGTTCTGTTCCTGCCGTTCGTCATAACCGGTTTCTTCAATAAACACATCATCGGGAACAGTGCTTACCGGGATGCTTTGCTTAATCAGTTTCTCGATCTTTTTCAGGTAATACTCCTCCGCCGGACCACAGAATGTAATGGCCTCGCCCGATTGCAGGGCCCTCCCTGTACGCCCTATGCGGTGCACATAATCCTCAATAACCACAGGCACATCAAAATTGATCACGTGACTTACATCGCTCACGTCAATACCGCGCGATGCCACATCGGTAGCTACCAATATCTTCACCTCATCGTTCTTAAACGCGTTGATGGAGTTGATCCTGGTATTTTGCCCTTTGTTGGCATGCAGCACCTTCACCCCGCCTTCGCCGTATTTGCGCAGCAAAAACTTATATACATCCTCGGCAGCTATACGGGTTTTACAAAATATAATGAGCTTGGTAATATCGCCTTCCAGATCAAGCAGCTTTTTGAGCAGGTTAATCTTGGTTTTATTGTTGGGCACATGGTACAAATGCTGGTTTACCGTTTGCGCCGGGGTAGCCTGCGGGGTTACCTCAATAACGGTTGGATACTCTAGGAAGTTGTTTGACAGCTCATGTATCTTATCGCTCATAGTAGCAGAAAAAAGCAAGTTCTGCCTTTTAACAGGTACCACTTCCAGTATGCGGTTTATCTGGGGCATAAAGCCCATATCCATCATTTTATCGGCTTCGTCAAGCACTAGCACCTGAAGGGTTTTGGTTACAATATGACCTGCAAGGTAAATATCCATGAACCTGCCGGGAGTAGCCACAATAATATCAACCCCTTTATTAATCTGCTCAATCTGTGTTTTAGGACCAAGGCCACCGTAAAGAACCACCACCCGCAAATCGGTATTGGCGGCAAATGTCCTTACATTTTCCTCAATCTGCATGGCCAGCTCACGTGTTGGCGAAATAATCAATGCACGCGGATTATCTCCCTGGGCATACTTCAACTTCATGAGTATGGGCAGTACATAGGCCGCCGTTTTACCGGTGCCAGTTTGCGCTATACCCATCACATCCTGTCCGTTTAAAATTGGGGGGATGGCTTTTTGTTGTATAGGTGTAGCTTCGGTATAACCGGCATCGGCTATCGCGTTTAAAATTTGCCGGTTAAAATTAAATTCTTCAAAAGTTACAGCCATGCCGCAAAGATAGGCTTTTTGTTGGAAGAGGGAATTGGGGAAGGGAGATAAGGGATTTGGGGATTGTGTTTTTTGTCTGAACCATGATTCTTAGGATTAAAGGATTACCACGATTTCTCTCCACGCGTCATTGCGCAGCGTGGCAATCCCCAATAAGCAGGGTCGCTCTGTATGTCGGGGATTGCCACGTCGTTCCTCCTCGCAATGACGTATTTTTTTGAGGCCCGCCTCTTCTCGCTTGTTTCTTGCATCTTGTTTCCTCCCTCAACCCTCAAAATCCTATATTTGCCTCATGGCAACAATCCTCATCAAATCAGCAACCGTAGTAAATGAAAACAGACAATATGTAACCGACATATTGATAAAAGATGGTTTTATTGAACGGATTGATGCCAACATTAATACCCTGGCTGATGAGGTGATCAACGCCGAAGGACTTCATTTGCTGCCTGGCTGTATTGACGATCAGGTGCACTTTCGCGAACCGGGTTTAACGCATAAGGCTAACATCTATTCAGAATCGCGCGCGGCGGTGGCCGGGGGTATCACCTCTTTTATGGAGATGCCCAATACCGTGCCCAATACGCTTACGCAACCCTTGCTGCAGGATAAGTATGATATAGCCTCGCGCAACTCATTGGCTAACTACTCATTTTTTATGGGTGCATCGAACGATAATCTGGATGAGGTGTTGCGTACTGATACGGCTAATGTTTGCGGTATCAAGGTGTTCATGGGATCATCAACCGGGAATATGCTGGTTGATAACCCACGTACTTTAGATAATCTTTTCGCACAGTCGCCCATGCTGATCGCTGTACATTGTGAGGATGAGGCCACCATTAAAAGCAATCTGGAGCATTACAAACAATTACTGGGTGAAAACATTCCTATTCAATTGCACCCTAAGATCAGGAGTGCCGAGGCTTGTTACCTGTCATCGTCATTAGCGGTTGAGCTAGCTAAAAAGCATAATACCCGCCTGCATATTTTGCACATATCAACGGCGCTTGAACCACATCTTTTTGATAACAAAACCCCGCTAAAAGACAAACGCATTACTGCCGAAGCCTGTGTGCACCACCTGTGGTTTACCGATGCCGATTATGACACCAAAGGCAACTTTATTAAGTGGAACCCGGCAGTGAAAACTGAGGCCGATAGGGACGCGGTTTTGAAGGCCGTGCTGGATGGCCACATTGATGTAATTGCCACCGATCATGCCCCACATACTCTACAGGAAAAAGAGCAACCCTACCTGCAAGCTCCATCGGGCGGACCATTGGTTCAACACGCCTTACCTGCCATGCTGGAGTTGTATCATCACGGCAAAATAACACTGGAACAAATAGCCGAAAAAATGGCCCATAACGTGGCTACCTGTTTCCAGATAGACAAACGAGGTTTTATACGCGAAGGCTACTGGGCCGACCTGGTACTGGTGAATTTGGACAAACCGTGGAACGTAAACAAAGGCAACCTGCTTTACCATTGTGGATGGAGTCCGTTTGAAGGCACCACCTTCCGGTCACAAATTGCTTATACTTTGGTATCGGGGAATATAGCCTGGGCCAATGGAAGTTTAATGGAAGGTAAACCCGGCAAACGTTTGATTTTTAACAGATAATAAATTCTATTTTTTCTAAATACAGAATTTTCTGTAACTCATAAAAGAGGTGTCATTACAATGACATGGTGTTTTTTGAAGAAAAGCCTGTATCTTATTTTGGTTCCTATATCTTGGTTCTTATATCTTGCCCCTTGATTAGCTATTTGCCAGCCTTATCAGTTCGCGCACCCTGTTGGCATCGGTAATATCAATACTATATTCATCGCCAGGTGCGGTGCTCATTAAAATATGATTGTTTTTGTATTGCATTTTGCTGTATACATGACCACGGGCTGATGAATGTACTTCGGTTACGCCGGTAAAGTGTACCAGATCGGCAACATTGGCTTCGCTCACACCGCTACCCGGCATAATGCTGATGCGGCCCGCGGCTTGTTCAACCAGGCGGTTAAGCACGGTAGCCCCTTCCATAGCGGTGCTTTTGCCACCCGAGGTAAGTATTCGGTCGCAACCCATCTCAATAATGTCTTCAAGAGCCTGAAATTGATCGGCGCACATATCAAATGCCCGGTGAAAGGTAACGCTTAATCCCCATTGTTTGGCCAGGCGCACCATTTCAAGGCAGCGTTCTTTATCAATGGTGCCATCGGCATTCAACATACCTATTACAACACCATCACAACCAGCCTCAACACAATACCTGATATCGGCCAGCATAATTTGAAATTCCAGGTCGGAGTATAAAAAATCGCCGCCGCGCGGACGTATCAGCACATTCAGTTTAATGTGTAGCAGATTGCGGGCCATTAATATTTGTCCGTACGATGGAGTAGTGCCGCCTTCTTTTAAGTTTTCGCACAGCTCCGCCCGCACAGCTCCGCCTTCCTGGGCCGCCAGTGCCGAGGTAACTGAATTAGCACAAACTTCAAGGGAAATGAGTTGGGTCATTGTTTTTGCATATTCGTGGTTAACAGTTTGGTTATATTATGTGGTTCATAGATGTTAAATGAACCACGATCTAAAAACCTATTTATAGTAACTCTTTCCCTTAATCAACAGATCTTGCTGCTGCGCATTGCAAACCGCAAAGGAAAATCCACTTTGTATAGCATAAGCACCGTATTCGCCTTTTTTATTGATGGCTAAAAATCCTACCTGTATCTGTTTGGCTATTTCGGGTTTCTTTTTGATGATGCGTTTAACGGCTTCTTTGCAGGCGTCCTCAGGCGAATAACCCTGACGCATCAGTTCAACCACCAAAAAACTGCCCACGTTACGGATCACCTCTTCGCCCACACCGGTTGATGTGGCACCGCCTACCTCGTTATCCACATACAAACCCGCGCCTATAATGGGACTGTCGCCAACACGACCGTGCAGTTTAAAGGCCATACCACTGGTAGTACAACCGCCTGAGATATTGCCTTTGGCATCAATAGCCAGCATGCCTATGGTATCGTGGTTATATTTATCACCCGGTTTGCCGCCATTTTCAATATTTTTCACCGGGCTGTATTTAGCCGTTTTCAGCCATTCCTTCCAGATCTTTTCAGATTCGGGTGTAAGCAGCTTTTCTTTTTTCATGCCTTGTTCAACCGCAAACTGGGTAGCGCCATCGCCAACCAGCATTACATGAGGGGTTTTCTCCATCACCAAACGGGCTACCGATATAGGGTGGGCTATATCTTCCATGGCTGCTACAGAACCACAATTACCCAATTCATCCATGATGCAGGAATCTAAGGTAACATGTCCATCACGGTCAGGAAGACCGGTGCGGCCAACGGTATGATTGGTAATATCTTCTGCCTCGGGTATCCTGGCCCCAACCTCTATGGCATCAAGTGCGCGGCCGCCGGCCGAAAGCACTTTCCAGGCACCTTTATTGGCTATGATGCCAAAATCCCAGGTAGAGATAACCACTGGTAAAGTTACTTCGGGTGCCGATGAAATTGTTTTTGCTATTACGGAGTTGGAAAAGGCTGCCAGCGATGCACCGGCGGCTGATATTTTGATAAACTTACGGCGGTTATACATACCGCTAAGATAAAAAAAACAGTCAAAATAGTATTAAGTATTTAGTATCAAGTAGCTGGTATCAAGTATCAAGATTTTTGAAGATTTTATGAAAAATACGAATGTCTTGATACTAGCTACTTGATACCAGACTAAAACTTTATTCAAAATCCTGCAGGCAGTTAAAGCAATGCCAGGCTTTGGTACTATAAAATGGAAAAACAGCCGAGAGGAATGTAGAAAATTTACCCGGATCGGCTGGCCCTATATTGGTAGATGCACAGTACGGACAAATGATCACGTTGTTTGATTCTTCGTCTATTTCTACATGGTCCTGGTCATGCAAATCGCCTTGCTCTGCCAGTATTTCCCGGCATTTCTCCAGGTCGCGTTCAAAAATCTTAAGCTTTACACCACCAACAGCCTGGTTGTATAATGGGTTTGAGGCTATCATGTTTTCATCGGCTATAAAACATGATATACCATTATCTTCCAGCTTGGTACGTATAATGTGTGCCAGCATTACATCGTAATAGGTTTCCAGTGTGATAATCTTATCGTTGGTTTCGTTGGCCATAGCAGGAAAAAATAATTAACCAAAGGTAACTTGTTTTTTGCTTAATTTGATGTTATGAACCGTATCGATCGTATTTCTGCTATTTTGATACAATTACAATCGCGCAGGGTAGTAAAAGCTTCTGATATTGCCGAGCGTTTTAATATCAGTCTGCGTACGGTTTATCGTGATATCAGAACATTGGAAGAGGCCGGTATCCCGCTTATAGGCGAGGCAGGGGTAGGTTATTCCATTATGGATGGCTACCGTTTGCCACCTGTAATGTTTACCCGCGAGGAGGCTACCGCCTTTTTAACCGCCGAAAAGTTTGTGGAGAAACTGACCGATACCACCACCATGACCCATCATAAATCGGCCATGTATAAGGTGCGGGCCATTTTAAAAACAGCCGAAAAGGATGCTTTGGAAAACCTGGACGATAGCATCGAAGTTTTAAAAAGCCATAGTCAGAAAAGAGCAGGTAATACAGATCATATTCAAAACATTCTGGAAGGTATTGTTCAAAAAAAGATATTGCGCATTGATTATTTCGCTGCTCACAGCCAGGAGGCTACTAAAAGAGATGTGGAACCTGTTGGCGTTTTTTACCTGGATAGTTACTGGCATTTAATTGGCTACTGCCGTTTGCGTGATGATTACCGGGATTTCAGGATCGATAGGATCCGTAAACTGGTAAACACTGACGAATCTTATAATGGGAGTAAACACCCCACGCTTAAAGCTTATATAGCCCAAACTGCTAAGGATAAACAATTGGAAACCGTAATTATCAAAGTAGAGAAGGATATAGCGAATCACCTCGATAATCAAAAATACTATAGTGGCTTTGTATCTGAGAAAGCTATCGGGAATATGATTGAGATGACCTTTCTTTCCTCCTCCATTGAAGGCTTTGCCCGCTGGTACATGATGTTTGGCGACCATGCCGAAATAGTGAAACCCCAAACCTTAACTGATAAGGTGAAAGAGATAGCCCGGATTATTACTCAAAAAAATAAATAACACCTCATTTTTCCTGCTGACATAGGGTTGTCATTAGCCTGTATTTACTTTGTTTAACAATAACAAGGGAATACACGTTATAGTAATGTTTTTGTTTGACTTAAAAATCAATGCGTTATGAAATACTGGATAATAGTTGCGTCAAAAGATCATATAGCCCGCGGTGTTGCCGACGGCTTTATGCAGGCTAACCATGGTAAACAAGCTTCGCTGAAAAGGATACATGCTGATGATTGGGTGCTGTTTTATTCGCCTAAACAAACTATGAACGGTACCGAACCCTGCAAGGCTTTTACAGCCATTGGGCAAGCCGTAGGCGAGGATATCTATCAACATAAAATGAGCGAAGATTTTATACCCTGGCGCCGCGACATCAAATTTTATAAAAGTACCGAAGCACCCATCGTTCCGATGATTGATGAGCTTGATTTTATCATCAATAAAAAGTCATGGGGATACGCTTTTCGCTTCGGCTTTTTGAAGATCGGAGAAAAAGATTTTGAACTTATAAAAAGCGGAATGATCAAAGAAGAATTAATCGCACTAAACAATAAATAAACTACATTATGGAAAATTTAACATTAAGTATCGACCTTAAATTTAAAGCGCCGATATCCCAAGTTTGGCAGGGCCTTACTGATCCTGAAATGGTGAAAGCATATTTTTTTGGTACTCGGTTAAAATCAAGCTGGAAGGTGGGAGAACCCATTACTTTTAGCGGCGAGTGGGATGGAAAAAAGTATGAAGACAAAGGCATCATCCTGGATATTGATCCCGGTAAGTTTTTGAAATACACCTACTGGAGCAGCATGAGCGGCACCGAAGATAAGCCCGAAAACTATGCTACTATTACCTACAACCTTACCGAAAATGGTGGCATAACCAACCTAACTATTACCCAGGATAATATAAAAAACCAGGAAGCAAAAGAGCATTCTGAGCAAAATTGGGAAGGCGTTTTTGCTGGGTTACGAAAACTGATTGAGTAATTATCATATTAAATAATTTATTTATATAATCTTTATAATTTTTTGATATAAAATTAATTATAGATCAGTATAACAAATAGTGATAACTTGAATTATGGACAAAATAGATGTAATAGGTTTCTTTTTGTTGGGTATTTCAACACGTACCAGTAATACCAACGGGCAGTCGGCAAAAGACATTGGTGAGCTTTGGGGCAGGTTTATGGGAGATGGTGTTTTACAACAAATAGAGGACCGGGTAAACGATGATATATATTGCGTTTACACCGATTATGAAAGTGATCAAAATGGCGCATACACTACGATATTAGGCTGCAAGGTGAATAATGTTGACAATGTCCCCCAAGGGCTGACCAGCCTAATTGTAGCGCCTGCCAGTTATTTAAAATACACAGCAAAGGGCAAACTGCCTGATTGCGTAGCCGAAACCTGGCAGCATATATGGAACGGCAGTATCGACAGAAAATATATAGCCGACTTTGATGTATACGGTGCCAAAGCATGGAATCAGGAAGATGCCGAGGTGGATGTTTATATTGGGGTAAAGTAGGTTTTTTGATTTCGTCATTACACATGGATAAATACTGCAGATTCTTATCTCTTGGCTCTACTTTCTTGATTCCATCCAATCCTTCACTAATTTGTTAATTAAAAAAACGTAACCGGCAGCACCAATTCAATCCGGTTATGCCCGGTGCCTCCAAAAAAATCATTATCAAGCAAGTAACTGTATCTGATGCCAAATGATATGTTATTCTGGTTAAAAAATTTGGTATCAAAGAATACAGCTGCACCAGTTGAGCGAAAGTTTTGTTTAAAGCCGCTGCCATTGGTAAAAAAGTTATCGGCAGTTGCGCGGGTATAATCAAAAAACAATTGTCCTCTTAAGCGTAGCAGGTAAACCAGGTTTCCAAAACCGGCATCGGGATAGGCAAAAGGGAAATGGTAGTTAATGCCCACCTTGTTCATATCATCCAGGCTTTCGGCGGTATACCCTTTACTGAACGGAAAATCGTTTGAGAAACTGATCACATTATTCTTGCCTTTTTGCTGGTGGGCCACATTGATCACCAGGCTATGATTGGTAGCCAGTCCCGGGAAATAGAAGGTGCCTGTTGCCAGCAATTGAGTGGCCCCCGCTCCTGATATGGCCGATTTATAATTCAAACTGATACTTTGTGCAAGTTGCGGATATATATTTTGCTTAGCTACCTGGCTCTGGTTGCTAAATATCAGGTAATTGTTCAGATAGGTGTAACTCCTGTCTTTTAACTGTATAGCATTCCCCTGCTGAAAACTGGTGTGATTAAAATACAGATCAGAACCAAAGGTAAGCCCGGTTGAATGTTTGCCTGCCGAAAAGTTAAGCGGCACCTGTAAACCACCATGTACCCTGGTTTCGTTCCAGTACAGGTAGCTGCCCCTGTAAAACTGACGGCGATCTAGAGTATAATCAACCCCACCTGATATATAAGGGAACAATGCCCCATATGTGGCATCAAAACCAACCTGTTTGTATCCCTCGTTACGATTATAATCAAAGGATATTTCTGATTGTAAGGTATTCAGCACGTTTTCGCCGGTAATGGCAAAGGAATAGTTAGGATCGCTGATGTTGGGAATAATGCTGTGAAAATTAAACAGTCCGTGCGCCTTGGAATAGTCTGTAACTGGTAATGGTTTATCAACTACATCGGCCAGCATATTGGCCGATGAATCGCGTTTAAGCGCGGTGATACCCAAATCAGGCAAATAATGCACGTATTGATTACCGGCATCTATCCATTTCAGGTCTTTTTTATTTACTTCATTTATCTGATACCCAAAAGCGGTAAAACCAACCCAGGCCATTTTATTGCTGGCAACTGCAGGTTGATAATGACCGATGCCTGCATCGTTACCGGTAGGCAACAATTCAAAAAACTGATTACTGTTTAGCTTCAATACAAACAATCTGTCGTTAGCGCCATCCGTTTGGGTAAAATAAGCCTCGTCCTTTTTTACCGTAGTAAAACCAATTGGCTTGAAGCTGAATGGCATTAAGTACTTTGCGCTGCCAGTTGCTATATCTATCAGTGCCAAAGTCATTTTACCTTGAGTATCCCTTACCGGAGCAATCAGCTTATCATCACCATAAAATTGCGGATAGGTATAAAACAGCTTTTGAGGGTTTGGCAATACTTTAACAAGCTTACCATCCGCATCCAATATATGGAGTTCACTTGCTCCTGATGTGGCCACCTGCGCCACTACAATACTTTTACTATCGGCACTAAAAGCTGGTGAAAAATATTTTGTTTTCCTGGTGATGCGTTGTTCTTTGCCTGTTTTTATATCAAGTACCATCAGTTCGCTGTAATTGCGATACCCCCAGCGCAAATCAGGACGATAAGCCGCATAAACTACCTTGCCATCATGGTAATTAAAATAGTTATCCAATGAAACAGAACGGATACTGATCTTACGCTCCACATTTCCCGTTTTTATGACAAAGGCCGGTATATGATTGTAGGGACTTTTCATGTAAATAAGCGTACTGTCGTTTATATAGGCCGGATATTCCCTATCGGCATCAAAATGCTTTGATTGATCAGGTGCGGGTTTACTACTTGCGTCATCCTTAAATTGTTCTTTAAAGTGATTAAGCCCGGCATTGCTAAATGTTTTAAAATCTGTACCGGCATATTTTTTCACTGCCCTTTGAAAAGGATAAAATCCGCCCTTAAAGGCCGCAGCATCGTGGGTTACATTTTTCCAGAAATCGTCGCCATAAGTTTGACGGCCGTAGGAAACCAACATATACCCCAGCGGATAATGATCTGGTGTAAAATCAAGGTACGATCCATTACGCAGCTTCATATAGCTATAATTCCTATCGGCGGCCCATAATGCCCTGTATCCATTAAAAAAGTAAGGAAGCCGCCCCCTGCCCTGTTCGCTCACATGGGTTTCGTTAAATACAGCATCGCCCTCAAAAAACCAGTTAGGCACCGATAAATCATTACCCAGCGCCTGCCCACCTTCGCCAAAAATAATATGCAGTACGCGCGATAAGCCTACATTGAAATTATTGTACTGTTGTACATGCCTAAACTCATGTATGGCCAGTTGCTGCGGCCAGGGTAAGCTACCTATAGCAAAGCTATTTTGCTCGGGTGTTAAAAAAAACTCACTCCTGAAAGGCGCCAACCCCACATAGCCGTTAGCTATGGTAGTTTGGTTTTGCAAAACTATACTCACCTGCTTTTGCTTAAAACCTATGGTAGGTTTGATGAGTCCGTTCATTTGCTGCACAATATTGGCCACCCTTACACCTGCTGAATCCATCCCTGCGGGGAAAATGATCCGGGCCGCGGGTGTGTTTACCTGCTTCCATTTTATAGATGGAGGGTTACCGCCAAACTCCTGCGCCCTGGTTATCGTTGCTGCCAGTAAAAGGGCCGGCAGCAGTAGTTTTTGTAAAGTTCTGTTAACAGTGAGGGGATTATTCATTCAAGGCTCAAAGTAAGTACAATTTGTAATTTAAACAACCTGTTTAACATATTGGTGAAGCCTCACCCCAGCCCTCTCCAAAGGAGAGGGGATAAAACCCGTTTTTAATAATATGCAAAGCAAAGTCCTCTCTTTTGGAGAGGATTTAGGTGAGGCTCATTTTTTTCAAATAATTTAAAATGTTTTCATTCCTCAATCGTCCTTATCTTTAAACAAGCAATAAATTGATAACAGCACTAATGCCCGAAGACAAAAACAGTCATATTATACATACTATAAAAGAGTATGGTAAAAGCCTGTTGGGGTTTATCAGGCGGAGGGTAAAGAACGATGCTGATGCCGAAGACATTCTGCAGGATGTTTGGTACCAGTTTAGTTCGGTGATCAATTCAGAGCCTATTGAGCAAACCAGCGCCTGGCTTTACCGCGTGGCCCGCAATAAAATAACTGATAAGCATAAAAAAAAGACAGAAACTTTATTGGATGATATGCTTGCCGGCGGAGAAGATGAAGATGATACAGCCGATTTTAAGGATATACTATTTGCCGAAACAAGCACCCCCGAAACTGAATATGTGCGCAACCTGTTTTGGGAGCAATTATTTATTGCCTTAGATGAGTTGCCGGTTGAGCAAAAAGAGGTATTTAAATGGCATGAACTGGATGATATGTCGTTCCAGGAAATAGCCGACCTAACAGGCGAAAAGGTGCAAACCTTGGTATCGCGTAAGCGATACGCCGTACTGCACTTACGTAAGCGTTTGGAGCAGTTATATAAAGAGATAACAGAATATTAAAAAACAATTGCCTGTACAAACAGGCTTAAAAAGACAATAAAATGAAAAGGATATTTTTTAACAAACCGTACAGGTTTATATTTTTCCCGCTGGCAGCCATAGCATTCCTATCGCTTATCAGTTTTGTGGTAATGCAGTTGTGGAACAACTTACTACCCGATATTTTACACGTAACCACCATTACCTTTTGGCAGGCCGCAGGCATATTTATTTTAAGTAAGATATTGTTTGGCTTTGGCAAAGGCGGCAGGCCCGGATGGGGCGGCGGTTCACCATGGATGCGCAAACGTGAAATGGCTGAACGCCTTAAAACCCTGAGCCCCGAAGAACAGGAAAGGTTTAAAGCTAAAATGCGCGACCGTATGCGCAATTGGGAAGACTGCGGGCCAGGATTTGGTAGGTTTGGCCGTAGACAAGACGACTTTAACCCCGAACAAGAAAAAAAAGATCAATAATAAGTTAAAAGCAGTTAGTCCAAAGTCTTTAGTCTGGAGTTAGAAGCAGACTAAAGGCTTAAGACTTTGGACTAACGACTAACAACATTAATTACTTATTTTAATATGGATGTGCTGGTATTTTCAACAAGCGTAAAGCAACAAAATCAAGTGAGTAAGGTAACCCGGCTGCTCACTCAAATTCCAACTATTACACAATGGAACTTTGATCTGGAAGACTGTGACAATATATTACGTATAGTAGCCACAGGCTTGTCTGCCGGATATATTGAAACGCTTTTACAAAAGGCCGGCATCCATTGTCAGGAATTAAAATATTAATAGCCGGGCTAATTACTTTTTATTTTTAGCCGGACTATTAATCTCTATCCAATACCCGTCGGGGTCTTGGAAATAAAGCTGTAGCACCCCATCCTGGCGTAAGGTAGGCTCTTTACTGTCGCCTTTCCAGTTGCCATAGGGAATATTTAATTCATCCAATTTTTTAGCAAACTCTTTAACTGAGCTTACGGCAAAACAAAGATGTTCGGCTTTATCATGCTTGCCGGTACAATCGCCTTGTATGGCATGCAATTTTACATGGCTACCCAGGCTGTACCACTGGTGCACTGTATCAGCAAATGGATTTGCCACCTTTTGTAAATGCATTACATCAGTATAAAAAGCTACGCTTTTTTTAAGGTCACGTACGCAGATGGCAATATGATCAACCACAGGTATCGCATTTGTTCCGGTTTGGGCTTGGCAAAACGCGGGTAAAGTAAATGCCAATAGTAATACTCCCAGTTTCAGCTTATTTGCTTTATTGGTATTTGAATTAAAAAAAGAGGTCATCACGGTTTATGTTTTAAAGGCTAAGATATAGATTTAACAAGAGCCTCAAAACGAATCACGAAATCGTTACTAATATGATACCTGGGAGATACCAAATCCTGCTACAAAATGCTCTGTATTGTTTCGGTTCCAGTCATCTATATCTATTAATCCGGCCCGGGTTTGGTAATGATGGTTGTTATTGGGGCATTTAACTATATACAAACCATCCTTATCCGGTTCCATAACTGGCCGTGCACCGCAAATTTTGCAAGATTCACAAAAAATAGATTTAGGTATAGTTAAACAGCCAATCATAATAATCATTACGGGTAATATCCTATATCATGGTACCAGATATGATGAATTTATAATATAAAAGTGAATTTTAATGAAAGCATTTTATTCATTCACAGAATTGCATACTTTCTGGTTGATGAAGATCACTTATTCTGCCTTATATCCAGGTAACATTCGTGTGACCTCTATACCAACACAAACTTTTCTGATAATCAAGTGTTTAACTTATAACATCTACATAAAACATAAATTAATTATTATGAAAACGCAAACATCCCGTGCCATAGCGCTGCTGTTATTGGCTGCACTGGGCTTTACAAGCTGTTCGGCCGAGTACCGTGAAAGAAGAAGACACGGCCATGATGATAGAGGTCATTCTCAGGAACGTGTTAATTACAGAAACTAACACCATATTTGGGTTATAAAAAAGTAAAGCCCTGCTGTTGAGCAGGGCTTTACTTTTTTATGGTGTATTAACAAATTAAAATTTTAAATGATCATATTATTTGCTTAATCATTCCAGAGGTGATTTCTGTGGATTGATCCTGCTAATTTATTTTTAATAAAAAAATCTTCTTTTTGTAGACACTCATTTGTGTGTATATCTTCGTCAGCGTTAACTTTTATAACACTGCCTGCTACCTGTTCAACTATGCTTGATAAAGTAGATACTTCGCTGTCGGGGATTTGAATTGTTAATATTGCCATAATAGTAGATGTTTAAAGTTGAATAATTCAAAAATATGCAATTGCTATTACAGCAATGTTTAAAAAAAGTAAAATTTACCTTACACTTTAATTATATTTTTGCACTTTTTGCATTTTAAATCTTAAACGCAATAATCACGACATGTATTATTATTATAGTTTATATGTTACAATACTTTAACAAACTTTAACAGTTATGGTATCTTATTCCGGGTAACCAATACCCAATCAACAAATACTTTAGCCTCCCCCGCTTTTATTTTAGCAACGGTACTTTCTGATATACCGTAATAAGGTTTGGTAACTTTGTTATATCCGGCTGGATAGCCACCGCCTAAAGCAAAATTAAGAATGATGAATTTCTTATTATCATAAGCCCAGCGACCATATTTTTCGACCATGGCCTTAGTAACAGTATAGGTTACCTTACCATCTATTTTAAAGATCAGCGTTGTGGGACTCCAATCAACCGAGTAAACATGCCATTGGGTAACATCGGTACCCGCCGGGAAAAACGCCCGGTAAGCAAGTGGTGTATTCCCAAAATAGTTTGGACCATGCAACGCGTGGCTGGTCCAGCTCGAATCGCCTATGGTTTCCATCATATCTATCTCGCCGCAATCGGGCCATTTACCATTGCCCAGCGCCCAAAACGCCGGCCATAAACCTGCACCTGCGGTCATTTTCATACGTGCCGAAGCAGTACCATAAGTAAACTCCATTTTGGCCTGAGTATTTATCCTGCCTGATATAAAATCGTACTTTTTTTGTTCTTTGCTGGTAAACCCAGGCCGGTATATCGCTTTTAATACTAATGCGCCTCTTACCGCACCTTCGGCATCGCTACCCTTTACTATATATATAGTGGCAGCAGAATCAACATAAGCTTGCTGTTCATTGTTCACCGTATGCCCGGTAATTTCTACATTCCATTTGCTGTGATCAAGGGCCCCACTATTAAAATCATCAAAAAACACAGTATCAGTTTTAGCCTGCTGCGCGTTTACCTGCGAAACCATTAAAAGGCCCGCTGATACTATTAAATAGTAATATAATTTCATGGATACTAAAATAGGGATTTATGTTTGATGAAGTACCGCTATGGCCGCGGGAGGTCTTTTACTTTTGTTGTGATAAATGTAAAAAACACTTTTTTCTTTTTAGGCTTCTGTGCCGCATAAGGCCTTTGCCCGGCAAATCAGGCAGAACCACGAACTGCATTTGTCTGAATCAGAATTTTCTGGATTTTAGAATTAGCAGAATAAATAAGTTAATGCTAGTCGCAAATCAAAATGCGGGCAAGGGCCTGACAGAGCAGGCCTGGGTGTTTTGCCTGCAGCGGGGAAGCTTTTTTCTGTCTTGAGTTATTCACTTATTATTTGTTTCTTATAAGTGTTCATTATCTCGCTACGCTCGGTCTTGGTTACTTTGGTATCAAGACATACGGCGAAGCCATCTTGAGTCCCTTAAAAAACAAACAACAACGAAAAACGTAACAGCCTTAGCGGCAATTGAGCACTATAAATCATCCTATTCTACAATCTGCTCTGTAATTGCTTCGTTCCACGCAATTGACGCGCCGGAGAAAGTCTGTTGTACCTAACGAATTCATAAACCCTAAATTTTACCCTTTAATTACCTTTCCTTTTATAAATTGCACTCTTATAAATAATTATATGCATAACAGTGGTTTTTTCAGGGTATTTTTAATCATATCAGCAGTCAGTTTATTGTTTGACTGGTACATTTTTTCAGGTCTGAAAACATTAAGCTCCGACTGGCAATCGCACTTGTGGCGTAACGTAATGCTATTTGGCTATTTATTCATCTCCGTTGGTGTAATAGCCTTGTTCCTCCTGGGTTTTGGCAGTTTTAGTACTGCAAGCGGTATGCGCCCTTTTCACGAATGGATACTGAGCCTCTTCCTCACCTTTTTTATCACCAAACTATTTTTTGTGATCATTTTGTCGCTGGGCGACCTGGGAAGATTTTTTGTAGGCTTATTTAATTTAGTAAGTGGAACTAATCATCAGCCAACTTTCCCTGCCCGTCGTAAATTCATTAGCGAAATTGCTGTATTGGTTGCTGCTGTTCCGTTTACTTCTATGTTTTATGCCATGTTTAAGGGTAAGTATGATTATAAGCTGCACCGTACTACACTTTATTTCGAAGATCTGCCCGATGCTTTTGATGGTTTTACTATTACCCAGCTATCTGATATTCATTCGGGCAGCTTTGATAATACCGAAGCCATGCAACGGGGTATTGACCTGGCTAAGGCTCAGAAAAGTGATCTTTTTGTTTTTACCGGCGACCTGGTTAATAATGCAGCATCAGAAATTGAACCTTATATTGACAGATTTGGTCAGCTCAAAGCGCCCTACGGACAGTTTTCCATACTCGGCAACCATGACTATGGCGATTATATTCAATGGCCCAGTGAACAGGCAAAAGCAGCCAACCTTGATACATTAAAGCAACACCACGCGGCATTAGGTTATCGCCTACTGCTTGACGAAAACGTAACCATCCAAAAAAACGGTCAGAAAATATCGCTTATAGGTATACAAAACTGGGGGCGTGGTTTTAAACAAGCGGGCGATCTGAATAAAGCATTCCACGGTGTGCCAAAAGATGCATTCAAGGTGCTGTTATCTCATGATCCTACTCATTGGGAAGAACAGGTGCGCTATAATACCACCAATATCAACCTTACGCTTTCGGGGCATACGCACGGAGCACAGTTTGGTATTGAAATTCCGGGCTTTAGATGGAGCCCGGTAAAATATCGCTACCTGGATTGGGCCGGGCTTGCCAACGAAAAAAATCGTTACCTGTACGTAAACCGCGGGTTTGGTTTCCTGGCATTTTCGGGCCGGTTAGGTATATGGCCAGAGGTTACTGTTATTGAACTAAAAAAGAAAGTATAGATCACTTTTTCACACTAATCTTTTCAGGGTTTAAATGACAAAAAAGGGCAAATCATCAGGATATTATATTACAGTTTTTATTTTGTAACTTATTAAAATATAATAAGTTACAAAATAATAAACCCGTTAAAACACCTATGTTTAAACGGACGAAAATACGGTGTTTTCACGGATTGACTGATGAGCATATAATTCGGACTTTCGGGCTTGTAATCCCTAATACTGTTACAAATGCCCATACAAATAACCGACATAAACAGAACCAATGGTGAGTATGATAACCCATACCTGGCTATTAACTCATTAGTATGGATTGACGACTATACGCAAAACCGCGGCATTACCACAAGAGATGTACTTTTTGACTGGATAAATGACAACGGTACTGCTTACATTTTAGACGAAGAAGGAAACAAAGCTAAATTGCTTACCGCAACAACCAAAAATGGCTACAAATACGTCAAAACCGCTTTTGACGAAACAAAGTCAGACAAGTTGCTAAACCTACTAGCGGTAAAATAATTTAAGAAAACTTATACCTTATCTACTTGCACCCTATCATATTTTTGATGGGTGTTTGTTTTTTGTAATACCCCTATTCTTATTCCTTACAATCGGAGCGGGGTGTTATGTTATTCTCTCTTTCGTTTTACCCAATCACAAACGCTTAATAAAGTTCACTCAATAAAATCATGGGTCTACTTTATGGTGTCCCGGGGTTTAATTCTTGCCTCCATCCCCCATCTTCCATTATCAATTTAAACACCTATAAGCTAGTTTTGTCGAATTAAATTCATTTTATTTAATTAATATTGAATTTAATTCGCAAATTAGTTAATATTACAGAATGAATAGCGAAACAGAAATAATTTTAGATAAAACAGACCTGCACATTTTACGCCTGATGCAGGATAATGCCCGCATATCAAATGCCGATCTTGCCCGCGAGCTGGGAATGGCACCATCGGGTATATTGGAGCGTGTAAAAAAGCTCGAACAAAAAAATGTTATACAGCAATACACCACGCGTATAAACCCGATTGCCTTACAGCAAAAGCTGCTGGCTTTTATATTTATGAAAGGCGGCGACGGGCCAGGAAGTCCCGAAACTACCCAGCTACTGGCTAAAATACCAGAAGTACAGGAGGTACATTCTGTTGCAGGTGATGATTGCTATTTGGTAAAGATCCGCACCTATGATTCAGCCTCGCTGATGCAGTTGATACGTACACACATTACTAAAATACCTAACATTATAAGCACCCGTACCACCATAGTGCTTGAAACAGTTAAAGAACAACAACAATTGGTTATACCCGAAAAATAAATATCATCATGGCCTTAACATCTCAAAAATCCGCATCACCCCTACTGGTTATTATCGCTTTCGCTACCGTTTACCTTGTTTGGGGTTCAACTTACTTTTTTATAAAAATGGCGGTGGATGGCTTCCCACCGTTATTACTGGGCGCTCTCCGCTTTTTAACGGCCGGCATATTATTGCTTACCTGGAGTGCCATAAAAGGCGAAAAAGTATTTATTAAACGTAATATTATTCATGCTGCAGTTACTGGTTTTTTATTACTGGTTATAGGTAATGGTGTTGTAATTTGGGTTGAACAAACATTACCAAGTGCCATGGTGGCTATTATGGTATCATCAGCGCCTATCTGGTTTGTATTGTTCGATAAGCCAAACTGGCGTGCAAACTTCAAAAATACATCTACCATTATTGGTTTAATTATTGGTTTTGCCGGAGTTATATTATTATTTAGCGAGCAAATAGGCAATTTATTTGGTTCATCAACAGCAGGTGCAAAGGTACCAGGTATGATACTGTTACTTGTAGGTGCCATGTCATGGGCCGCAGGATCTTTGTATTCTAAACATTATAACACACAGGGGTCTGCTCAGGTAAACACAGCCTGGCAAATGCTGGTTGCTGGCTTTGTATTTTTACCATCAAGCTTTTTGAACCATGAAGTTCAAGGATTACAATGGCAAAATATTCCGGCCCACAGCTGGTATGCCCTGCTATACTTAATTGTATTTGGTTCAATAGCAGCCTTTAGTGCCTATGTATGGCTTTTGCAGGTACGCCCGGCCACACAGGTAAGCACTTATGCTTATGTAAACCCTGTAATTGCGGTTATATTAGGTGTATTGTTTGCACAGGAAAGTATTACACTTTTACAAATAAGCGGCCTGGCCATAATATTAGGCAGTGTATTGTTGATTAACCTGAGCAAATACCGCAAAGAGAAACAAGCTAAGATAGAGCTGATAAGTGCAGTTGAATAAGAGGTAAAAGGTAAATTCCAAATTATCATCCTGAGCATAGCGAAGAATCTATTACCGAATAGGTCCTTCGTTCCTCAGGCTGACAAACTGGTGAAAGAAATTGCTTTGTACTTCGCAATGATGCTTTTTTACATCGTCATTTACTCCAATAACAAGGCATCTTCTTCATCATCTGTCAGACTAAGCTGTATGGTATCGTTACCAGCAATGCCTTCAATGCTGCCTTTAATATGAGCAGCATTCAGCAGTACTTTTTCCAACTGCTTTTCGCGCGATTTCCACATTTTCTCCATGGCATCGCGCTCTTTTTGTATAGACAAGCGCATACTCATGTAACCTTCGCGAATGGCTTTCCATTGTTCAGAAAATTCGCTGCTGGTTAAATAATCATACAGCAGGTGCATTTTATCGCCCCTGTTATCCTGCGATTTTGCCAGGTTTGATAACTTGATCACTCCATCGCGCAGGATGTAGGATACCGCCTTTACCTCATCAAAACTACATATCCAAACACCATCCTTTTCGCCAAAACAATCCATGCCTTTAGGGTAGCACTGGGTAACAATTACAGCTACATCAACGCCAACTCCACGCATATCTTTCTTGAGCTTCTCAATCCAATCGGTACCAAAGGTGGCCGTGCGCTTGCTTTCGTATATAATTTTGCCACACTCCTGCCCAAACTGGTTGCGCACAGTTTGTATACAATCGGCCCCGCGAACCCCCTTGCCTACTTCGCTTATTACATCAAAAGGAAAATAATTGCGCAATAACTCTTCCAGTATCAGTTCCTGTGCCTCACCCTGCAATTGCATAGAGCCTTGTTCGGCTTTACGTTTCATCTCTTCGGCCAGCTTTTTCTGGTCATCAAGTTGTTTTTCAAGTTCTTTTACCTTGAGCTGATATTCGGTATCTTTTATGCTGTGGCGTTCGCTTTCCTGTTTCCTTATTTGCTCGCTCAGTTCATTACGCTGTTCCTGTAGTTTACGCTGTAAGGAAAGCTCCATTTCTTCTTCTTTTTGCTGCAACAGTTTTTCGCGCTGTAAAAACTCCAGTTCTTTCTGGCGCGATAGTTTCAGTTTTTCTTCATTTTCCTGTGCCGAGGTTTTGAGCATCACTAACTGGTTTTCAAAATCCTGACTGATTGATTTTCGCAGATTCTGTTCAATAGCCAGTTGTAATTGTTTTTTCTCGTCGGTTAATTGTTGTTCAAAAGCTTCCTTTTGCTGGCGTTCTTTGGTTAAAAAATCTTCGTCCTTTTTACGGTATTCCTCTTCCTTTTGCCGGGTATAATCCTGCATTTTAATACGGAGCTCCTTTTTATACTCCTCCGCCATCACCTCCTCTATCGGAAAACCAAAACCACAACTTGGACACTTAACTTCTGTAGCCATAATGTAAATATTACGAAAAAATTGTTCCGCTGACCAAAGATATGGATTTTACTTAGTGCATCAGATACTACAGAGGCACCATTTGCAGTTACCAATTATAATGTTGAAATTTAAACGATGCAAATTTTACAAATAGGGAAAGTGCTGTGGAGCTATGATCATGAAATTGCAGGCTGCACATTAATTAACGAAACAGGGACACTATTTTCGGTAACCCCGCCTCCGCACCACCGCGAGGGCGAAATTATACTAACTGCCGGTAGCCTGGTAATTGATGGCTATAACTACCTTAATATCCCCCTTGATAAGCTGGAGCAAATATATCTGGGTTTTGACGAGGTATATAAACGCTCGCTTGTTAAAAACAATGGAATGTTTTGGCAACCTTTAAGGCTACGCTACAAAGCTGCCGACGGATACAATACCGTATATCTTATTATTGACCATAGTTTTTTTGGCACTAAAAACCAGCTATGGTTTGATACCATAAAACAACTACTATCTGACGATTAAGCATTTCTGATAAAAAACAAACGGCGTACCCATTTGCATGAGCACGCCGTTGCGTTTATAGTTAATTCAATTTAGTTATTTGGCTTTGGCAAACTCGCCATTAGCTTTGATAGTTACTTCGTCGCTTAACATAGCTGCACCAAATTTACTACCGAAATTAAAATCAGAACGTTTGATAATACCGGTTAGCTGGAAACCAGCGTCATCAGCCTTGCTCATTGGGTTGGTAATAGTACCACGGTACCATAAATCAAATGTAACCGGTTTAGTAACACCTACTAAAGTAAGGTTACCTTTTACCGCATAATGTTTATCGGATGTTTTGGTGATACCTGTGCTGGTGAAAGCAATGGTTGGTTTATTGGCAACGTCAAAAAAATCGGCACTTGAAAGGTGTTTGTCACGATTCTCATTTTCGGTACTTACTGATGCTGTTTGAACAGTAAAGGAAACTTTAGCATCACTAAAATCAGGTTTTGCTGCAGTTATAGTTGCATCAAAGTTTTTAAAAGTTCCATCAACATCATTTACCAATAAGTGAGTTACGGTAAACTTAACATTTGAGTGATTTTTGTCGGCAGTCCAGGTAGTTTGTGCCGATGCTGCCGTATACAAAAATGCTGAGGCCAACAGGATAAAGATCTTTTTCATTGTGCTTAATTATTTTTTAATTTCTTTTGTTTGTGATCCAAAAGTATATAAATGATTTGATCTTTTTCATAATAAATGTTTAAACATCTTTTTATTGGAATTTAATGACAAAACCCTACTGTTTTAGTGGGCTTTAAAGAACGATTTAAGCAAATATTAAGCATTTTCCGTGCTAAAAATTATCAATATTTTAAAAAAATCACCTTTTTTAAAACTCTTTTTATTTAATGGTGTTTAATTTTCGTTATTATAAAAATATTCAATTTGTAACTTAAAAGATTACTATGAACATTAAAAATTATTACAAACAAGCAGTACTGTTAGTCCTTTCCTTAGGTTTTATTACGATAATACAATCCTGTACTAAAAATGATGGCGTAGTAGCTGGCTCAAGCCCGGATACAAACCTGATAGGTGCCTGGAAAACGGTCATAAGCCGTTTCCCCAAAGGCGATAGTGTACAAACAGTTGCTTTTTATGAAGGAACACCGCTGGCATCATTAACCGTTGATGTTTACGCAACTCCTGGTTCGTCAGCAACTAGCACTCTTTATAAAGGTGCATATGATACCAATGGCACACAGCTTTATGTTAAACTAAACCAGAAACAAGATTCTGCTACAGATCTTAATGGCAGTGGTACGCCTGTAAATCAGGTCCTTTTTGATACTGTTCCATATAAAATAACAGCGGATACGCTTAGCATCACTTCTGGTAGTACAACGTTGAAATACATAAAAGTTAAGTAAAGGCTAAAGGCTAAAGGCTAAAGGCTAAAGGCTAAAGGCTAAAGGCTAAAGGCTAAAGGCTAAAGGCTAAAGGCTAAAGGCTAAAGGCTAAAGGCTAAAGGCTAAAGGCTAAAGGCTAAAG
>JAUCSE010000071.1 GCA_030445275.1 Mucilaginibacter sp.
TGGCTTTCCAAAGCCAGAACAAAATTGAAAGTTCCTGATTTACTTTCATTTAGCCAGTTATTTGAGGTTAAACCATGGCCCCACCACAACCCCAAATTGAACTGTCGAAATAAATTCGGTATACTAAATTCCGTTTTTTTGTTAGTATACCGAATAGTATACCGAACGGCTTAAACTGTTTTGACCCTGCCTGAATGAAAAAGTGGCTTAGAAGTGGTTTAAAACAAGAAAAGCCTTTCTTTCGAAAGGCTTTATCTCCGTTTAAACGGTTTCTTGTGATCCCGCTGGGATTTACACCTAGTGTAAAAATCAACGTTTCAACAGTATGAGGATGGTTTTGAAATTCGACTCCCCGAATAACGCACCTTTTATTTAATACTTTTTAGCTGCAAATGCTATATGTAAATATAACCGTTAGTTTCGAAAAATCCAACTTTAATAGGCTTACCTTTTAGGTTCGACTACGGCATTGATATTATCGGAGCATTAATGACATAACACCAAGCGGCAGATGGATATAAGGTAGAGAGTAATGGTAAACAGCAACTACCGGGAGTTGAAGCATTATATTGCGATCTGGTATCCCTCAGCTCCGCAAGCGAAAGAAACTGGCTACAGGCAGATTGAATGAGAGTAGGGATTTTAAATAATAAATTTACTACGTCTTTTAATTTAACATACATGGATTCCCTTCAGATTTTTAATTTTTTAACCTATTACAACAACTCTATACTTATTATCTTCTATCGGGCAACCAAACACAACCATCACTGCGTCTAGCCCTTTAATTATCAGTTGATAATGTGATGGTAATACCATCATACCATTATCAATTTGATAAATTGTTACTATTACATCTATTGTTTGGAGACCGTGAATTACCTCGTTCCAGCCATTTGACGCGGTCAATATTCCTGAGTATTTTGTCATTTCTTTATGTGATTATTTGATAATATAAACATTATCCAGTTTAAGTTAATAAGCAACTCAAGTTTCTAATTTTATAATACATCGTCAATTTCAAACTTTATGGCTTTAGCGTATTCACCGAGATCGATTGCTGCAACAGAGCCTATACTTTGCTGTAGGTAGCGGGTAAGTTGAAAGAAAAAGGAGACTAGGGAAACATCAGCTTTGCTAAATTCTATTCCGGCGATAGTTCTGTTTTCATAGTATTGGCTGATCCTTTCTGTAAAGTCCATGATTTTAATGTCTTCTTCGCCGTCATGATCAATGGTAAATGCTCCAAAATCTACTGCGCATCCCATATCGATTCCTTTTAAGCCGGAAAGGATTTTTAGGTGGTTTTCCAGTGTATCTATTTTTTTAATAGAATTGGTGCTAGACAGTATGCCTCCGATAATTTTCGTCAATGGCCGAGGATCATGTTGTTTCCCTCGGTCAATTATGAAAGTGGATGTTCTTTTGAGTTTGCGTACACTTTCTATTTTACGACCTGCATATTCAAAGTAACTGATGCTGTTACCTGAGACGTTGACCGATCCATTCAGGTCGGGTTTGACTTCGAATACTGCATAAACACCTTCTGCCGGAATGTAGTGAATACCATTTTGAGTAAGTACAAATGGTGTATATTGCTGGTCATAAATCACTAAATCTATCTGGTCACTCAGCTGACCGGTACTGTCTATTATAATGGCCTTGTCAACACAATAGCGGTTTGGAAGGTACTTTCTAAGCCAGTCTATCCAAGTGTCTTCCAAGGAATCGCCTTTAGACCCGGGATGCATAATAAACTCTCTGTTGGTGCTCAACTGCGCAGTCATTTGGTTTTGCAGAGCCGAAAATAGTCCTTTTAAATTGATTTTATTCGCCATTACCCATCCTTTCTTTAAAAGGTTCGGTTGGTAGAATATTCTCAGTCAGCTGAATTGCTCGTTTCGGGTCAACTGCACTATTCGGGTAAGCATCCAGTACCATAGATGGCAACAGGCGTTGGACTAGGTCAGAGAAGGTAAAGCCATAGCTTCTTTCCCCAGTGGATCCGGTGAGTTCTACAATCTTTATGATATCGTCTTCTGCAAATCCGAGTTCACTTAGCGGTTGGTGGAGAACTGATTTTCTTGATTCTGCTGATGGTCTTTTGAAATAAACAATTTCAGCAGCTCTCCGCCTGATTGCAGGATCCAGTGAGTTCGGTCGATTCGTACACATTATTACTGCAGCGGGTAGTTTGCCATTTCCCAGACTATCAATACCACGGATGAAGGCATTAACACCTGCCTTGTCCTCATGATGCATTTGCTCGTTTTCCCTTGATTGCGCTAAAGCATCGGCTTCATCGACCAGCAAAATTACGGCACCTCTAGATTTACCCTCCTCATTTTTTAATTTCTTTGCATGTTCCAAGGTATATTCAAATGCACCCGAAATAAGTTGTGTCATTTGACCAACTCTTCCTTGACCTCTTGTAGCAAGGCTTAATGGAAATAACGTAACTTCTATATTCTGTTGGCGTGCCACAGCATCACCAATGGTATATGCCAATTCTGATTTTCCGGATCCCACGTCACCAGCTAGTATGATTAAAGGGGGTCTTCTGGTTACAAAATTTAAAATTTGTTTGGCATCGGGATGGTGTTTTTTTGCCCATTCTGCTACGCCATCGGGATTAATTAAAAGCCCTATTATTTTTTTGAGTGTTTCTTTTGTATCGTCGAGGCCGACTAATAGTCCCAAGCGTTCCCTCATATTGGGATCTGGAAAATTTATCGTATGCTCAAATAATTCAGAGAAAGAAGGTTTTGCTGATTCCATTAATAGTTTTTTACAGATGAACGGTCTAATGATTTGCCTCCGGAAGAATACATTCTATCAGAACTCAGGTATCCGTTGATACCTGGTGCTGGTGCACCGGTTCGTTTGAATGGCAGGGTGTTTTGAAAACTCTCCTGATCCGCTGAAGACAGATTATGATAAGTCGAGTTTTTAATCAAATATGAAGTAAAATTTGCTCCAGATATATTAGCATTCGGTTTGATTTTGCCAGGATCGTCATCATCTGCCGTCATGCCAGCTAAATCTCTAGATGTATAGCGCAAAGTAGGCTCAATCCATTTATCATCTCTTTGAAAGCCGTAAGTTACCTCTGATAAATATCCTTTTTTTAAAAACTCAATTAGCTCATTTTCATAACTGGTTATTGTTGAGTCATTGGGGGAGCCATAAAGACGTTGAATCCGTTTTAAATCCGCTGAAACCTTTGAGGCAAGGTGTTTGGCGTGTGTAAGCGTAAAAGTTTGCGTTTCGGAACTAGAAAAACTGTAACTCATAATAATTTAGATTTGAAATGATGTACCAAATACTTTTTGCCAATAATAAATTGTCTTTTCTTTTGTAGTTGCGGTTAATGCTGCGTCAATTGCATCACCCGCATCAAGTGCTGCATCTACAATATCATTGGCTTGTGCGGCGGTGTAAAGTTTGGCTGCATTATTTTTGGGATTAACTGGGTCTACTACTTTGACACGTTCTAAAAACATAGGAACTTGAGATCTATTATAATAATCGTAAAATGTAATAAGTTCTGCAAAATCGCTGGTGGCTAAATAGGTGAAGAAATGCTGCAGTGCTTCTGGGTAATCAGAAAAGTCTTTGCCGTCATCTAGCAACTTTGCCATTACTAATTCTACCATAAATGATTTAAATTTAAATCCCGACCTTTCTAGTTTCATGTTTTTTACCCATTGTTTAGCCAGCCGAATTATCTGTGCAAAATGAGTTGGCTGCTCTAGTTTACGTTTTCGGATAAATTCTAAATGTCTAGGTATACAAGTATCCAAATATGAACCGTCTTCCTGGCTTATTAATTTACCGTACCAAAGGGGATCATTGTCATAAATAATTGGCACCACATCCACATCCAATCCAGACCCTTTAAACGATATCGTCACGGAATATGTATTAGGACGCACTTGGTCAGCAGTAAGATTTGGAAATGCCTTTCTTAATCTTTCGGCTAAATATTGTAATAGATCACTTGTACTTGAAGGCGCATCAGTACAGCTGATATAGCAGGCCATATCAATATCATTAAGATTTTTTAGAGCCGTTCCCTTTGCCAAACTACCTGAAAGAAGAATTTTCTTCAGTGTATAGTCTTGATGCTCGTCCAAATAAGATGTGACCTTGTCACGTACTCTGCCAGCTTGCGCTCGATATTCATCAGCCCACTCTTTAGGTAGATTTACTTTGTCTTTTGCATATTGAGCAATCTCTTTGTGGCTTACGTGTTCTCTTGCCATGTCTTTACTTTTCTTATTTAACGGTAATAAACTAATGTAACTGATTGACGCTTATAGGTATTTTTACTTCTGATTTTAGATTTATATTGTTGTGTATAAAACCATTGTCATTAAGCAGTTTTGTTGCCTGATCATAAACGTTTTGTTTCTTCTTATTGTCTCTAATTGTTATGATTAAACAAAATTCTTGGCTCAATTCAAAACCATCAACTTCACTTCTGGTCGCAATGAAGTCTCTATAAAAACCCTCAACGTGCAGATACCATTTTTTAGGTGCGGTCAAATGTTTGACTTTGTTGGTAGGAGTCATCTCGCTTAGGTTTACAGCGTATTTTTTTACAGGTTGGTATTTATCACCGTATCGTATAAGAGTCCTTTCTCTAGCAAAATCACCAGTTACGCTTTTCTTATGGACTTCGGAATAAAGTGCGTCACGGAGTAAGTTTTCGGAATTTTCAAGGCCAATATCATTTCTAACCATTTTGCCAGACCGTGTTTTTAGTTTATCGTATGTGCCTAATCTCACTTCCAAGTTTGATTGGCAATATTCTCCACCTTGTGTTTCGCTAAGTAGTGGCGCTGAAACTACAGTAAGTATAATTTCACCATGATAAATACCATCTTCTATTAAACTCTGCGGAAACGGAAGATCAGGAATTTCGATCCAATTTCCTTTTATTAACTTGTCTTGTAGAATCAGTGTTATTTCATGCGGATCATTATACAAGATATCATCAATTTTTGCAGGCATACCATAACCAAGGTATTTTAGCTTTTCAGTATGAGGAAGGGTAAGTTCATCTGGATATTTTGCCGAGTGTATCGCTAACGCCTTTAATAGTAGTGGATTAAATTCTTCGTCTAGTTTGTTGTTGATTCCAGCAAGTAATGAAGAAATTCTAGGAGTAGAAAAGCTAGTACCAACATTTGTAACTAAATCACCCGTCGGCGAAAAGGAGGTAACCCCAGTGGTTACAATTTTACCAGTTATCGGATGCACACCCGCATTCCCACCCATGTGAGTTAGATCAGGTTTATTTATACTTGAGGGGCCTTTGCCAATTCTAGAAAAAGGTGAAGGATGAAATTTATCCGAATGGTCATATTCACCTTTTTCATGTGTCATTGAGCCAACAACCAATGAACGTACTGAATCCGCGGATTTTGATATTCTTGCGACAGGTTTATTTACAGTAAAATTTGAACAATTTCCGGCTGATTTACAAATTATTACATTGTGTTGTTCTTGTATTTGGTCGAGAGCTTTACCAAAATATGAAAATGTCGTTAAATCAGATTCATCCTTCGTTCCTAAAGAAAGGTTCCAAATCTTAACTTGTTCTTTGTTTTTTTCAATAGCTTCTCTTATATGCTCTACTAATTCGAATTCTTCGATTGAGTCCTTTTTTAGATCTGGAAAGATAGTAGCATCAAATAGGTAGCATCCTTCGCCGCCGATATAGTCTTTGTTTTCCAGTTCATCTCCATATATAACAATACTCGATACAAACGTTCCATGAGAGGGATCGATTCTGTCAGATGGTATTTTAAGGAAGTTATCTGATACGATCCATGGTTTTAGATGGGGAATATCCTTGATGCCGGAATCCAGAATTCCTACTACAGGGTAGCTCTTACCTTTTTGAGGTTCCTTAATCGGAATACCAGTTGCTTCTTTCGAAGAAAGCTCGTCTAAAGTTATAGAGTATTTTGGCATTTGAGTAATAGTCTCAATGGCCTCAAATTCTTTAACATCATTAAAACCATCCGTAGTTAAATTAGTCAGCCTAAACATAATCAGTTCCGGAGAATAATTGACCTTTTTAACCTCGATCTGTTTTTTCTTGCATAGATCAATAAACGTCTTCGATATAGCCTCATTCAGTTGATAGTTATGGTAGTTTATTAATGAAACTCGCAATGGTTCATTTTTATCGACCTTTTGTACTGAGATAATTGGATCGAATGTTACCATTTCTACTATGGACGCAATACCCTTTTTGAATTTGGTAGGTTGATTCAGTTTTTTATTAATTTCTTTAATATCCTCAAGATCATTAATTGCAACAAGTATATTCCTATCGTCGGTTAAACCAATAAGGTTGTGTCTATGGTTTACATCAAAAAGACTTGAAATATCAGACCGATGAGATTTTGCTGTTGCTTTTTCGTGCATTTCAATTTTGATAACTGCAGGAATGAAGTCACGGAAAGAATCCCTGCTTGTTAATTTTTCTGAAGTTTTTTTTAAAATCTCTTTGAAGTCGCTTGACCTAGTGTAAAGAAGCTCGTCGCTTATTTGAGCCCATGGAGGTAAAGCTCCATCTCCACCACCTTCAGTCTTTCGTTCGTCGACATTCTTTCTCTTCTCAAAAATTTTGATTGGTAAATTTTTCTTTTCCATTGCTATGATTTTAATTGATTAATAACTTGACGGATTGATATATTCAAATAATCAGCAATAGAATTTTGAGATACGCCACGATCGTTCAAGTATTTGGTAAGGTCATTAACTGAATAATTATTAAAGGTTTTAAATAAAAAAATTTGTGAGAGCACATCTTCGTAATTGACGTGTTCTTTTTTGGAAATAATAGCTTTGGACAACGCATTATTGCAAATTGTCTTAATATCAGCGTGTGAATAACCAGTTAAATTTTCACTAAGGATATCCATTCTTTTGCTAACACCAACGAAGTCAGTAACCGAGGAGTGGAAATATAACTCAATTAGTTTTTCGATTTCTTCATGTGCTGGTTTGCCAACTTCAACAATTGAATTAAATCTTCGCCAAATAGCCTTGTCTAATAGTTCTGCATGATTTGTAGCCGCAATGAGAATATTATTTTGAGTGAATTCATCTATATTTTGTAGCAAACTATTGATCACCCTTTTTAATTCACCTAGCTCATGCTTGTCATCTCTCGCTTTCGCAATCGCATCGAATTCGTCAAGAAAAAGTACACAGGGCTTACTGTTCGCATAATCAAAAATTTTTCTTATGTTTTTAGCTGTGTTACCTAGCAGACTAGAAATAAGAGTGTCAATTCGAACAACTATAAGTGGCAACTTCAAGGCACTGGCAATATGCCTAGCCATTGTTGTCTTCCCACAACCGGGAGGGCCATAAAGCAGTAGTGAAGCATTGACTTCAATTCCGGCTTGTTGGATTTCTTTTTTAAAGGCAAGCATGCCTTTAAAATTATCTAAAAGTGTAGTTAATTGGTGATTTAAGATTAGTGTCGGAGATTCATTGGTTGGCAAAATAATGTCTGCCATACTCATTCTGCTCTCCTGATCAACGGGAGCCATGATAAGTTCATCTTGAAACATCATCGCAGACTTTTGACTGCTGATGAGTTTACTTAGGCGATTTGCCATCTTTTCATCTCCGTCTTTCTTTAGGTTCTCTATCAATAACCTTGTATAGCTTAAAACTTTTTGAGGGTCTTGACTCAAGCCTCCTTCAATTATTTTGATTACTTCTGTGTGCATTTGTCCGATTTTACGTTTCAAATATACGATAAATGTATTTAAATAAAATAATTTCGTGTTAAAAATATAATATTCCGTATTTTTCATATCAAATATAAATGTATCGTGCTTTCGGTCAATTAATTAATGCTTTTATTGTGTATTTGTTAAAGCATCATATAAACGAAATTAATTCCATATCAACTAGGGTATGCATTTTCTCAGCCGTAACTTGAT
This sequence comes from Mucilaginibacter sp., assembly GCA_030445275.1. GTDB lineage: Bacteria > Bacteroidota > Bacteroidia > Sphingobacteriales > Sphingobacteriaceae > Mucilaginibacter. The sequence continues at coordinate 7,977 of JAUCSE010000071.1, forward strand.
CTTTTGGATATGAAAACTGGGTAGTAAAATATTAGACATCAACGTTGTGTTGACCCTGACTCACCTATATTGATTCAATTACATACGTAGACAAGGCTTATCGTATATATTAAAGAATCATTAAATTTGGTGGAGCTATATTATTGTCTATTCAAGAAGAATTAACACCAGAAGCCATGCCTAACAAATATTTTAAACCACACGAAGCTTTTGACCTCAATCCACATCCATATGATGTAGGGATATTCACTGGACTTAAAGGCGGCTACGAGGATAATCTTTTCATAAAAAAACTATTCACACTGCCTGAACAGGAGTACCCTGACTTTTATGAATATCATCTGATCTATTATTTAGGAAAGGAACCGCAAGGTGAACAAGAATTTTTCACGTTTGTATGGCAGATCGTATTAAGACGTATTAATTTTATTGACCATAAAAACCCATTTAATTCAAGTCATGCGCTGGATATGGAGATATTGGAAAAACTCACAGGTTTCCAAAAATATCTTCGCTCGATTGACAGGTGGCATACCCAAAAAACCTTACCCGAAATCATAGCTGATCAGCATGCTGAAATCAGGAAGCAGCAATCAGAGATTGACAGGCTAAAAGAAGAACTAAAAAAAGCAACCATACTGGAAAAGGATGGCTATATCAATATCAGGGCAGACAGAGCGCATACCCTATATGATATCATGCACCAGCTACAGAAAATTAAATTGCCTGATGGCTTTGAATTATTGTACCCAACAGATCAGATTATCTGGCGCAGGATGATCTGTAAGTTCTTTCGTGAGGACAATAAAGAAATCAATTTTAACACTATACACCGTTATTTCCCAACGGATGAGAAAAATCTTGGCAGTAAATACAAAGAGATTGACCAGAAAGACAAGCTTTTCAAGATCAATCCAGCAAAAAAACGTAGTTGAGTTCGACAGTCTGTCCATTGTTTAAGTTTACTTTGTCTTACTTAATAACAACTTGTCATTCAGTTGTTTGAGGGCAGCATCAACTTGTCAAATACCCCTCTAATTTAACCACAAGAAATTCCGTGGTCAATAATCACGAGTTCTATAGCATTTCTTTGACCCAAATTCAAAGGCTATGGAAATCATTAATGAACAAGCCCTTAGCCAGTGCATCCGTGATGCAGTAAGGGCAGAACTCAGGGAACATTTCAGAACAGGCAGCAACCAGCTGCCAAAGGAAGAACAACTATTATCCAAACAGGAACTGGCCGATGAACTTGGCATTTCACTGGTCACCCTGACAGACTGGATGAAAAAGGGGCTACCCTTTTTACGGCTGCATAAACGGGTGTTTTTCGAGCGTAGCAAAATACTTGAAATCATGCGACGGCAGACAGCTAACAGCACATAAGCAATGGGCTATATATCTAAATAACCCTATAACTGATGGGCTATGTAACTGTATAGCTAGTTAACTGTATATAACTAAACTATGTAACAGGACACTATCTGATACCTGCCATCCACAAGGAAGCGGGAACAATACAATCACCAAATAAATGAGGATCAGGATGCAAGTAGAAATCATCACCAAAGACGATTTAAGGCAGTTTAAGACCGAACTGCTGAATGATATTAAAGCTATTGTGAAACCGCAGGAAAAGGCTAAGGAATGGCTTAAAAGCGCAGAAGTACGCAAGATGTTGAATATTTCACCGGGCACATTACAGAACCTGCGTATTAACGGGACTTTACGTTACACAAAGATCGGCGGCATGATGTATTATAAACTAGAGGACATCACCAGACTATTAGAAGGAAGCCAGTCATGACAGAGGCAGGAATCCAAAATAAGACGGCTGATTATAGCAAATGGGTTAAGCGCATGGGTGCAGACGGCAGAACGCTGGCCACCCACATTAGCCTGTTAACTGCACTGTTTGTCTGCTGGCAGCAAAGCGGTTTTGAAAATCCTTTTGCTGTTACCCGTAAAAAGCTCATGGCTTTTTCCAGAATTGCATCTATTGCAACCTATCACAAATGCATTCGTGATCTGGATGAATTTGGGTACATCCGTTACCAGCCATCTTACCATCCGTTAAAGGGAAGCCTGGTCTGGTGGTCGCTCTGTTCGGAGCAGCCACCAAATCAGAAAAAGGTGCCGGGAAACCCGGCGTAGCATTTACCCGGATGCTCCTTTGGGGAGCTATCCGGGTAATGGAAACCGCAGGAAGTAAGGCGAGGCTTTCAGCACGCCAAACTTATGCGGTTTGTAGGAAGCAAGTTTGTGTTTTTGTTACACAAAAACTCCCCAAGCCTGCGGCAAGGGGCAACTTGCTTCAAGCTCCCGATGGTCGCATGAAGGTAGCAAAGCGCAGAAGCAAGAGCCGATAAGTCATTTTAATACGTGAGAAACCATGACCAGTACCTTATTAAAAAGCCGTATGAAAGACCAGATAAAACAGGTAGGTGGCCGCCCCAAACATAAGGGCGGGGCACCACAAAAAAAGATCAAACGTGCCAGCGGTATCCGTGTCCGGTTAACTGCTACAGAGCGTTTTTTAATCGAATCCAAAGCCCGGCAGGCAGGTATTCGGATCAGCGACTGGTTCAGGGCGGCTGCCCTGAAAGCTAAAGTCGTGACCAGGATAACAGCAGAGGACAGACGTGCCCTGCATCTACTGGCAGGCATGGCCAATAATCTCAACCAGCTGACCAAGCTTGCGCACACTAGCGGCATTATGAGTATTGTGATCAAGTGCGGTAACCTGTTGATAGAGATTGATCAAACCCTTAAATATTTGAACAGCGATGATGGGAAAGATACCTAAATCCGGCAAGAGCTTTAAAGGTTGTGTGGAATACTGTATGCTGAAAAAAGATGCAGTTATACTGGATGCTGATGGTCTGCGCACAGGTGAGGTAGCACACACGATTGCAGATTTTAATATGCAGCGGAAAATGCGCCCCGGCTTAGGGCAGGCAGTAGGTCATATTGCTTTAAACTGGAGCCCGGAGGACAGTCCCAAACTTACCGATGAACTGATGGTAAGTATTGCAAAGGAGTACCTGAAAAAGATGAAGATTTCGGGTACACAGGTGCTAATGGTCAGACATCACGATACTGATCACGACCATTTGCATATTGTTTACAACCGGGTAGATAATGAAGGAAAAACGATAAGTGATGCTAACCAGCGGTGGAACAATGTAAAAGTAAGCAAGGCACTGACCTTAAAATACGGTTTTCATATAGGAGAAGGAAAAGACAGGGTAAACCGTCATCGGCTCAAAGGTTCGGATAAGGCAAAGTACCAGATTCACGATCAGATCAAAGCAATATTACCGACAGTTAAAAGCATGGACGAGTTGCAGAAGCAGCTATCTAAGCAGGGTATCAATATGCTGTATAAGTATAAAATCGGAACCCAGCAAGTGCAGGGAATCAGTTTTGCTAAAGGTGAATACCAATTCAAGGGGTCAGAAATTGACCGTAGTTTAAGCTATGGAAAAATAAGTAAAATAATAAATGACCATATACAGGAGCGGCAAAAGGAAAGGCCGAAGAACCTGGCGGACGAGCTTAGAGAAATTATAGCGCAGTCTGACATGAAGTCTGCGGATGGAACCCATTATTTAAAGCAGGAACCGCAAACACAATACTTGAAGCAAGAGCCGCAGGATAAATATCTGGGCACACCAAGTCCCGGCATTGACATATCGGATGACGTTGATGATGAAGCTATTTACGGCCGTAACCGGAGACGGCAAGAAAAAGCCCGTACCAATAAGAGGTAAAGAAATTAATGATTTTTAAACTTAAAGAAAGAACATGATATGAGCAATCAGCAAACACATGAAAAAACAGTCATGGATGAAGTAGTGGAAACCTTAATCAAAAAAACGGAACTGCTGGAAAAGGAAATTTCGATTAAGAACGAAGCCATTTTGGCAAAGGAAGAGCAAACACAAGCTCTACTAATCAGCTTTGAAAATAAGCTTAACAATATTGTCATTCAAGCACCTGCACCGGATTTGTCCGAGGTCAATACTTCCTTAAAGAATGGTTTAGCCGCTATAAACCAGAGTATGGAAAAATGGCCAAAGCCGCTCAAAACGGAATACCGTTTTTTATTTTTTCCCGAACAGCTTAGAAGCGTGGAATATGTTAGGGCTGTACTGAGCAGAGTTATCCTGTGCATATTGACCTTAGTATTCCTGATCTTTACATATTTATTGCTGGATAAACATCTAAAGTAATATCTGAAGGTTACCTGATAGAACGGCAAAGGGTTTAAGATCAAAGACCCTTTGCCGTTCTTATAGCCTGTGGGAAAAGTCCTGTTTGAATTTTTATCCAAACAGTTTTAATAAATCTTCCTTTCCAAGTGATTTCAATATGCCCTCATCAGTAGGGATCAGTTCACCTGCAAGTTTTCTTTTTTTATCCTGTATTTCTAAGATTTTTTCTTCTAAAGTATCCTTACAGATCATCCGGTAAGCCATTACATGCTTTTCCTGTCCGATCCTGTAACAGCGGTCAATGGCCTGATTTTCTACCGCAGGGTTCCACCAAGGGTCAACAAGGTACACATAGTCGGCAGCTGTCAGATTTAGCCCTGTTCCACCAGCTTTTAAACTGATCAAAAATACCCGGCAGGTACTATTTTCCTGAAAGTCTTCTACTGCGGCTTTTCTTTTGTTTAAGGTGGTTTTGCCATCCAGATAAGCATAAGGTATCCCTTGGTGTTCCAGACCTGCCCTAATTAGGGCTAACATTCCGGTAAAAGCTGAAAAGATCAATAGCTTATGGCCTGTAGTTTTTTCCATAATGTGCTCCATCAGCTCCATAATTTTACAGGATGGTTCATTAAAGGCAGGGGCATCTTTCAGCAATAGTGGCGAATTACAAATTTGCCTCAGTTTCAACAGGCCATCTAAAACAAACAGTTTGGAGTTTTCCAAACCAATGGAATCAATTTTATCGTTAAGATAGGCTTTAAATTGCTTACGGTAACTGTCATAAATCTTTCGTTGGGCAGGTTCCATTTCGCACCAGATCGTCATTTCCGTTTTTGATGGTAAATCGGTAGCTACCTGTTTTTTTGTACGTCTTAAAATAAAGGGTTTGGTCATTTTCAGTAAAGTACCTGCACGTTCTATATCCTGATCGTCACCTTTGGCGGTTAAATTTTCTTTAAACATTTTTAAAGTACCGAAGAAACCCGGATTTACAAAACTCATTAAAGCATATAGATCAGCCGAGCTGTTTTCTACGGGTGTTCCGGTAAGCGCAAGCCTGTTATAGGCTTCAATGAGCATGACCATTTTAAACTTTTGTGAAAACGGGTTTTTAATGGCTTGTGCTTCATCCAAAATCAGATAATGAAAGGAGATAGTACACAAAAAAGTAATGTCTACAGCAGCTGTACCATAGGATGTTATGATCAGGTCATATTTTTTCAATTCGGCCGCATTCTTTTCCCGTTCCAAGCCATGAAAAACAAGTACATTCAATTCAGGACAAAACTTAGTAGCTTCTTCAAGCCAATTATACAGTAAAGATGTTGGGGCTAAAAGCAAATGCGGGGCGGTTGTCAGCCGCTCATTTTTAAGGTGTTGAAGTAAACTAAGTACCTGTAAGGTTTTTCCCAGTCCCATGTCATCAGCCAGCAGGCCACCCCATTTTAAGGTATGTAGATGACATAGCCAGCTGTAACCAGTTAATTGGTATGGTCTTAGTACAGCATTCAGGTTTTCAGGTACGGGCACCAAAGGTATTTTTTCCTGTTCGTCAAACAACCTATCTCTGTCAGCTATTATTTTTGTCAGATCAGGTCTTTCACTTTTATGATATAACTGGTCTATTAAGGTATAGTGTTGTCCTGCAAGCTTTATCCCTTTTTTAGTTATTACCCCACTTCTAAAGACTGTACTTAGCTTTTTAAAGAAATCATCTGGTAAATGAGCCGTTTTCCCATTAGACAGCGACAAGATCGAAGATCGCTTTTTTAAGGCTTTTTGGATTTCTTCAGGGCTAAGTTCCACTTCGTCAAAGGTCACGGAAACCCCAATGTCAAACCAGCCTTTTTCTTCCTGTATGTCTAATGATATTTCAGGCAGTTCACTGTGAAAATCAATTCCATCAAGCTGTTCCAGCCCTATAAAAGTTACCGCCGGGTCATTTAGGTTATACATAGTGCGGGGAAACCAGAGTTCTGTTTTAAGGGTTTCTTTTGGAAGGTAAAAGCATGGTAAAGCTTCCTGCATTTTAAATGCGGGGTGCAATTCCATAAAAAATGCCTTAAACGCTGATTCGGCCAGTTTATCCCGTTGAACCAACTGAACCAGGCCATTTTTATATTGCAGCATTTCAGCACCACCGGATTGAACAGGTATGTCGAAACCTTCATTGTACACAATTGTAGGAATAAAGGCTACAAATTCACCTCTATCTTCAACCCTGATCTGTTTTTCTTTAACGGTCAGGATCAAAAGTTCTGCCGCTTTTTGCAGTTTAAAATCTATCCGATAACTTAATGCAAGTTTTGATAGAATGGTTTTGTTAAAATCTTCCAGGTCATTCTGAAGAATGGTAAAAGTTCCGTTTGCTTTAACCAATTCACTGATTGCCTTTCCTTCTTCAATACTAAAGAATTGGTAAAAAATACCGGGAGCATGTTTCAGGGAAAAGAAAAATGGGTCTTTTTCAGGCAACACCTCATCAACTTCAAAATCCTGTCCGCTCAAATAGGCATGATACCGTAATTTGTAATATCCATCATATTCAGTTAAACTAAACCTAAATGACACCAGATCATCCGTAAATGAAATGGCTCTCATCGTGTATTTTGGAAGGTTGCCCTTAAAAGGAAGTTTATTATGGAATCTATGGTAAAACAGGTGATTTTGCTTCTTTAACACAGACATGATACTTTTCCATGCACTAAAAGCAGTTTGCCGTAAGCCTGCTTTTTCTTCATTCGTCATATGTCTGTGCTGCTTATGTACTGTTTCAAAATTTAATAACCTATTGAAGTCAATACAATGGGCATGCAATAGCTTGTCCGTGGATTTTAGCCTTTGTGTTGTTGATTCTGGATCATAAAAGCAGGTAAAAGATTTTACATAGTTTCCTTCAGTGTCCAATATTGCCCTGCAAGGAATTAGAAAAGGTATAGAAAAATCATAATGTGCTGCAATGGCGTATGCTATGACACTCGAATCTTCTTCTTCTATTTTTACCGGAGAGGGATAAAATGAGTGGTATGTTGCAAAACATTTAGGATCTATGCCGTTTTCAAAGTTGTAAATATGGCCGTATTCCAGCTGTGGAACTACTTTTATATCATTTAGATAGTGAGGTATCACAGTCAGGTACTTATTAAAAAAGGCTATATCCGTATAAGGATGTTTTTTAAAGCGTTCAAAATACCCGTGATCCTTTTTCTCATTCATTCGGGTGAATAACTCGGCAGCGTGTGCACAGAGCCTGATTACCTCATTACCGCAGTTACAAGATACTAGGATATAATCATTAATCAGGATGATTTCCTGTTTATAGTATTCACGCCACCCTGAACGTATAGTTACCGTTCGACCATTAAAGTCTACAATTTCATAGTTGAAATATTGATGTTTTTCAGTTTCCCGTTCTTCCCCGGTGATCAAATCAATAGGATCAGGTAGCTTTGTATGCTGATCCAGCAGTAATTTATAAGGTGTAGAAGCCTTTCTTATCGGGAAATCATTTAAGTCCTTATGCATTATTTTGAGCAGTTTTAATTAACAGATCATATCTTTCAATCCAATTCAAAAAAGTATCTTCTGCACCTGTATGCAGTGCCTTAACCTTATCAAAAAGGAGATTTAAATCATTTGGTTCAATAGTGTATTTTTCAGAATACCTGTAGCCCAGATAAGCCCCTTCAAATACCGTTAGCAGGCGTTCATCTTCAGCCTGGCCATTGTTCATTTGAAGGGATAAACTGGTTGTGAGCCGTAAACTGAATTTGAGCAAGGCCTTTAAGCTATGGGTGGTTTTATCCTGACTGGTCAGCGACCTGTTTAAAGCACGCAGGCATAGCTCTGCTGCCTGATGCAGCATGAAAGCAGACAGGATCACATTATCATTGCGGTAACTTTCAGCAGCAACATAAAATGTTTTGGCCTTTGTAAAACCAGCATAAAAATCATGTTTTGTCTTTTCTATTTTCTCCGGCCTTCCGTCCAGTCGTAATTTCGGAATAGGCTTGCTGCCATCGTTATACAGGAGACTTTCAGCAGTACAGGCCAAGCTAAAATAAACATGCCCTTCAGTGATCATTCTATCAAAGAATGCGCTTTTAAATAATGTACAGCTTAAATGGTGATGTTTTAGACAGGCAAAATGAAGCACCGTTTCAATCTCATCAAATGTTTGTGCATACTTTTCAGGGATAACCAGTATAAGGTCTGCATGATCTGCACCATCCCTTCCGGTTTGATGGTTCAGGCAGTAAATCTTTTCCGGGTGGATCACATCTGCTATGAAGTTAATTACTGCAAGAAAGTTCTTTTCTGTGAACTTCATGAATGGTACAGGATTAAGCACACAGCCTGTTTGTTCTTCTTCCTCAGTCATAAACCTGAAATCATCGGGATGATGTAGTTTGATATAAGGAAGGGATTTAGTCTCACAGACCAGCCCCATAGCCTCTATCATTTTTTCAAGATACTCCCTGATCAGAACTGTTTCATAGACTTTTTCATTGTAGATGTCGTCCAGCTCTACCTCTTTATTAGTACAGTACAAAAGGGAATCTAATGTTCCTCTCCAAGCTTCTAAGGTCTTATAATTGAACAATTCTTCAAAATAAACCCGAACATTATTCAATTCCGTACCAGACAAGGAGCGAAAATGCAACGCTGGAAATTGCTTGTTTTTAGGTTCATTGTAAAGTTCAAAAGGATGCTCTGAATGCCTATAAAGCGAATGATCGGGATTAAGCTTAAAATCTTCAACGCCATTATATAACACATAAGCCAGTTCCAGTAGCTTGACACATTGTTGTTGGTTATAATGGTAGCTACTTTTGTCCCCATAATATTGATCTGAACAAGCGGTTTTAATAAAATCGACCATTCCAAAACGGAAAGATTCAATGTTGTTTTCATCGCAGCAGAAAAAGCAGACTATTTGATAATGTGGATTGCTAACATCCTTTTCTTTTAAATAGCGAAAACCGGTGTTTTCGCTAGCGGTTGGCTCTAGTTTCATATTAGGCTTTAATTAGTTCAAGCCAAAGAACCGCACCTAAAAAGGTCTATATTAATATTCAATGGTATTTTATAATCGGTTCGGGGTATTTTATACCATCTTATTTAGACGAGCAATTAAACTGGAATCTTACCATTTTTAGGTTTAAATAGATATATTTACATTTGATTCAAATTAACACTATATGAGTACTACAACTGACCGTCCAAAAAGAGTGCATGAAGGCAGAAATGTAAAACGTTTCCGTGAAATGATGGGTATAAAGCAGGAGAAGCTTGCCGCATCATTAGGTGAGGAATGGAGCCAGAAAAAGATTTCTGTTTTGGAATCTAAAGAAAAGATCGAAGATATATTATTGACCGAAATAGCTAAAATATTGAACGTGCCAGAAGAAGCAATTAGAAATTTTGACGAAGAAACTGCGATCTATAATATTCAAAACAATTATGAAGGATCGTCAAGTAATTATAGTGGATTATATCAATGCACTTTCAATCCACTTGATAAATTAATTGATACAGTAGAAGAACTTAAAAAGCTTCATGCAGAAAAAGAAGCACTATATGAGCGTTTGTTAAAATTACAGGAGAATAAATAAGCGCTAAAACACAAAAGACAAGGATATTTTATTCCAAAAAGGCCATTGCAGATCGCAATGGCCTTTTTAATTTATATAGCTTTTTTAAGTAAATCTTCTCCCGGACAAAGTTTTATAATCACCCCACGCTCAGGAGTGGCTTGCGAAACCCCTGCGCTTTTGGCCTTCCCGCTGTTCTCGCTTTTAGCCTATACGGAAAGGTGTACCCCGGTTCCTGCCATTTAAGGACAGACAGAGCAAGAAAGATTTAATGCCGCATCCCTCTTCCACGATCTCTATCAGGGTTATTTTTTATTTCCTGCGATTTGCGATACAATCCCCGGCTTTCTTGCAGATTTGTATAGTCCTTTACTGCTTTTGAAATGCTCAAGCTCACTTCTTGCCATTTTAACTTTGTGTCCAATAATAATACCGGAACGCTGAAATCAATATCCTGATGGTACAACAATGACGATTTGGCCGTATTGGTGTTTACATTGGGGTATTTAGTGCAATAGTAGGTCATTATCTCGTCCAAGGACATTTCTTTCAGCAGATAGTGCATATCTATAAAATCCTTGATTCTTTGTCCGCTGTTAACAATAGCATTGACTTTCATGGCTGAGATATCTTCATTAGACATGATCCTGATTCCTTCGATGGTTTCAATTGGCTTTACAGAAGGGTACTGATGTGAAATGAAATCAAAATCTACCTCGCCTATACTGCCGCTGACATAATTACCTTTGTGACGTTTGACATCAGCATGGTAGTTATGCAATAAGTGCAGGGCTAGTTTATCACCGTCAAAATCCGAGGAACTGAACAAGTCAATGTCAATTGATTGACGGTGACCGATTCTTAAAGACAATGCGGTGCCACCTACGAGGTAAAAGGAACCAAGTTGCTGATCTTTCATCAGCTTTTGGATTAAATCCAGTGTCCCTGGTTTAACTGTTTCTTTGTATAACATTTGAGCTTTTCTTTGCTCAACTGGAAATAATTGCAAACGGCATCCAGAGTCATGTCAGATAGATAGGTAATATCATTTTTAAGGGCATGAATTACATTTTCTCTTCCGTAAAACCTGATCATTTCTTCCCATTCTTTAGGGCTGCCTTTATCAAGCACTCTTTCTATTATGGTCTTATAACTTCTGTTCCAATCCAGTTTATCAAAATCAAAGTCCCAAAACAAGACTTTCGGCAAATCCGGCCTTTTAACTTGCTGGATCAGCGGTTGCCGCTCAACCTTGATTTCATCATTTTCAAACGGGATTTTCTTTTTAGACAGGTAGTTATTTAAAGTATGATAGTTATATACAGGATAGCTGTCACAAAATCCTTTAAGACTGGAAAAAACATCAATATCTGTTCCGCCGAACCTTTTCCAGTGCACCACAACTACCCGCTTATTAATCTCTTTAACCATCATACGAATTTAACCATAATAGAAATAAATGCCTAATATTTTTAAATATTTGTCAGTTGAAGGTGGATAATTCGGTTAATTAGTAACCTGTTTTAAGAGGCTTCAGCCATTTTTGGAACTGAAGCGTATTTTTCTCTTAACAGTGCTGTATCTGCACTTATCTTCGATTCTGTGACTTCATTTACCATCTGATAACGGGAAACGAATTTTTCCATAAGCGGAGCCATATCTTCACTCACTTTAGTGTCCAGCACTTTAGCGTATAATTGCGTGGTACGCAAATTTGTGTGCCCAAGCATTTTAGATACACTTTCAATGGGTACCCCGTTCATTAAGGTTACTGTGGTTCCGAAAGTTCGTTTGGCTATCCTGTTGCCCAATGTTTTATTAACACCTGATAGAGCCGCAATTTCGACCAGATATTCGTTCATTTTTTGATTGCTTGAAATTGGTAAAGCTTTGTTATTGTTCAGGCAGTAAGGGTGGTCTATGTACTGATCAAGAATGTTTGCTGCAATTGGTAATAGCGGTATTGCTACTCTGGTATCTGTCTTTTTTCTATAGGTAAATATCCATCGTTCCCCATCAACTCCGATTCCTATGTCTGCTAGCTTTAGTTTTTGAACATCTGCATAGGAAAGTCCGGTATAACAGCTAAAAAGAAAAAAATCACGTACCTGTGATAACCGTATGGTAGTAAATTGTTTTTCAGTGATCTTCTGTAATTCATCCGCAGTTAAAAATTCCCGGTGTACAGGTTTGGATTTTAACGTATGTCCAAAGAAAGGATCGGTATTGATCCATTTATATTTTTGGCAGATGCTAACGATTTTTTTGAGATTTTTAAGATGTTTATTTGCAGTATTCGTGTCGTTTTCCTTCTCCGTATGCAAGTAGAAGTCAAAGCCATCAATAAACTCATGGTCTATGCGTTTTAAATTAAAATCCTTATTACCGTATTTGGAAACGAGATAGTCCTCAACATGCCTTTCCAGTACCTCAAACCTTTTAAGTGTTCCCGAAGCGTATTCGTCTTTCTCCACCAATGCTTTCATTTTTGCATTGTGGATTTTAATAGCTTCTAGTATAGTATGTGACTTTTCTTCTTTACCCAAGTATTTGCATTTAACAATATGAGCAGTTATTTCGGTTCCATCCACACTAAGTAGGGAATGCGCTGTGTAAACCTCTGCTTTCATGCTTTCCAGATAGGCATTCAGGGTCTTAACGTCTTCCTTTGTACCGATAACTTTCCCTGCTTTTGCATTCCATCGTTCCGGCTCGCAACTCCTGCTTGTTGACATTTCTGCACGAACTCCATCAACTGTAATTCTTAAAAAGATAAAATAAACATCACCTTTTGTGTAGTTTTTTGGCTTTTTCAAAAAGAAAAGCACGCTAAAATTAGTTTTCATAACAATGACATTAAGGTTAAACAAAATTAGCTTTGCAGTTCTATGTACACAAGATGTTCAGATTATAAACTACCTGAATATCAATTAATTAATACAAATTAGGGGAGTTTGATGAAATAAAGAACAACGCGCCTAATGACGCTCATTTTATATGCGATATTATGCATAATTTGGTATATCCCGTAAAAGAAAAAACCCTGCAATCATTTGATTTGCAGGGTTTTAGTTCCTTTTGACACTGTTGTTTGTGATCCCGCTGGGATTCGAACCCAGGACCCCAACATTAAAAGTGTTATGCTCTACCAGCTGAGCTACGGAATCAAACTTTTAACTTTTTCGATTTACTTATCGTTTCCGTTTAAAGTGGTGCAAATATAGAAGTATTAGGAATAGAGTGCAAGTGTTTTTTGAAATAATTTCAAAGTCTTTTTTAAGGCATTCATTGCCAATATACTACATTTTAAAAATGGCAATCTTACCACCATTTCCAGCAAGCAAAACGAGCTTTCCATGCTTTGCCTTACCACAAACATTAAAACTTGTGCCATCAATCTTTGTCCAATTTTTGCCACCATCAATAGTAATATTACTTCCTGGCGTGCCAGTTGAAAGGAATATATCGCCTTTAATATATTCTACACATGATTGAAACCCGGCAGGACCTTTTTGGGGAGCATGGAAAAGTGTGTGCGGATGAAGGGTATAAATAGTAGAAACAGAATCAGTTTTCTTATCATTTGCATAATCACCACCAACTATTATTCCTCCATTTTTTTTTACTACTAAAGAGAATGCACCCTGGCTGGCTTTAGTATGCGTAATTGGTAAATTAACGTAATCCCAGACTTCACTCCTCGATTTCAATGTGATCATCCTACTACTTTTGCCTCCCGATACTATTTTAATATCTCCATCTTTTACTCTTAAACAAGTTCCACTGGCTGCAAACGCAGCTTCACCTGACAATGCATCCGGCGTGTTTTTCACTTCGGCCCAGGTTTCACCGTCATCCTTAGTTTCCATTAATAGAAATTTATTATTAATCGGATCTCCCAAAATATAACCACGCTGATTGTTATCAAAGTCCATGGCATCAAAGAAGTAACTAGTATCGGTTTTTCGATACTTCTCTTGCCAGCTTTTACCGCCATCAATAGTTTTTAATACTAACGCTGGTGTGCCTGAGCTCATGATCACTGCCTCTTTGTTTGAGAAGGCTTCAATATCTCTAAATTCAGATTTCTCGTATCCTTTTACCTGCTGCCAATCCCATGTTTTGCCGCCGTTGTTAGTTATAGCTATATAACCGTTGCTGCCACTTACCCACGCCGTTTTATCATTTACAACTGATAATCCTCTAATGCTTGTAGGGCTACCTTGTTGTAAAAGCACTATATTTTGAGCTTTGGTAATGGAAGATAAAAGTAAGGAGTAAAGTAAAGTGTTGAAAATGAGTTTATAAGTGCTTTTCATTTAGTTTGAAATAATGACAAATGTTTATCCTAAATTAATTTTTAATAGGACAAGTAACAACAAGTAATCAATTTTTGCATTATTTAGATTGCAATTTGATTGAAACGATTATATTTGCACGCTTATTAATTAAATGGTGTCAATATTGATTACAAGGATTATCTAATTACATTAGATATTTTTAACATCAAGACATCAGAAAACATAAGCCCGGATGGCGAAATTGGTAAACGTTGCGGTCTCAGAAGCCGTTGAGAATTGTCTCTTGAGAGTTCGAGTCTCTCTTCGGGCACGCCGAATTTGAAATGAAGTCTTAAGTCAATGCTACTAAAGTTGACTTAAGACTTTTTACTTCTAAACAAAAGCCCAGGTGGCGAAATTGGTAGACGCACCATCTTGAGGGGGTGGCATTCGTAAGGATGTGGCGGTTCGAATCCGCTCCTGGGCACCTCAAAACATTTTATTGATTTACTATTAGGTTAATTAGCAGGTTGCTTAAATTTTTGCTCATAATACCATTGCGATAAATACACAGCATCACTCCAACTTAATTTGCCATCAGAAGCAGCTTGTATTATAAGTACTGATAGATGATGTAAAACACCTGGCCTGATGTTTCTGTCCAAGGTTTTTATAGCCTCTATAGCAGCTTTAACAATAGCATCAGGTTGGGTTAAAGCCAAGGAACTTTCGACCAGTTTTAACTCATACAAAAGAACAGGGAGCAACTGTTTGAGTTTATCCCTGATAATGTTATCAATATTACCAGGGATAATAGCAGTTAAAATATCAGCTGTTGACGAGTCAACGAGGGTTTTAATATTCTCAGTTATTACGATACCTATTTGTACAGCTATTTTCAACTCATTAGGAAGACTGCTAAAAAGGTTTTTAATTTGGTTCCAGAGTTTTGTTATAAAGCGACTTAAGCTCATGATTTTTTGTTATCTTTAAGTTTATTTGCCTCTTGTTGTAATATAGCGACCTGACCTTCAAGTGCTTTTAGCCTTATCTCGTTGATCCTTGCTTGTGTTTCTTGGGTTGATCGTACATCTTTAATATCACTCTTCAGTTGAAAATAGGTCGTCATCACTGACGTTACAATGCAATAGGTAGTGCCTCCGTTACCCGCATTTTTTTATTTCGTTGCAAAACTCTTCGGCTTCATATTCATTGTATTTTTTATCAGTCGCCCGGCAAAAAAAGTAATGTGCCAATACATGGCAGCAAGCGTTTAGTGAGGGATTAAAATTATCTTTCCAATCTTCATCCCCGTATTGTTTAATGTGGGTATTGATCTCATCGGCAATAATATCCCTTACCGCCATAAATGCCCCAACTGGTTCAACTGAAAGGTTTTGTAATGCTTTTATCTTTTTTTGCCGGGACTTTTTATTGTCTTCATCTAACGTAAAAGTAACTTCTTTAGGAATAACTTCGCTGTTATAAAGATGCTTGATCTGATGAGATAATGACAGCACCGCATCGCCGAATACCTGGAAATCGTCGATGTTCTTCACATTATACAGGTCATCGGTTGGGATACCCGAAAGGATGCTGATGGCCTCAATATCGTTGAGCTGTGGTTTTTCCTGCAGGGCTATCATTTGCCCCAGGGTAACGTGGCAAAGCTGCGAGGGAATTGTTACCCGTAATTTACCATCGGTGGTTATTAACATTTTTTCGATCATGATTTTTTAGTGCCCACTAGCCGGTGGGAGAGGCCGTTAGTTTTGAATTATTGAGTTATAGAATTATTGAAGTAATACGTTTTTAGTTTTATATGAGAAAGTGCGTCACGACTAAGTATTTCTGATCATGAAAGACCGTAAGCGTTAATCAGCTCGTCAAAAATTCCGCTGCCAGATGGTCGCGGTTTAGGGGCAAATGGCATACGCGATTTTAGTTTGATTTCGCGATCTATCTTTAACCTGTTTAAAGCCACATATCGTAAGGGATCAATCAAGTGGCTCCAGGCATCAACGGGCTCATTGATTGTTTTACCCCACCGGTCATCCTTCCATTTATAGCGGCCAAGCTCCTTACGTAAATTGACACTGGTACGGGTTACATTTATTTTATAGCGTTTTAATATGTCAATGGAGTTTTTAACACTATCAGCGCCCTTTTTTGCACCGGTAACATACCAGCCCATGCGTTTCAGTTCTTCTATTGATTTTGGTTCGGCGCTATCGGCAATGATCTCTGTATTTCTACTAACTCCATATGCTTTAAGTTTACCGGCAATGTCTAACTCAAATATACGATCGGTTTTATTGTAGTTTTTGACCGCAGCCTGCAAAATTGTAGAGTTGTGGTAAATGTCCAGGGCATCGCGCAGAGCACCTGCTTTCAAATTGGGTATATCTTGTGCCACTACCGTAATTACAAGTTTGCGGGCCTGACAAGCTAAACAATAGAGCACCTGTTCAATGGCGTAAGTTTTACCCGAGCTGGTGCCATCCTGGTTAATGACTACATGTGCGTTTGAGGCATAATTTTGCCAAAAAAGGATGGATCCTCCCAGTCCTTTTATAGGCGGAGCATTAATATCAATCCTATCGGTAAGTAATTTATTACAGGTTGTTAGTCTGTGTAAATAAAAGGGATTGTTTAACAGTCATTATTTAATTATAGAATTATGATTAAAATGCTGTTCTGCATAAATGTATTCAAATATACTAAAAATATTAGTTATAATCAAAGTGATTTTTTATCTTTTTTGATGTTACTATTGTATGAAGCATACAACATTATCATTGGTATTACTATTGAAGCTAAAGGCAACTATGAGAGGAAACAATAGGATAGGCAGGGTAGCTGTGCCGTAATTGAATTGGGGCTGTTGCTGTATTTAAAGGGTAACCTCTTTTTCGTTGCCGGCTGGTAAAAGGCCGGTATTTATAATTTCAACTTCCAGCGTATTGTCGGTTGCTGTTGTTGGTTTTCGTACTTCGGGTTTGTCTGTCCAGCCCATGGTTTTGAGCGCAAATATAACTCCTGTAGGTGTTTGGTACAGCCGGGATTCGTAGGCGGCCTCTATACGCAAACGGCCTTGTTTAAGTATGCTGGCATGTTTACCGGTTTCTTCGTAAGTTTCAAATTCCTGTTTGCTGCTAAGGCCCAGGAATAGTGCCATGCCCGAAATGGTGGCTGGTTCCGGCTCGCGGTCCCATATTTTACCATCTGCGGCGGTTTTAACTGTTTTTACTGATCTTCGGCCTTGGTGATGTTCACCTTTAATATATATGAAGTATTCATTTATGCGCTGGGCGAATGACGCGGCTGTTTTAAAATAGGATGTTCTAGTTTTTATTATGAATTAAATGCTAATTGGCATAACATATCAGAGATACGAAATGTATTTGATATTTGCTAATTTTTTTGGTAAAATGTTTTTTGCTTGTAAGGATTTTCCGGGTGTTAAAATAAAATAGAAAATATTTCTGTTTTAAATAGAAAATATTTACATTTGTGTATGAGCAAAGCAATTAAAAATACTGGAACAGGGGTTGAGGCCAAACATGCGATGCCCCGCCCTTATATAATGCCTGAAACTACGCCAATGGTAAATGATCTTTTAGTACCCTATGAAACTTATTTTAAATCGCCACTGGCCAAGTTAGGGGCAATAAAACAAGGGTTAAGCGCTGGTGCCATTACTGATCTGTTACAGGTTACCGGCGCTACACAAATTGACATAGCCAAATGGCTTGATATTACAGAGCCAACATTGCGTAAGCATATACAGGGCTCACGTGAGCTAAACCGCGGTCTTAGTGAGCATATTATCCAGCTTTTTGAACTTTTTGATAAAGGCCTTGATACCTTTGGCTCGCTTGATGAATTTAAAAGCTGGCTTAAGCTTTATAACCCGGGTATTGATACCATTCCTTTTGAACTACTTGATACGCTTACTGGTATAGGTATAGTACTAAATCAGCTTATTCGTATTGATTACGGCGTATTGGCTTAATGCCGCTGAGTTATTGATTTAATTTAAGCATAGTATAAGATAAATAATTTTATACTTTCGCTAAAGTAAAGTATAATAATTCAGTAATTGAACAGCTACCGCATAAGCCAAACCAAGTATGCCTATGACCGTAAAGGCTCGGGAATTGACGGACGATGGAACTCGTTAGGGCAATACATCATTTATACCGGAGGTTCACTGGCACTTTCGTGCCTTGAAAAATTAGCGCATACTCCCGGTACGTCCTTATATACCGGTGACTTTTCAGTTACCATATTACACATACCAGACACGCTGCCTGTTTTTGAAATTACAGTAGCTCGACTCAATAAGCTCGATGCCAATTGGTATAAAGTTATCAATTATCCTATTACACAACTTTTGGGTGATACCTGGCTGCGTAAAATGGAAACCGCTGTTTTAAAAGTACCTTCGGCCATTATTGATCTGGAATATAATTATTTGCTTAACCCTGCCCACCCCGACTATGAAAAAATAAAGATCAGTAGTGTGAGTAAGTTTGCTTTTGATCCCCGGTTAAAAGCCCGGTAGTTTATCAAAGCAGATATTCTGGTTATTATTTGAATAATTATTTTATAATTGCAACTTTTGACCAGGTTCTATCTTGGTACTATCATAATGCGCATAAAAAAAATATTAGTTCTGACTTTTGTTTTCACCGGTTTATTGTTTTGGAACACAAGACTATATGCGCAAGACAAACGATATATCCCATTAGGACACACAAAATATAAGGATACTTTACTGGTTGCCCATCCTGACACCACCTTTGAAAAGGACCTGTTTGATGTAATAAAATCTGTATTTGATAAAAACTATAAACAAACTAAGGCCGATTCTGTAACCACTAAACCGGTTATATCTATTGTGCCAGCTGTTGGATACACATTACAAACCAATTTGGCAGGAACACTATCGGGCAATGTGGTTTTCCGCATGGCTCCAAATACCCGTATATCTACCATCACGGTTAATCCGGCATACACGCAAAAAAAGCAGGTGATCGTACCATTGCAATCAAACATCTGGACAAAAAACAACCAATATGATTTTATTGGCGATTTCAGATTTTATAAATACCCGCAAAGCAGTTTTGGCTTGGGCAGTAATTCTAACCTGGCCAATGAAAATCCGCTTGATTATTCATTTTTTAGGTTTTACGAAACTGTATTAAAGCGTATAGCGGGAAATTTTTATGCCGGCCTGGGATATATTTTTGACGACCGGTGGAATATGTCGGAAAAAGGACTGGCCAATGGCGCTGTTTCTGATTTTGAAAAGTATAATTCGGGTACACGTTCTATATCAACAGGTGTTACATTTAATGCTTTGTTTGATAGTCGCGACAATTCTATAAATGCCTCTAAGGGCTTTTATGCCTCACTCCAATATCGGGATAATTATTCATTTTTAGGAAGCACAACGGCCTGGCGCTCATTGATTGTTGATGTACGCAGGTATTATAAATTTCCGGAAAGTTCAGATAATGTATTAGCCTTTTGGTCATATGACTGGTTGGTGATTAATGGCAAGCCTGCTTATCTTGATCTGCCGGCCACCGGGCATGATCCGGCTAACACTACTGGCAGAGGGTACATACAAGGAAGGTTCAGAGGAGCGCAAATGGTATATTTAGAAAGCGAATACCGGTTTAAAATAACCCGTAATGGGCTATTGGGTGGTGTGGCCTTTATAAACGCACAGTCTTTTTCGGCTGCGCCGGGTACCCGTTTACAAAATATACAACCGGGCTTTGGTCCTGGTTTGCGCATTAAACTCAATAAGGTATCAAAAACCAATATAGCGCTTGACTATGGTTTTGGTCGTGAAGGTTCAAAGGGGCTGTTCATTAATGTTGGCGAAGTATTTTAACCGGTATTTATTACCCGAAAAATATTTCCGGATAGCATGCTGTTGCCAGTGTGTTTATAACATGTAAAAAAGTGTTAAATATTCGTTAATTTAATATCTATGATGAAATTTTTAATTATTTATCGTTAGCTTTAACCATCTAATTGCCTATGAACAGTATTCGGTTTACTAAATGGTTCGTTTCCTGCGCTTTACTCCTTTCGGTGGTGACATCGTCGTGCCAAAAAGATGAAAGCGTGAAGGATATGGATACCGTTAAAAAAACTGCAGCTACTGATAGCATATCAACCCTAAGTATTAATAATACGTCTGGTAATTTTTTAGCGGGTAAAGGAACTTTAAAGATTACTATAGAAGATTCGACCTATACCTTTGATGCTGCTAAAGATTCTGTGGCATTTATTAATGTACATAATGGCGACAATAAATATTTTGGTATTACCGCCATCAATAAAGCTCATACCATGAGTTTTGGTATCAGTTCAATAGGCATTGCCTCAACCAATATTAATGGTAAGGTAGCAGGCAGCCAGTTTCTTTTCAAGTTTGATGATAAAAAACCCTTACTCCAATATACATTAACTCAATACGCGGGTCAGGATGATTCAGGGATATTAAGTATTGAAAAATATAATAATGAAAATTTGATAGCCAAAGGCACTTTCTTTACGTTCCTGGCAAAGGATGATAAAGTTAATTCGCCATTTTATCGTGCAGAAGGCAGTTTTGAACTTCAATTCAAATAATTTCTTCCTTAAAAATAGTTAATCCCCTTATTCTGAAAGTAAATCACATTACGGTAATTTGAACGTAAAAAAAGGCTTACACACTACCATTTGTATTCTCGTCTGCCGTAATGCGCTCATTTTTTTGTACCTTTATGCAAATTTTAAAACATTGATGAAAGTATTTATTGCAGGGCTTCCTTTAGAAGTAGATGAAGCTGAATTAACAGCAGTTTTTGGTGATTTTGGACCGGTTAAGTCGCTCAGGATCATTAAAGATCGCGAAACAAAAGAGAGTAAGGGTTTTGGGTTTGTGGAAATGGTTAATGATAACGAGGCAAAAGAAGCGATAAGGTGTATGAACGGTGCAAGTTATTATGGCCGCAGAATTACTGTTAACGTAGCCGAAGACAAAGGACCAGGCTTTAATGGCGGTGGCGGTAAAGGTGGTTTCAGACGAAACTAATAGCTATAAGAAAATTTATTCTTTTTTGATATAAGCCGGCATTGTCCGGCTTTTTTTGTTGTATAAAATGATGGGGCAGCTTTAAAACGATGTCCTGGTATATTATTTTGCTAGTAGGAGCGAAGCGGCATTTATATGGTTTTAATATTAATATACCTCGGCCATGGAGGCATTACTAATATTAAACTCATTCAATAAATAATCCAGCTTTGAATTTAATTCATTAAGCGGTATTTCACCACTTTCAAAGGCAGTGGTAAGCAAATCAAGTTCCTGGGCAATATTGCGCGCCTCTGATCCTGTAATATGATTGGCTTCATTAAGTTGTTGCTGATTTTCTAAAGCGTTAATTTTATACTCAGCGGTGGTAAGCTGATAAAGTTGTTTTACATCATCTGTATATAGATGATGGCTCATTTTACTTTCTTGTTGCTTATTAAATGCAACTAAAATAATAGCGGCAATAATAGCAGCAATCACAAACAACATAATAGGTTCCATCTTCTCAGTTATTATTTAGGTTGACCAAAGCCTGGGGGAGGATTTGGTTATTTATTAAAATAAATATATGAGTATTATATGATATTTTTTACCCCGATGTTGATAAGTCGGGTAAATGTTAATAAATAGTTAATGAAGCATTATGATTGTCTATAGTAATCGCTTGAATTACTGTTTTTACACCCTGGTTTTAAGCTAAATTAATACCGTAGTATCAGGAATGTTATGGTTATTTAATAAAATAATAAACTTGTTTAAAGTCTTTTTTCGTAGCAAAAAAATCTTAAGCCGGGCCTAAACTCTAAATCTATCTCGCCGGCATAGATGTAGCCTAATTTAGGGAATAGTTTTTGAGTAGCCTGGTTATTGCTATTGGTGTCAACATGCAGCGTTTTTATATTCCGGTGCAATGCTTCATGTTCGGCCTGTAGCAATAAAGCGGCAGCTACACCTTGTCCGCGATAATGAGGGCTTACCGCAAGGCGATGGGTTACAATAGCTGTTTCTGCAATATCCCAACCTATTTTAGCATATTCGGCCTCCTGGTCTGTTGTAATGGCTGAAACGCCCGCAATCTGCCCGTCTATTTCAGCTACCCAAAGTTGCTCTTGATTGATATCAGCAGTGAAAACAGCACTATTCGGATAATTGTGGTCCCACTGTAAATTGCCCGAAGCTATCATGATTGGTACAACTTCGGCAATGAGTTGCATAATCTGCGGAATGTCGGTTAATCTGGCTAGCCTTATAATCATATGATACGATGATTCAAAAGTAGAAAAAGAAGTATTTTAAAGACCCCGATTTTACTAGTTACTTGCTCTGTTGGTAATGCCTGGTAATAGATAAGCTTTTAATTCACGTGTTTTTAATGCTTTTACGTTTTACTAGTTTGTGTTGCTTAATTTTTAACTGTACTACAACTACCCATAACATCAAGGTCAGCGTTGAATAAAATGCAATGTTTTGCAGTTTATTTCCAACGCTCAATTGATCGGTAATAAATCGTAAAGTTGTACCTAGCATAGTGACAATATACAATGAAAACAGAACAATGTTTTAGAAATTTGTCAAGCTGTTAGAAACGAAGGGGGGAGTTGCGGTTTTTGTATATTTTAGAGGTTTAAGGAGGTTTGGGGATTATATGATCAATCCTGTAAAAATTGGCTAACAATTATACTATTGTTCATCGTATATTTACTTGTTATAAGTATAAAGCTGGTCTGTAAAAATCAATCAATTATGACCTTGGACGAATTTTTAAAGCGGCTTAAAAAAGAATCGCATACTATTGGGGAACTAAATAAGCGTACCTATTATGCATGTCTGGACCCGTTATTCAAAATGATAGCCTATGATGGTAATCGTTTAAATAAAAAGCATGATCTGATGATCATGCCTTATTTACAATATATCAATAATACAATGCGTGATGATTTTAGAGAAGATCTGTCAAAAAACGAAGTTGAAGAAATAGTTGATAGCATAAAAATGGAAATTGATTGTATGATCTTCCGCATTGAGCAAAAAGATCATCCATTAGTTTAAATATAAAGCAAATTGATAACTCAATGATTATGCTTTTTATGAATGTCTTTTACAAGGCATAGCTTTTTTATTTCGGCAACCTGAATAACAAATGGAGCATATTTAAGCCGGTTGCCAATCATCTCTGTTGTATTATCTGAGTGGGCAATCACCTGATCCGGGCTATCACCTGCCAATAGCCGTTTGTACATGCGGTATTCGCCCCATTCAATATAGTATACTTCCCCGGGTAATATTTTTTTATCGTGTATTACCTTTAAAGCCACCCAGCATCCATTTTCAAGATAAGGGTACATAGAATGCCCCCAAACGGGTAATGCAAAATCACAATCCTCAATACCCGGAAAATTCATGCGGCCAACCGACATGGAATCATTGATATCATTATATACCTCCACGCCCGAAGCTGTTGCCGAAATCTCATACATCGGGATACCTTCAGCCACCTTACTAACAGGGGTGTTTTCTGTATATGTAGGAGATTTTTTACCGGAAATAAAATCTCTGTATTTTTCTTTAAATATTCTGAGTTTTTCAAGATCGATGTTTTGCCGGCTTTTTACAATTTCGGTAATAGAGCTTGGTGAGTTAAAGCCAAGCGCCTCTGCTAGTTGCGCGTTTCCAGTAAATGCTTTTCCCTTTAATTGATTATACAGTATAATAAATTCCAGTGTTTCGGGGCGAATAGTCTTGATTTTATTTGGCTTTGATGCATCATCCATGTTAGTAAATTTATTAAAGATTTTTCTTGATGTTGTAAAGATTTTTCTGTGTATTTGTTTCATTGATTCTGCTAAATTACTACAAATTTCTATAAAAGTAATATAATAAATACAGAATTTAAAGAATAGTCATTACAGAAAAATCAAATAAAAAAAACAATGCATATAGCCTACTCCGCCCTCCAGGAACCAGTTGACAATAATCAGCATAACCATTTCGTCCAAACAGATCATGAACCATTGTTACGTTATCAGGCCTACCAGGCCGCCTGCAATAAGTATAATAAAGAAATTGTCGCTATACAGAAATATATACCCGGTTGGATGCCCGCTTTCAGATAACACTTCGCCCAGAACAGTTTGTAATACTTATAAAAACTAAAAAATTTAAAAAATGATAAAAATTGCACAAAAACTAAAAAATCAATTACGGTGGCTTATTATATCTGTAGCTTATGATTATAGTCGCATAGCCATTGCCGATTATGACCTAACAGATGAAACGCTAACACTTTGGCTCGAAGACAAGCATGACTTTAAAAATTCGCTGGATGAGTGCTTACAGGTTGATATTAAAGCGTGTGAGTTTGCCAAAATAATTAAAGGCGAGAACCTAAACAGCTACGACG
This sequence comes from Mucilaginibacter sp., assembly GCA_030445275.1. Taxonomy (GTDB): domain Bacteria; phylum Bacteroidota; class Bacteroidia; order Sphingobacteriales; family Sphingobacteriaceae; genus Mucilaginibacter. Next base: position 32,567 of record JAUCSE010000071.1, read on the forward strand.
GCAGTAAGATGCATCCAACAAAAAACCTTATTTATAAAGCCCGGATTGAAATAAACACGCCACTAAGGTGGCATCAGGATGATGCGGCCATTATTGAACAGCAATGGGCCCGTGAAGCTGTTTTAAAAGCAATATTGACCCAATTGGTTGAAACCGACGCAGTCGGGATGTATGATTAAAGGGGCTTTTTACTTATTCTAATATTATGCCAAATAGAATAATATACATAATATTAATTGACTATAAAGCAAAAAAAATGCGTCATTGCGAGGAACGAAGCAATCTCTATGCTATACAGAGCGGATAGCAGATTATATTTAAACCTGCCTGTGTAGAGATTGCTTCGTGCCTCGCAATGACGCGGTGTGGGCTATTGTTTAGAATTATGTGGAGACTGTTGTACGCTGTCTATTTAACCTTAACTTGTTGTTTTTCATCCTGTTGCACCTCTACCAATTCCTCAATTTCACTGATGGCCTCTGCCGGTTGGCTGGCGTAATTAAGCTTACGGAAACGCCATTGCGCAAAGGCTGGTTCCTGGAAGCGGTTAATCAACTTAAAAAATTTGGGGAAGTTGTGCACCTCATCCAGTAGCACACCGGTTACTATGCCGTTATTATCCAATATCTCGCGGATCGTGTATTCCTTATCTTTAGTTATCCAGATCTCAAAATCCCGCCTTATTTCTTCGCTTTTTTCAGGATCAATCCTGTCATTTATACAAATTACCTTATCTCCTGGTTTCATACTATTATGTACGTTTTAAAGCAGCCTTTTATTTTATAAAGCAACTATAATACTTTGCAAAGTACCGGTTTTTAAACCAGAATTTAAAAATCATCTCTGCGAAATAGTAGTGTATAGTTGCCTGGCTATCTATAGCTATTTATGATCTGATAATAAATTAAAAAAATAAATATTTACTGAGTGAACAATTGTTTATTATTGTAGTCACATTATGTCTGACGAAGCAATAGTAAAACGGTTAAAGGTAGTTGTGAAGGAGTACGGCGGTCAGCTGGGCCTTGCAGGGGCTATTGGCGTTGATCAGGGTTTTATTAGTAAAGTGATCAATCAAAAACAGGATATCAGCTATTATTTAATACGCAAGCTTTGCTTTCAACTCAAATATTCGCCCGAATGGCTTATCCTTGGAACGGGTGAGAAAAAAATCGACAAACCCGAATCGGCCAAATTGATTACCGAGATACAAATGATGCGTACTGAGGTTGACATTCTGCATGCCCGTATGCGCGCTTATGAAATGGAGATCAAGGAGTTACGTGACCAAGTGCACCATAGTAAAAAAGCTGGGTAGGGTGTAAGTAGAAATTAAAGAGGTGAAAATCAAAAAAGGCTTACTATTATAAAATAGAGCAGGCCTTAATATTTTCCTTTAAATTTTTATTTGCAATACCGGGTGGCTATTACTGCAGCATTTTGTGCACCCAGCTCAGTTGCTTTGTTAAAATCAGCGCATGCGCCAGATATTTCGTTCAGGGTTATTTTGGCTAATCCTCTTTGTAAATATGCTTCGGAGTTTTTAGCATCAAGATTGATGGCTGTAGCGCAATCATTAAGTGCGCCGGCGGCATCATTCAGACTGATTTTTAAACTGGCCAGATCAGTATAAATAGCAGCGCCGTGGGTGCCAATTTTTAAAGCATTGGCAAAATCGTCTGATGCACCAGCCTCATCGCCCAGGTGATTTTTAGCGATGCTGCTGTGTGCATACGCTTTTGAGTTATTAGCATTTATATAAATGGCATTATGAAAATCATCAGCCGCACCAGTATAATCTTTTAAAATCAGTTTAACATCGCCTCTGAATAAAAAGGTTTCGTCGTTAGAGTAAATGGAAACCGCTTTGTCCAGATCAGCCATGGCCGCTTTATAGTTTTTTAATTTGGCTTGAATATGACCCCGGTTTTGATATACCATTGCTGATGTATCAGATGTGGAGTCGATTTTTATGGCCGTACTAAAATCGGCCAATGCAGCGCTATTGTCTTCAAAAAAGGCATGCCCTAAACCGCGTTTTAGCAATAACGGAATGTTTTTAGGGGCTTTAACAAGCCCGGCATCATAATCGGCCATGGCACCTGTATGGTCGCCGGTAGCCGCTTTTGCTTCTCCTCTAAACAGATAAAAATCTGAGTTTGCAGGGTTTAGGGCGATAGCCGCTGTAAACAGTTGTATGCCTTTGCTGGTGTATTTAAAAAAGTTTGCCACTTTACCCAAACGCATGTAAATATCCTGACGCTGCGGCGAAAGTTCTATTAGTTTTTCAAAATCCTTTACCGCTCCGGCGGCATCATTTAGCTTGTTTTTTTCAATACCGCGGTTTAAATAAGCATAGGTATAATTAGGGTTTAACGCTATGGCTGTGGTGTAATCATTTATGGCAGCTTTCCTGTAGCCCATGTTACGGTAGGCATCACCGCGGGCTAGGTAGGCTTCCTCACTTTTAGTATTTATGTTAACGGCCAGCGTAAGATCGGTTATTACACCGGCAGTGTCCTCTAGCTGCATTTTTGCCCTGCTGCGGGTTATATAGGCCCTCTGGTTTTTAGGGTTTAACGCGATAGCTGTATCGGCATCAAATTTAGCCCCCTGGTTGTCATGAAGATCCAGTTTAAAGGCTGAACGGCGTTGATAGGCTTCGGGTTTTTTGGGATCAAGAGTAATTGACCTGTTCATATCGTCAATAGCTCCAGTATAGTCTTTCAGGTTGCCTTTAGCCAAAGCGCGATACAGGTATGCATCAGCATTTAACGGGTTTTGCGCAACTGCTTTATTAAAATGATCAAGAGCATCTTTACTGTTGCCTAAATTATTCTGGGCATTGGCCAGGTAAAGGAACAGATTTTTAAGGTTGGGGTTTATTGCAGCAGCTTTTTGATAATCATCTATAGCACCTTTAAAATCGCCAAGGTTGCCTTTGGTGTTAGCGCGATAAAAATAGGCTTCAGCGTTTTGAGGGTTAAGCGCTAAAACAGTAGAATAATCGGCTATAGCTCCGCGTGAATCATTGATACTTACTTTTGAGCCGGCACGGTATCTGTATAGCTCACTTTTTTGTGGGTTTAATTTTATAGCAGCGTTATAATCATCAACGGCACCGGCAAAATCACCTTTATTGTTTTTGGCCAGGCCTCTGAGTTCATATAGTTCGGCATCATTGGCTGTAAGCTTTAAAGCCATGGTAAAATCGGCAATGGCTCCTGTATAATCTTCCATATTTGATTTTGCATTGCCGCGATAATGATACATTTTGGCATTTTGCGGCTCTAATGCAATCGCTTTGTTAAAATCGTCAATAGCGTTGCGATAATCGCCTATATTGCTTTCGGCATTTGCCTTGTAATAATAAGCAGTGGCAAAATTGGGCTTAAGGTTTATTGTGCTGGTATAATCATCAATAGCAGCTTTATCGTCTTTAAGATTACCATAAGCATTTGCCCTGTAAAAGTAAGCTTCACTATTTTTATCATTAAGTTGAATGGCCTGTGTAAAATCTTGTACAGCGCCTTTATAATTTTTTGCGTTAACCCTGGTATTCCCGCTCTGGATATAGGTGTTTGCTGTTTGGGCAAATACTGATAAAGGGAAAAGGATAAGGAATAAGAAAAATTTCATCTATAAGCAACAGTTAACAATACTGGTAAAAACCAATAGAGAGTAGCAAAGGCTATACCGGAAACAAAAGCACGGAAATTTTAACTAAAATGACTGTTTGAGATGATCAAAGGAAATCAACTGGGGTATAAAAACCCCATAATTAATAGTATTTGCTAAAGTGGTATAGTGAACTATAGAGCCGGAAGAATATTATTCTAAGAGTACGAGGCCTCGTTGGTTTTATCTGTATGGTTTTGGTTTCGTTTCTTATTACGAGCTATAACAGCAGTGCAAATAAGGATGCAAAGAATCGCGGAAACTTCAATGGCTACATGCCCTAACGGAATATGGCCCTGATTCTTTGATAATAAAATGCCTGCATCTGGCAGGAGCAACCCAAATAATGGGAAATAAAAGAACATTCTTAGTATTATTAACTTTTCCATAACTGTTAACATTTAGTGTGATAATGTTAAAACAAGCATGATATCATTGCTATTTAAACAAACCAATGCTTTGATACTACAAAGCAGGGGAGGGGATTGTTTTATTTTATTTTTTATTTCTGTGATTGGTTTTGTTTGAGGGTATCAATTTTAAAAACAAATTGAACTGGTACGAATAGACGCTGAACAAACTATTTGAATAAAAGGTGCCTGGTATAAAGACCTTCAATTTTGTTAAAAATGTGAACCACATAGAAAAATCCGAAAATAAATTTGTTAATGAATGAACGCTCACTTATATTTGTATTATAATTATGAGACCACGCGACGAAAATAAAGAACTGTTGATACGCCAGAAAGCTATTGAAATGATAGTGAAAGATGGCCTGGATGGATTTGGGGTTAATAAACTGGCCAGAGCAGCAAGCGTATCGCCGGCTACCATATATATATATTATAAGGATAAGGAAGATTTGATCATACAGTTATGTATTGATGTAGCCCGTAAAATGTTTGAGTCGAGTCTTAAGGATTTTTCGCCTGAGATGGATTTTGCTATCGGCCTTAAAATACAATGGAAAAACCGGATGAGTTACTTTATAAATTTCCCCATTGAAATGGAGTTTATTGAAATTATGCGGTATACCCATTATTATGATGAGGTAAGCAAGGTACTTACTAATAGATTTGGTGCGGTTTTAGGACCATTTATGGAAAGTTCAATTAAAAAAAAGCAATTGATCCCATTACCTTTTGAAGTATACTGGTCTATCGCTTTTGCGCCTATGTATCAATTGATAAAATATCATAACCAGGGAAGCAGCCATGTAAACAGCAGTTTTAAGCTAAATGATGAAATACTGATGCAAACGCTGGAACTGGTTTTAAAAGCCCTTAAACCTTAAAAAATTTAACTAAATAGTTGACGAGCGTTCATTTATTATAATATTAAACTTATGAAACTTAACCATATTAACCTGTCCGTATCTGATGTAGCTGCCAGCGTCAGATTTTTTGAACAATACTTTTACTTTAAATGTATTGAAACAAAGGGGGATAACTTACTGGCGGTTTTACAGGGAACTGATAATTTTACCCTGGTACTAATGGCCAGCAGCTTTAACCGGAATGGTAACACCACTTATCCGGATGCATTTCACATTGGATTTTTTGTTGATGGCCGTGAACAGGTAACCGATTTATATAACCGCCTTGTTGCGGGAGGTATTGCCACAGAACATCCTCCGGGAAGTATGAGGGGCAGCTATGGCTTTTACTTTAATGCTCCCGGTAATCTGCTTACTGAAATTACCTGTCAAGTGTAGCAGTCCGTTAAAATTAAAACCAATATACAAATACCTTTACTTATGATACCAGCATCAGCCTATAAAAACCCTCACCATGTAATGCTGCTTTTTGAAGAGAAAGAAGCAATTAATGATCAACAGCAATACATTACAGAGCATATTAACTATTACGAAAATCTAAAGGGTGATGGTAAGGTATTAATGAGTGGTAATTTCTGGAACCAACCCTGTAATTTTGTTATTGTGCATGTATCATCAGATACAGAGCTAGAGCAAATTATTAATAATGATCCGGCTATACGCCATAATATGCTTGAATTGGTTAGCGCAATGCCTTTTTAATCTTATGTTCATGGTTATTTTATGGTATTATATTGTTTTATGGTTGATAAAACGTTTTATGATTTTATTGTTTTGGCAAAACAGAGCCTATAATTAGCTATGAAATTAAGAAAATTGCAATTTATTTAAGATAAGATTATTATTATTAACTTTTCGGAATATTATTTTACTTTTTAAGCAAAATAATTTGCATTATATTCCTAAAAGGTGTAATTTGGTCGTATTAAAATAGTTGGATATGGAAGAATTAGCAATTTTCAGGATCTTTTCGAGTTTCCCATTATTTGGCATATTACTGCCAGATCTTTCTTCGCTTTTTACCTATCCCATTAAGGGAATACCTGAAGCCCATATATATGTAGAAGGGTTTCTATTATTAAGTGTGATTATTTGCACGGCAGGTATTTGGTACCACGAAAAACAAATGAAGGTCAATAATGTGAACGTGGCAGGCGTAAATCAACAGTTGCCTTCTGCAGGTATTTAAGTTGATGTTTGAGATGTATTTACATGAGCCAATTATAAACCAACTATAAGTTTGTATCAATTTAATACCCCTATGCCTGGTTTAGGTTTAAACCAGGCTTTATCTTGCCAATTGTAAACCAACTATAAATTTGCATCAATTTAATACCCCTATGCCTGGTTTAATTTTTTAAACCAGGCTTTTTTACTTGCCTTTTGCTTTTAGAATTGTTTGGTTAAATAAGGTTGCACATATCAAATTGTTTAATATGTGGTTAATGAATAAAGTTTTTTTTACTTTTACTGAAATGAACTTTAATCATCCTAATCCTGACAATCTGGGTGTTACGCTCTTTAACGCTTTTTCAAAAAAACATATACCCTTTTTTAAAAATGTATTTATTGGGGTTTTTGTATGTTTTTTTGGCACAGCTATGGCTCAACATCGCTCGCATGAGGCCCTAACCTATGGTGGTGGTAGCAGCGGCGGCAGTAATTTTGAATCTGGTTATGCTATTTCATTGGGTGTTGGTTACGATCTCCCGCTTGGTTACCTGAAAGATATTTATAAGCCAGGAGTTGCTTTTAATTTTGGAGTGATGCGCTTTATGGGCGATTTTACGTTGAGCCTTAACGCGGGTTATCACGCCTATAAACCTAAGGACGATGCATTTGGAGCGGTTGAGATTACTGATAATTCGGAGAATGCCACAGCTACAGTCGAAAATATGAGTGCCATTCTGGGTAAGTTTAAAGTATATTCAGGATATGCAAGTATAGTTTATAATGTAAACATAGCCGAAGGCGCAAGGCTTTATGGTGGCGCAAACCTGGGAGGATATTATACCTATAATATTGAACCTTATATTCTGGATAATGGTGATTATGGTTTTGCTGGCCAGCATGTAAGTAATTTTTATGTGGCCCCACGCCTCGGTGTTATTTTTGCGTTTACTGACCATATAGGGTTAAGCCTGGAGTCGACCTATAATTTTTTTACACCAATAAATAAGTCAAAGTACAAAACCAGTTCCGGTACATTTTATACATCAGTGGCTGGTTTGGGATCTATAATTTATAAGTTTTAATTATTAGGGTCATAACCGGCTATTGCTGTTTTTCGGGACTCAGGGAAGAAGGTAAGTGGGGGATTGCTCTAAAAATTCAACTTAATAAACTAAAAACGGTAATAATCATCGCTTATTAAATGGTTGTTCAAAAAAGTTATCTACCGTTTTATTAAACTCATCCCTGTGTTCAATCAATGTGGGATGGCCTGAGTTAGGTACTATCCACAAATAAGCTTTGGGGATGTTTTGTGAAATAAGTACGGTATGCTCAGTAGGGATCAGGTCATGATCGCCGGCTATAATAAGCGATGGGCATCTGATTGCTTTTAATGCCGTGAGTTTAATGTTCGGCTGAAACCAATCGAGCAGAAAGACCTTCCAATCGTTTTTTTCCTTTGCTGTTTTAAATACAGTATTCTTTTTAGCATTGTAATCAATTTGTTCCTGTTTCCAGTATGATGGAATAATACCGGTAGAATCAGGCCATAAATTGGCACCGGTTGAGGCCAGTTTGATCACCTTATTCGGATGGCGCATAGCCAGTTCAATAGCGTTTATACCGCCATCACTCCAGCCAATAACATATGCCGAATCGATATGCATAGCATCAAGAAGACCGGCAAAATCATCAGCCATCATTTCAAAACTTAGTGAATCACGATCATCGCGCGATTTGCCGTGTGCGCGGCTATCTACAGCAATTACTTTATATTTTTTAGCAAAGTAGGGTATGGTTTTTGAAAAATTGCTCAAGCTGCCGCCGTTGCCATGTATCAGCAACAGGGGTTTTCCTGCACCGTAAACCTCGGTGTATAGCTTTATGCCTCGTATATTATAGTATTTACCGACTGCAGCATTATTGCCGTAGGGAATGGTTTTCTGCTGGCAATTGCCGGCCTGTACCAAAATTATACCCATAAACAATAAGAACAATGATTTCAGGATTGACATAAAAATTAAGAATTATTGATGAAATTAAAAGCTAATATATAATTTATAGGTAAACACGCATGCTAACATGCTAACTAATATTACCTTTGCAATATTAATTAAAGCTATATACATAAAACAATATCACAGATAAATATATTTTTGGTAGCCTGTTTTTAATACCAGTATCAACCTTATTTTTTCATGCCAGTCACTTGTTTAAAAAGTAATCATATAGTCGCCTTTCTTTTTTTTATTATCAGCCTGTTTAATGCCGGTATTTCTTTTGCACAGCAGGATGTTGCAGGTACAACTATTGCCAGTAGTTTTAAATTTAAAACAGTAATTATTGATGCCGGGCATGGTGGTAAAGACCCAGGTGCACACGGAGCTTATTCTAAAGAAAAAAATGTAGCGCTTAGTATTGCCAAAAAGCTGCGCGACTTAATAAATGATGAAATGAGTGGCATTAAGGTAGTGATGACCCGTAGTACCGATGTTTTTATTGAGCTGCATAAGCGTACAGATATAGCCAATGATAATAAAGGCAATCTGTTCATTTCTATACATTGCAATTCATCACCGCAGCGTAAAAGCACTGAACGGGGATCTTTACTACTTGTATATGGTTTTCATCGCAGTGAAGAACAACGTGAGGCCCTGCGCGAAAATGCTTCCATCTATATTGAAAAGGATTATAAAGATAAATATAATGGTTATGGGACTGATGCCGTTGTAAATACCATTGTGCTTAATGCTTTTCAGCAAAAATACCGCAAACAAAGCATCCAGTTTGGCGATTTGGTAAATCGTGAATTTAAAAAAACGGATGGCCGCCACAGCCTTGGTGTAAAAGAGCAGGGGGTACTGGTGCTTGCGCAAAGTGGTATGCCGGCTGTATTGGTTGAAACAGGGTTTATCAATAATCCGGCTGATGAGGATTACTTAAATTCAAGTGAGGGTCAAAATGCAGTTGCCCGGTCAATATTAAGAGCGCTAAAGCAATACCGAAATAATTTGGAAGGTAGATAAGGCTAAAACAACAAAAGCGGGCATGCCCGCTTTTGTTGTTTTAGCCTTTAGCCTTTAGCCTTTAGCCTTTAGCCTTTAGCCTTTAGCCTTTAGCCTTTAGCCTTTAGCCTTTAGCCTTTAGCCTTTAGCCTTTAGCCTTTAGCCTTTAGCCT
>JAUCSE010000126.1 GCA_030445275.1 Mucilaginibacter sp.
TTGGCTTATTGCAATCGCCTGCTAAAAATGTTATTTCTGCTCTTCAATCGGGCGGTAACATCATAGCCGGTTTAGTTAAAACATTACAAGAAAGAGGTTAATCAATCACCTTAAGATTGAATTTAAACAAACAAAGTATTTAACATTAAAAATTTATAGTAATGGCAGATTTAAAAGCGTTTGCTGAACAATTGGTAAACTTAACAGTAAAAGAAGTTAACGAATTAGCTCAGATCTTGAAAGACGAGTACGGCATTGAGCCGGCAGCAGCAGCAGTTGCAGTAGCAGCTCCAGCAGGTGGTGGCGATGCCCCAGCTGAAGCAGCAGTACAAACAGCATTCGATGTAATATTGAAAGAAGCTGGTGGTGCTAAACTTGCAGTTGTTAAATTAGTAAAAGACCTAACTGGTTTAGGTTTGAAAGAAGCTAAAGACTTAGTTGATGGTGCACCTAAAGAAGTTAAAACTGGTGTAACTAAAGAAGAAGCTGAAAGCTTGAAAAAACAATTAGAAGAAGCAGGAGCTGTTGTTGAAGTTAAATAATTTAACTCAATAAAAGCCCAATAACATACGACTCCGACCAGTTTTGGTCGGGGTCTATTGTCGTTTATATTGCCTTATAGATTTGAGGTATTAGGTAAGAGATTTGAGACAATGTGTCAGTACATATATTCGGGCACTAAAATTGATCTTCTTTTATTCTCTCATCTCACAATCTAAGTTCTCATGTCTATATACAGTTTATTAATAAACTAAAATTATAATCCCTTGGCAAACAAAATTAATCAAAGAGTAAACTTTGCAACCGCCAGAAAAGTTTTGGAATACCCTGACTTTTTGGATGTACAGTTACAGTCTTTCCAGGAATTTTTTCAATTACAAACTACTTCAGATAACCGTCATAAAGAAGGTTTATTTAAGGTGTTTGCCGAAAACTTTCCTATATCAGATTCAAGAAACATCTTTGTTTTAGAGTTTCTTGATTACTTTATTGATCCGCCACGATACGATATTCAAGAATGTATTGAGCGTGGACTAACACACAGCGTACCTTTAAAGGCAAAACTTCGCTTATCATGTAATGATGAAGAACACGAAGATTTTGAAACAATAGTTCAGGATGTGTATTTGGGAACTATCCCTTATATGACACCTAAAGGAACCTTTGTTATCAACGGTGCCGAGCGTGTAATTGTATCACAGCTTCACCGTTCACCCGGTGTATTCTTTGGTCAAAGCCGCCACACCAATGGTACCAAATTGTACTCTGCCCGTGTTATTCCTTTTAAAGGCTCATGGATCGAGTTTGCTACCGACGTTAATAACGTGATGTATGCTTACATCGACCGTAAGAAAAAATTCCCGGTTACTACCTTGCTTCGTGCAATTGGTTACGATTCAGATAAAGACATTTTGGAATTATTTGAACTGGCCGACGAAGTAAAAGTTAGCAAGTCAGGCTTAAAGAAATTTATTGGCCGTAAGCTTGCTGCAAGGGTGCTTAAAAAATGGGTGGAAGATATTGTTGATGAAGACACCGGTGAGGTAGTTTCCATCGACAGGAACGAGATCATCCTTGAGCGCGAAACCGTTTTAGAAGACGACCATATTGATATGATCATTGATGCAGGTGTAAAAACCATCATCCTTAATAAGGAAGATGCTGCCACCAGCGGTGATTATACTATTATATATAACACTTTACAAAAGGATACTTCAAACTCCGAGAAAGAAGCGGTTGAGCATATCTACCGTCAATTACGTAACGCCGAACCACCTGATGAAGAAACAGCTCGTGGTATCATCGATCGTTTATTCTTCTCTGATAAGAGGTACGATTTAGGTGATGTGGGCAGGTACCGCATTAACCGTAAATTAAAGTTAACCACGCCTAACGAGGTTAAGGTTTTAACTAAAGATGATATCATCGCCATTGTTAAATACCTAATCAAGTTGATCAACTCTAAGGCTGAGGTTGATGATATCGATCACTTGTCAAATCGCCGTGTTCGTACAGTTGGTGAACAACTTTACGCACAATTTGGTGTTGGTTTGGCTCGTATGGCTCGTACCATCCGTGAGCGTATGAACATTCGCGATAACGAGGTATTTACGCCAACTGATCTGATCAACGCACGTACATTATCATCTGTGATCAACTCGTTCTTCGGAACAAACCAGTTATCACAGTTTATGGACCAAACCAATCCACTGGCAGAGATCACGCACAAGCGTCGTCTGTCAGCCCTTGGGCCCGGTGGTCTGTCGCGTGAGCGTGCAGGCTTCGAGGTTCGTGACGTTCACTATACCCACTACGGTAGGTTGTGTACTATCGAAACTCCGGAAGGACCGAACATTGGTTTGATCTCCTCATTATGTATCCACGCTAAGATCAATAATCTTGGTTTTATCGAAACACCATACAAACGTGTTGTTGAAGGCAAAGTAATGGTGCAGGAGCCGGTTGTTTACTTATCTGCAGAAGATGAAGACGGTAAAACTATTGGCCAGGCAAATGCACACTACGATGATAGCGGTAACTTTAGCACACCACGTGTAAAAGCCCGTTTCGAAGGTGACTTCCCGATCATTGAGCCTACAAGGCTTGATTATATGGATATTGCTCCAAACCAGATCACTTCGATCGCGGCATCATTAATTCCGTTCCTGGAGCACGATGATGCTAACCGTGCATTGATGGGATCGAACATGCAACGCCAGGCCGTACCATTGTTACGTCCGGAAGCGCCAATTGTAGGTACCGGTTTAGAAGGCCG
>JAUCSE010000127.1 GCA_030445275.1 Mucilaginibacter sp.
GATGGCATGATGGATTTTTGTTTCTATCATGGACTTTTGCCCCAAGTGCCCAAGTGCTAACCGGTAACTATCTATTACCTTTAAGAAGTACTAGGGGGCCGGTCGGGAAGCTGGGAGGGGGTCAAAAATCCCCTCACATTATCTGCTTGTGTTGGACATATCATTCTCATTCTTCATCACATCGAGAGCTACAGCCTCCATATTCAATACAGAGCATCAGCAGCACTCACCTATCATGCCTCTAGAGTGGAGTTGTTCTGAATGTAACATCTCATTCGATAGAGGGCATGAAACCTGTCCTTCTTGTCATCAGATGTGCAGGTGGACTTGTGAGGCATCAGATAGCACAGGCTTGTATAAGAACCTCTGGAGACACAAGAAAAGATGCGTACACTGTTCTCCAGATCGTCAACAAGCAATCAATGTGCAAAAGGAAGCTGACAAAGAGAATCGGATCTCAAACATTATGCAGCATGATGAAGGTCATCAATCAGTACAGCATCATTGACATACTGATATTAGTAGCAGCTAGCAGTCTTGTGCTCATCTAAGCTGTCTGTGCTTATTCCAGTGTCCTAGAGAAGGAGCAACTACCGTGGAGTAGTTGGGCTCGGAATGCTCCAGCATTAGCTGATGCGACTGGTCTCTCTCGAAGCATGTTCGATTATGTCTATACTATTTGTGAGCATCAGTTAGTAGAGAAGAGGCTACATATGCATGCAGGTAAAGGTAAGACCTGTCACATGAGTACACACAACATGCTCGCTATCACCCTGCATTGGCTTCGACAGACTCCTTCTTTCCATTCATTAGCAGCTCATTATCATTCCTTTGCTAGAAGCACTATACAGAGCGCAGTATATCATGTGATTGACATCTTGGATTCTCATCTGGTTCCGTTATTAATCCAACCTATACAGCCTTCTGCTCCATCCTCTAGGAGATCATCATTACAGAATGTGAAGCTGATCATTGATTCCACCTTCATTCCTCTTCCTGCAGCAGAGAAAAGAGGCAAGTATTATCATAAGAAGAGTCCCACTAAAGCAGCGCTCAAAGTAGAGATTGACTGTGACTTGAGGCACAGAATAGTGAATGTCTCTAAAGTAGTCAATGGTGCTGTTCATGATATGAAGCTTGTTCGTCAATCAGGTATCCTACAACAGATGAACAACGAGACTAAAGCAATTGGTGATAAAGGCTATATAGGACAGTTAGGTATCATTACACCTGCTAGAAAGAAGAGGAAGGTGAGTAGAGAGGTAGCAATGCTACAGGATGAGAAGGCAAGGACACATGAGTTACAGAGTGAGAGAGCAGCCATTGAGAACATCAACAGCAGGGTCAAGCAGTGGCATGTCATCAGATATATCTGGCAGCAGGAGTATAGTGATTACACATTTATCAATAAAGTTGTACGTGCTGTATGTGCTCTTGTCAATCTGACTTTAGAAACACATCCTATACGTGTAGATAGACTACCCTTAGCAGGTAGGTAAATACAACGATAACTATTCATAGAGATATACAACAATAAAGGCAGATAATGTGAGGGGATTTTTGACCCCCTCCCAGCTTCCCGACCGGCCCCCTTGGAACAGAATTCAAGTTGGAACACAGCATCGTGTTGCACCAGCTACTATCCATTCATCTGTCTCCTTCTTCCTCGATGTCATCTATCATGAGAACGCGTGCCGTAGCATCTCATTCCCCTCGACAGCAGCCCCATCGTCACTGGGGACTAGGACAAATGGTCAGAGCATTGTTACTACGTGCTCAGGGCTGTCCTATGAGAGATGCTGCGGCATCAGCCAGTACTGAGAAAGCACCTGTGTCTGTTACTTCTCTTCATCGGTATTATGCTGCCATGATGCAGTTGTTACCTAATGCAGTCACCGCATCAGAGGTAGATATCAGTGCATGGATACAGGAGTATGAGAGTAGTGTGATCACACAGACACGGCACACAGCACTCACCATGTTGGAAGAAGAAATGCTTGTACAGTGGATAGAAGATGCAGCCAGCATATATCGAGGAGTAGATGATGAAACTATCAAGGAGAAAGCTAGAGAGATCATCCAATCACAACGAGGCATTGAATGGGAAGGTTGCACACATGTCACAAGCTTACATGTAGATCATCATCTAGGACAGCACCACACTCACGATCGCACTCATTGGTGTGTGTATATGTGTAAATCTGTGTAGGATCGCTGCGTGGCTGGTATTCCAACTTCCGTCTTCGTCATCCTCATTTATCTGAGCGACTTTCTGATTCTGTAGAGCGAAAGAGGATTGATGCACAGCGTGATGAGCACTCCATAGCACACTACTATGACCTGCTGAAGGCATATGCTGATTATGACCCATCTAGGATATACGCTGGTGATGAGACTGGATTAGATGGGGATAGTGGAAGAAGGACAAAGATATTAGCACCGAAAAATAACAAGAGAGCACAGACGAGAGGCAGGGGATATAGAGAACACACGAGCTTATTATTCATCGCCAACGCAGAGGGGAAGTCACTACCGCCTATAGTGGTACACAAAGGTCAGAGGATAGATGCACACAAAGCACAGCAATTACCGCCTGATGCATTGATTGGC
>JAUCSE010000074.1 GCA_030445275.1 Mucilaginibacter sp.
ACATGTATAAATTTTGAATGTGAAACGAATCGCCATTGTCGCCGGCATTGGGTATAGATTGCCCCTGCCCTCTCGGACCAAAGGATAGCTCGCCTACAAATGCAGCTTTTCCTACTTTTTTCTTCAATCCCAGATCTATCATACCTATTGATATGGAGTTATTATCTGTTGCAAAGCTGGTAGGGATATTGGTTGGCTTATGGGCAAAGTCATATTTATAATATGCATCTACTGAGCCGGTTATCACCAACGGCGGATCGCCCGCCACTTTGGTACTGTCCTGTGCTTTTACCATCAGGGTTGTTATTAATAAAATTGCAGGTATAAGTATAAAAATCTTCATTGTTCTGATTAGGTTATTTTTAAATCCCCTCTTGAGAGCGGGCGCGTTGGTTTGCGCGGTGATTGGAATGCATTTTCCTTAGTTTTAAGAAAACACACCCCTCCACCCCTCTCAAGAGGGGAACCGCACAGGCCACGCTATTTCTTTAATTTTGTTTATCTGGTTTATTGGCTCCTCTATTGAGAGGGGGCGTTGGTTTTGTGCAGTGGCGGGGGTGTGTTCTTCTAGTTTTAAAAGAACACACCCTACCCCCCTCCCGAGAGAAGGATTGCACAGTCCCGGCTTATTTTTTTAGCTCATCTAAGGCTACATTCAGTTTTAGCACATTTACTTTGGCCGGGCCAAATACACCCAGCAAAGGTTTTTCGGTATGCTCGTCAACCAGTTTGGTTAATTGATCGGCTGATAAACCGCGCACTTTAGCTATACGGGCTACCTGTACCTGTGCACCTGCTGGCGAAAGATCAGGATCCAAACCACTACCTGACGCGGTAACCAGTTCGGCAGGGATCTGCTCGCGGGTTACACCAGGGTTATGTTTTAAGAAATCCTGGATACGGCCTTCTACCTGTTTCAGGTAATCAGGGTTTGACGGACCTTTGTTTGAACCACCTGAACCGGCTGCATTATAATCAACCGCTGATGGGCGTGACCAGAAGTACTCGTCTTTAGTAAATTTTTGACCTTCGAGCGCATAGCCAACTACACGGCCTTTGTACGAAACGGTTTCACCATCGCCATGACCGGGAGTTAATTTACCTATGCCAGCAATGACTAAGGGATATATGCCTGCAGTTATTACGATCAATATGAGCGTTAACTTTAATGAGGGCAACAAATATGTTTTCATTTTATTAATTATTGAATTAGTGAATTATTGAATTGGTGATTAGAAGCAGGATTGCTGAAACATTGATTTTTTGTCTCAAATCTCACTTCTCATATCTATAAGAACACCCCCACTGCTAGGTCAATCAGTTTTATACCAATAAAGGGGATCAGTACACCGCCTAATCCGTATATCAACAGGTTACGGCGTAATAACGCGCTTGCACCAATCGGTTTATATTCCACACCTCTTAATGCCAGCGGTATCAACATCGGAATAATAATCGCGTTAAAGATCACCGCCGATAATATGGCCGATTCCGGACTGTGCAGATCCATGATGTTTAATGCCCTTAATGAGGGTATTGATACCATGAACAAAGCCGGAACGATGGCAAAATACTTAGCCACATCATTGGCGATAGAGAAAGTGGTTAGTGTACCACGGGTCATCAACAGCTGTTTACCTATCTCCACAATCTCGATCAGCTTGGTAGGGTCGTTATCCAGATCCACCATGTTACCGGCTTCTTTGGCTGCCTGGGTACCACTGTTCATGGCCACACCAACATCGGCCTGGGCCAGTGCGGGGGCATCATTTGTACCGTCGCCCATCATGGCTACCAGTTTACCGCCCTGTTGTTCTGCCTTGATGTAGTTCATTTTATCCTCAGGCTTAGCCTCAGCAATAAAATCGTCAACGCCTGCCTTTTCGGCAATAAATTTGGCCGTTAGCGGATTATCTCCGGTTACCATTACAGTTTTAACACCCATTTTGCGCAAGCGCTCAAAACGTTCTGCAATACCGGGTTTAATAATATCCTGCAATTCTATCACACCCAGGATCTGCTCATTTTGAGATACCACCAGCGGTGTACCACCATTTGATGAGATCTTTTTAACATTATCCTCTACCTCTGTAGGGAATGAATGCCCCGCTTTAAGCGCTATGTTGCGGATAGAATCAAAAGCACCTTTACGGATGCGTAAACCATCGGGGGTATCCAAACCACTTGAACGGGTTTCGGCAGTGAATTTGATAAATACCGAATCTTTTGGGGCTTTAACAGATGGTACTGTTTTATCCTCTCCGGCCAGTTCCACAATTGATTTACCTTCGGGGGTTTCATCAGCCAGTGAACTTAAAACACAAGTGGTAACAAAATCCTCCTGTTTTATTCCGTTAGCCGGATAAAAGTTGGTTGCCTTCCGGTTACCTATCGTAATAGTACCTGTTTTATCTAACAGTAAAGTGTCCAGGTCACCTGCAGTTTCCACCGCTTTACCTGATTTGGTGATCACGTTAGCACGCAATGCCCTGTCCATCCCAGCGATACCGATAGCCGATAAAAGGCCGCCAATAGTGGTTGGTATTAAGCACACAAATAAGGAAATAAAAGCGGCTATAGTTATAGGGGTATTTGCATAATCGCCAAAGGGTTTCAGGGTAACGCACACAATCACGAAGATGAGGGTAAAACCTGCAAGCAGAATGGTTAAGGCTATTTCGTTTGGCGTTTTCTGGCGCGATGCACCTTCAACCAAAGCAATCATTTTATCCAGGAAGCTTTCGCCGGGCTGGGTGGTTACCATCACCTTGATCCTGTCAGACAGTACTTTGGTACCACCGGTCACAGATGATTTATCACCACCTGATTCACGGATAACCGGAGCCGATTCACCCGTAATGGCCGATTCATCAATGGTAGCAATACCTTCAATGATCTCGCCATCTGTAGGGATGTTATCACCAGTTTCGCAGATAAATACGTCGCCTTTTTTAAGTTGTGACGACATTACCCGTTCTTCCTTGCCATTTACCAGCAAACGGGCAGGTGTTTCCTCGCGGGTTTTGCGCAGGCTTTCGGCTTGTGCCTTGCCGCGTGCTTCGGCAATGGCCTCGGCAAAGTTAGCAAACAGCACGGTTAATAATAAAACGATGAATACGGTAAAGTTATAAGCAAAGCTACCCTGACTTTTATTGGCAAAAGAGTAGATGCTTACAATAAGCATCACAAACGTTCCTATCTCCACCGTAAACATAACAGGGTTACGGAACAGGATGCGTGGGTTTAGTTTGATGAAAGATTGCTTTAAAGCCTCTGTCATCTGGTCGCCCTGGAATAATGTATTTTGGTTAGATTTCATGATGAATTCTATATGATTATTTTAATGAAAAATGTTCGGCAATAGGGCCCAGCGCCAGTGCAGGGAAGAATGATAGTGCAGCAATGATCATGATCACCGCAAAGATCATTATCCCAAAGGTTGAGGTATCGCTCTTTAAAGTACCGGCCGATTCTGGAATGAATTTTTTATTGGCCAATAAACCAGCAATAGCCAGCGGACCAATAATTGGCAGGAACCTGCCCAGTACCATTACGATACCGGTGGTAACGTTCCAGAAAATATTACCATCGCCCAAACCTTCGAAGCCCGAACCGTTGTTGGCAGCTGATGAAGTGTATTCATACAGCATTTCGGCAAAACCGTGGTTGCCCGGGTTATTTAACCAGGTTGATGGTTTAACAGCCCAATCGGCACCTGGCATGTGTACAATTACATAGGATGAAATAGCTGCACCAACCAGGATAATAAAAGGGTGAAGCAAGGCTATCAGTGATGCGATCTTCATTTCGCGGGCTTCTATCTTACGGCCAAAAAATTCTGGTGTTCGCCCAACCATCAACCCGGATATAAATACCGCGATGATGATGAATATATAAAAGTTGAGGATACCTACGCCGCAACCACCGTAAAAGCAGTTCACCATCATACCCATCAACATCATAGTACCCGACATCGGCATAGCGCTATCATGCATGGAGTTTACGGAGCCTGTAGATATAATGGTAGTCATAACGCTCCAGTAGGCAGAGTTAGCCGGACCAAATCGCACTTCCTTACCTTCCATAGCGCCGGTTGGCTGAATGACACCCATTTTGGCAATTGCAGGGTTACCATGCAGTTCGGCATTTATGGTTGGGATCATGAACATGAGCATACCCACGGTCATTACCCCGAATATCACATAGGAGAATTTCTTTTTATTGAGATAAAAACCTAAAGCAAATACCAGGGCTATAGGTATTAAACATTGTGCTACCAGTTCGGTAGTGTTGGTTAAATAGTTGGGGTTTTCAATAGGATGGGCAGAGTTAGCGCCAAACCAACCGCCACCATTGGTACCTAAATGCTTGATAGCTACTAAGGCAGCAACCGGACCACGCGATACGTGAACGGTATCGCCTTGCATACTGATAAAAGTATCTTTACCTGCGTAGCTGGTAGTCATGCCGTTAAAAGCAAAAATCACAGCTATTACAAAAGAAATAGGCAGTAATATACGGGTGATTGATTTTACAAAGTAATCCCAAAAGTTACCCAGTTTATCGGTTATCTTATCTTTTAATGCCCTGAACACTACAATAAGCGCGGCAATACCTGTGGCAGCCGAAACAAAGTGCAGGAACATAAACACAAAATGCTGTGTAAAATAAGTGGCGCCGCTTTCGCCCGAGTAGTGCTGCAGGTTACAGTTCACCAAAAAGCTAATGGCTGTATTAAATGCAGTATCAGGCGACTGGCCCGGGTTTGCATCCGGGTTAAGCGGCAGATGGCCCTGGGCCATTAAACAAACAAATGCATATATAAGCCATACACTATTAATAGTAAGCAGGGCAAATAAATGCTGTTTCCAGTTCATTTCTTTTTTAGTGTCGATGCCGCTGAAACGGAAAATGAAACGTTCCAATGGGGCCATAAAATCAAGCCATGTTTTTTCGCCTTTAAAAACGCGGGCGATGTAACGGCCTAATGGGATAGCCAATGCAAGCGTGAGCAGGTAGGTAAATATTACACCTGAAATTTCAGTGTTCATGGTTTTAATAATTAAAATTTTTCGGGTTTAAGCAGTACATACACCATGTATATAAACACGGCAATGGCCACAATGAATAATGCGATCATGGTGATTAGATTTTTTCGAAGTAATTAACTGATTTAAAAAAGATCCAGAAGATGGCTATGAAGACCGCCACGTAAATAACAACTTGTAAAACATCCATAGTATTTAATATTTAAAGAGTCCTTTACCAAGTATGTGCCAATAAATACAATATACAAGTAAAATACTGTTCTACAGCTGTTTACTTAGTTCATTAAAGTTACTATGAAGTTTTATGATGAATAACGGCCTATCAAAATGATAGGCCGTTATCAAAGTGGGAATGTATATTGTTGATATTTAAATTAAAGAAAAGAGGGGACGATAAGCTATTGCTCTAAACCGGCAATGATGCTTTTTGCCGACTGATTTGCCGGATCATATTGCACCGACTTTTTATAGTTCAATAAAGCGTTTTTCTTATCTCCTTGCTTCAAATAAGCTTCGCCCAGGCTATCATATACATTACCTGATACCGGGAAAAGTTTGGTATTATATTCAAACACAGTAATAGCGTCGGCAACCTGGTTTTGACCTAAAAAGAAATAGCCGATCTCATTGAGCGTAAATTCACTATCAAAACCATAATCACGAGGGCTTTTAGCTTTTAAGGTATTGTAGAAGGATAAAGCCTGTACGCCGCTCAGGCTGTCCAATTGCTCCTGGTAATCCTTTAAAATTGATTTGCGGGGCTGTGGATAAGGTTTGCCATCTAAAATGGCTTGTATGGCGCTATTCAATTCATACACATTGCCCTGCTTTTGGCTGGTTAGCACAATAACGTTTCGGCCCTTGGTAGCATCAGTTGCCAATAAGGCCTGATAATTTAGGGCCGAGCCGTCGTGTACATGCGTAATCACTTTACCATCCTTCATGCTACCCCCTCCTAAGCCACATTGCTTGCCAGGCCCCACAGGTGTCATAATTGCTAAGGTTGATGCCGGGTTTATATTACAAAAGCGGGTAATACATTGAGCCCATTTATAAAAGTCGTCAAGGTTAAAGCAGGTCCAGCCAGAGATAGGTACTGTCAGGTCATCTTGTTTAAAATCATCATTAAATGATTTGGCTATCAACGGGTCATTATTTGTTGGATCAATGATAGCATCATTAATACCGACGGATTTTAATATTTCCTGCTGTACAAATTCACTAAACGATATTCCGGTTATTTTTTCAATGATCCTTCTTCGTAAAAAAACGTTGTTGTTATTGTAAGCGTAAACGGTGCCCGGTTCTGTGTTGAGTTTTTGCAGCGCCTGCAGATCCTTCCAGTTATCGGCATCGCTGTGCACAGTTTTCCATTTTACATCGGGCAATCCGCTGGTATATTGCAACAAATTTTTAACACTGATCTGCTGGGCCCATGATGGTAATTCGGGATAAAACTTAGAAACCTTATCATCAAGGCTTAACTTGCCCCGTTCCTGCATCATCATGATACCCACCGCATCAAATTCCTTGGCAATGGAGCCTATGTGAAAACGATATTTTGTTGTTAATGGTGTTTGTTTTGAAGCATCCGCGTAGCCAATGGCATCAGTATAGATCACCTGATTATTATCGGCAACCAAAATGTTCCCGTTAAAAAGCCCCAGTTGATTGGAGCGATGTATATAGGCCCTGAGCTTTGCAACTTTGGCTTGCTGAGCCATGATATTTGCCGGAAGGCAATTGATCAATAAGAGTAAGAGTGCTACAGTCTTATATATCTTCATCAGTGGTGTATCTTTATTTTGAAATAAGACTGATGATATACTGCTTACGTTACAAGCAAGAAAAATTATTGCAGCTTTATAAGTGTAATGGTTTACTGATGCTGATATCTATAAATATTAATTTGTAGTTACCTTACCCGTAAGCAAATCCGTGTTATAGGTTTTATTCCTGATGATGATATTAGCTTTATGGTTGCCTAAAAAATTTATGGTACCCGGATAATACCATTTGACATTATTACCCTCGCCAATAACCGAAAATGTAAGCGATCCGCCCGTCATGTCTCCTTTTTTTGAGATGTCAACAATTACATCGGTTAAAGTATAATAAGCATGAACTGATGATGACGTTGCCGTTTTTTTAGTTGCAGAGGTATCAACAAATGATTGTATCCCTCCGCTAAAGGAGATAAGGCTATTGGTGCTTCCGTTTATAGTGAGTGGTACATCCTTAGTAACAACAGCCTTCGCCGTATAAAAAGCCTTTATTTCATAATCAAATGCTCCTTTAGGTGCCAATCCTATTGTTGACAAGGAGTCATATGCACTATAACCATTTAAAACCGAAAAAACAGCATACCCATTAACCCTTGGAGCTTTTACCGTATCGCAACTAAAATAAAATTTAGCAACCCCTCTGGTTTGCGATTTAATGGAATCGCCAACATTGGTACTATAATTCAGTAACGTATCAGGGCCAAAGGTACAAAGCTCAATTAAACTCTTTAAAGTTACCTTTGAATTGTTCCTGGTTGTATAATCTGGTAAAATTAATCCCTTGTTTATATTAACACCGCCGTAAGTTCCGGATAGTGTTTGCATTAAGTTTTTGGTTATCTGATTAATTGCAATGCTTATGGTATCAACAACAGGTACAGGTACTGGTACCGGCACTGGTTTTGGTCCGGGCGTGTATTCTTGTTTGCAAGCTGTATAAAACAATACCAACCCTGCTAGCAGTACAAGGACGATTTTAATTTTTGATTTCATGATAAGGCAGGGTCTGGAACTATTTGCGTAACTACTGTATTAATAATACGGCCATAAATTAAGGCTTAAAATATGGCTTCAGCAATTTAAATGATGAATAAAGGACCATTTTGTATTAATAAGCAAATATGTTATCTATTGAACAAGTTCACTCTGAGTGTAGCTCCCCCATCGTCAATTGCGAGGTACGAAGCAATCCCTACACAGGCAGGTCAATTATGTAAGTCATCACTTAGTTATTCGCTCTGTATAGCATAGGGATTGCTTCGTACCTCGCAATGACGCGCGGAGAATAATTTGTCTTTTATCAAACGAAGTGCGTTACTCCAGCCCGTATTCCTTTAATTTACGATAAAGCGTTGCCACACCAATATTCAACAGATGGGCAGCTTCGGCGCGATTGCCGCGGGTATGGTTCAGTACGCGTTGTATATGCAGTTTTTCGACAGATGAAAGATCAAACGCAGATAAGGGACTGCCTGCTTTTACCTGTTGCTGCTGAATTTCATAAGGCAACAAAGTTTCGTCCAGAACATTGGTATCAGCCAATATTACGGCACGTTCAATAATATTTTTCAGTTCGCGGATGTTTCCTGGCCATTGATAGGCTTCCAGTTTGTCAACAAACTCGCCGCTGATGGCAGTTATTTGTTTATTAACCTTCAGGGCAAAATGATGCATAAAATGCTCGGCCAGCAACTTGATGTCTTTTTTACGCTCACGCAATGCAGGCAAGGTGATCTGGAAAACTGATAAACGGTAAAACAGGTCGGACCGGAAATGGCCGTCGGCTATTTCTGTTTGCAGATTGCGATTGGTGGCAGCCAGTATACGCACATTAACCTGGGTAAGCTTGGTATCGCCAATTTTCAGGAACTGCTGTGATTCCAGCACCCGAAGCAGCTTGGCCTGCAGGTCATGGTCAAGCTCGCCAATTTCATCTAAAAATATGGTGCCGCCGCTGGCCTCTTCAAACAAGCCCTTCTTATCCTTTACCGCACCGGTAAAGGAGCCTGCCTTATGACCAAATAATTCACTTTCTAAAAGTTCCTTGGTAAAAGCGCTGCAGTTTACCGCCACGAATGATTTGGTATTGCGGTTACTGGCCTGGTGAATGGCCTCGGCAAAAATTTCCTTGCCTGTACCGGTTTCGCCCAACAATAAAACGGTGGTATCGGTTAAGGCTACCTTTTGGGCTAGCTTAATCACATCACTAATGGCGTTTGATTTACCGATCAGCCTGTCGAAACCAAATTTATCATTCAGCTTACTTTGCAGTTCAATTACGGTTTGCTGTAGCAACGCTTTGTCCATGGCCTTGCTTACCAGGGGAATGATCTTTTCGTTATCATCGCCCTTGGTTATGTAATCAAAGGCACCTGCTTTGATGGCCTTTACCCCATCATTAATGGTGCCATAAGCGGTGAGTACAATGATTTCGGTAGCAGGATAAGTTTTTTTAATAGTTTCTGAAAGGGTGATACCATCAGTATCGGGTAGCTTTACATCGCTCAGTACCACATGAATGTTTTCCTGCTGTAATTTACGCAGCCCCTCTTTGCCATTAGCGGCAGTAAATACCTCATGACCCTCCAATTGCAGGATACGGGCCAGCAGATTGCGTAGCCGTTCTTCGTCGTCAATAATTAAAAGCTTACCTTTTTGCGTCATAACCGGAGCAAATATGGTGAATTTTGACCGTTGATTTAGATGATTGCTGATGATTTTGTCTGAACCGGGATTAAACGGATTTAAAGGATTGCCATGATTAGTTTGTCTGAACCATGATTTTTAGGATTAAAGGATTACCCGGATTTTCTTTTTCAGAAATCATGACAATCCCTTAACGGCGAAGCCCTCTTGAACACCAATAAAAAATTAATTCGTGAAAAATCCTATAAATTCCGGTTCAGACAACCTTTAAAAAATCACCATCAATAATCAGCAGCTTTACGCCATTTTGGGTGATGGAACGGTGCGAGCTCAGATCGTCAGATACGATATAGCTCATGCCTTTGGTCAGGATGAAACTTTCGCCGCTTTGCAGCTCGGTTGTAAAATCGCCTTCAAGGCAGTATACAATGTGCCCCTTTTGGCACCAGTGGTCGGCCAGGTAGCCTTTGGTATATTCAACAACCCTTACTCGTAAGCCTTTAAACTGCATGGTTTGCCAGTAAGCAGTTCCGGTTTCGCCGGCGTGGACTGTTTTAGGAACATTGTCCCAATTAATGGTTCTGAATGGGATATTTTCTGTATCCATATCCGTTACCATCTTGCTCTACGGGTTGCCCTCATCAGCTGGCGGTGCCTTTTAGCCTCATAGTAATCATTGGTTACCAGTATAGAATGTATAACGCCTGGTATCCAAAAAAACAGGGTTAAAAAAATATTTAATATGAATGCCCCTATCCTGCCGGTTGATAGGATGGCCAGGGGAGGCAGTAAAAAGCAAAGAAAGTATCTCATGGCTATATTTATTAGCTGATACACCGTATCATAACCTTTAGACCATAAAGATGTTTTTTTGTTACGACACCGGTTAATCGCGCAGGTTTAGCGGAAGTTGGTCGCCAAAGAAAAGGGCTTTTAGCTCGGTAGCATCATTGGGTTTCATTTTGCCACCCAGAATTAAACGCAGCTGGCGACGGCGCAGCGCACCCTCAAAAAGCGCTATTTCTTCATCCGTTTCGGGTAATAATTCCGGAACAGCTGTTTTCTGTCCGTCGTTATCCAGGGCTACAAAAGTATAATAGGCCTCATTGCTTTTTACTTTAGTACCCGATGGAATATTTTGCGCCCAAACATCCATCCTTACCTCAACCGAAGTAGTAAAGGCACGCGTTACCTTAGCTTCAATACTGATTACATCGCCCAGTTTTATTGGCGACTGGAACGATACGTTATCAACAGAAGCAGTTACCACAATACGGTTACAATGTTTTTGCGCCGATATAGCCGCGGCAATATCCATCCAGTGCAGCAAACGCCCTCCCATCAGGTTATTTAAAGTGTTGGTATCATTAGGTAATACCAGCTCGTTCATGATGGTGTATGATTCCTGGGGCGCTTTTCCTTTCATTGGGGTTAATTTTTATGCAAAGATAAGCATTTTGACCTCACCCCAACCCTCTCCTTTGGAGAGGGAGTTAAAACAGCTTTTATCCAAAGTTCTCTCGCAGTCGCTTGGCTCCAACCCTCAGGTGTTGGGAAGAAATAAAAAGGTTGTCATTTCGAACGAGGAACGAGGAGAAATCTTCTGCAACATTTCGTCCTATCTATTGTATAAGATTTCTCTTCGCTCTATCGCCGATCCCACCTCTGCTCATCGAAATGACAAACTTTTACAGCAATGACGCGCGGGGAGAAAACAGATTATTTTTTTGCTATCAGGGCGTGGGTGGCTTTACCTTCTTTGATACCTATTTTTACAATATCCTTAGCAAAATGATAGGCCAAAAATGCAAAACCGATAACAGTTGTGCGGGTAATTTTTTTTGATGTGATCATAATCCTAATTTACAGGATATTATTAAAAAATATAATATCCTGCAAATTATTTCTTCACCGTGTTCAGCTCACTAAAGCCTACCAGTTCGTCCCAGCGGGCGGTTGGCGGGCGGTAGTATATCAGCATTTGGTAGTCGTTCTCGGTTTCAAAGTGGCTGCCTTCCATCAGCACATCGCTGGCTTTTTGGGTACCTCTGTCAACCCAAACATATTCGTAATCATATACTCCCTGTTTTAACAACAGGTTGATATAATATTTGCCGCCTTCGCCAGCGCTCATTTGGCTGCGCTCGTCCAGCTTATAATCATTAAACTGACCAACAATATATGGGGCACCCTCGCTTTCTGGCTTGTTAGCTGCCAGACTGAAATAAACATGCGCATAATCGGCATCCGTACGCGGATCGCGGCCATCCTGGTTCAACACAAAGAACTTGCCGTTATTATCATATAATAACAAATACCCCTGGCCATCACGCACCGGATCTGTTAGCAGGACAACATTGTTTGCCGTATCTGCCTTAACAATGCGAGTAACGCGTTGCGAATTAAGCTTTAATGTACGCGTATCAAACAGCCTGAACTCGTTACGGCCCGGGAAATCATTGATGGCAATATCATTATAAACAAGCTGGCTGCCCCGCACATAGGTAGGTTGTATATTTAACATACCGGTTGCCGTACGGGCATTTTGCATAATAAAAGTACGTACCTCAGTAGATGGATTCTGAACCGGTAAGCCCGTATAATCAATAGTGAAATTTATTTTTTGATTGGTTTGCCTTAATTGAGTGTTTGGTGAAGCCACCACATCGGCAGCAACGGCTACCCGCTTACGTAATACATATAAACGGCGGGTAAGCACCAGCTTTGACTGATCGCCATCTTCATAAACCTTGAGTATATAATTTCCTGAAAGCTTTGGCGCAATGTTATTATTGGGGAACTGAAGCTCGTAATGCGTATACTTTTGTATGGTACCGGTTGAGTAGGTGTAATTATACATCCGGTCGTCAGAGAAGCTTTGCAAGTATTCGGCTGTCGATAGGTTTGATGAGTTCCAGCGGGAATCGCAGTGTTCAATGGTGTAATAATAATTACGACTGCCGCCACGCAGATCATCAAAAGCCAGTTGCACTTTTTCGTCGGAGCCCAAAACGATCACCGGGAACGAGCCTTGTTTTTTGGTGTTATAAAACTCTACACTTTTTATGGCAGCGTTATAAACGTTATTATCGTAAGGAGCTTGGGCAAAGGTTTGCAGGGAGGTGAATAAGAGAATAAATAGGTAGAATTGTTTTCTCATTTTTAGACTTTATTAAGTATATATCACCAACCAAACCTATCATCTTGTCATCCTGAGCGATAGCGAAGGATCTGTTCACGAACTATAAATGTTGGCGAATAGATGCTTCACTCCGTTCAGCATGACAAGGATAAAAATACTTACGCTTCCAGTTCTAAAATCTGCTCGGCCAGGGTTTCCCAATTTTGCTGAATTTGTTTCAATTCGGCTTGCTTTTGGGTATAGCTGGCATTGGTTTCCTTTAGTTTGGCGCTGTCGGTATATATTTTATCGTCGGCTAGTTTGGCTTCCAGTTGCTTTACTGTTTTATCCAGTTCGGCAATCTGTTCTTCCATCTTAGCCAGGTCCTGGTTTAATTTTTTTAGCTGCTGAAATTTGTTTTCGCTTTGCGGCTGTTTAACAGGTTCTGGCTTTTTCTCTTCCTTTTTGGGTTGAGGTGCAGGTGCCGCAGCCTTTGGTTCTAACTTGCGTCTGGAGTACCACTCGTCGAACTCAGCATAAGTACCCGGGTAAATTTTTATTTTTTGATCCTCGATAAACCAGATCTTGTTGGCCACATTATCCAGGAAATACCTATCGTGCGATACTACAATGAAAGTACCCTCATACTGCTCCAAAGCCTGGATCAGGATGTTTACCGATTGCATATCCAGGTGGTTGGTAGGCTCATCCAGTACCAGGAAGTTAGCATCAGCAGTAAGCGCTTTGGCCAAAGCCACGCGCGATTTTTCGCCTCCTGACAGTACCTTGATCTTCTTAAATACATCATCACCGGTAAACAAGAACGAACCTAATATGGTACGCAGTTCGGTATCGGTATGTTTAGGTGCAAATGCCTGCAGCTCTTGTAATATCTGGTTTTCCAGGTGTAACGACTCCAGCTGGTGCTGGGCAAAAAAGGTAGTGCTTACATTATGACCGGTTGTTACTTTACCTTTATAATCCTGATCGGCCGAAGCTATGATGCGCAACAGGGTCGATTTACCTTTACCATTGGCACCTATCAGGGCAATTTTGTCGCCTTTTTCAATTACAGCTTCACCACCATCCAAAATGTCAATCGCGGGATATTTCTTAACGATATCCTCTAAAGTTACTACGTGCCTGCCCGATTGTTTGGAGAAGCGGAAAGCGAAGTTAACCGATGGATTATCATCGTCCACATCATCAACACGCTCCATTTTATCAAGCATTTTGATACGCGACTGCGCCATTTTTGCCTTGGATGCCTTGGCACGGAAACGCTCGATCAAACGCTCTTCCTGTTTTATTTTTGATTGCTGGTTTTTAAACTCACCACGCTGAATTTCTTCGCGCTGGGCTTTCTCTTCCAGGTAAAAAGTATAGTTACCCGCATAAACGGTCAATTTACCTTTGCGCGACTCAACCGTGCGGTTAATCACCTTATCCAAAAACCACCTATCGTGCGATACGATGATGATGGCACCGTTGAAAGCCTTTAAATAATCTTCCAGCCATTGAATAGATGGTAAATCCAAGTGGTTGGTAGGCTCATCCAGCAAAAGAATATCCGGTGCCTGCAACAGGATTTTGGCCAGCATTACCCGCATACGCCACCCTCCTGAGAAGGTGCTTAGCTTACGTTGGCAATCGCTTTCGCTGAAACCTAAACCGGCCAAAATTTCGTGCGCTTTGTATTCTATATTATAACCGTCAAGCAGTTCAAACTCATGCTGCTTATCGCTAAGCTTGTGCAAAAGATCTTCTGTATAGTCGGTTTCCAGTTTCTTCAGTAAAACTTCTATCTCATCATGCAGCTGATTCTGACGCTCAAAAGCCTCCATGGCCACATGCACAATATTTTTATCAGATGAGTATGACAGCAAGTCCTGGTTAAGGTAACCCATGGTAAGGTCCTTAGCCATTGATATGGTGCCCGATGTAGGTTTATAGTCGCCTACAATAATTTTTAAGAGGGTGGTTTTACCGGTTCCGTTGGCACCAATAAGGCCAATTTTCTCTCCCGGTTTTATATGCCAGTTGGCTTCATCGTAAAGGGCCCGCGCACCAATCTCAAACGTAAGGTTATTTATAGCAATCATTTGCGCGCAAAGATACGGTTTTACGCTTAAAGCTGAAAGCTCAAAGCCTAAAGCTTTTACAGCATTGCTTTGAGCTTTCAGCCTTCGGCTTTTAGCTTACCCTACCACCGCTTTAAGCCAGGTTTGGGCCATCAGGGCTTCGCCGGCTACGCTTGGGTGTACGCCATCCATGCTCCAGTAGGCCGCAGGTGTGCTTTGTATAGCTTTATCAAAAGCCGTTTGGTATGGCACAAAAATAGCTTCGTATTCGGTAGCCAGATCATGGGCAGCTTTGCGAAACAGATCAAACGTTGGGTACCATTTATCATCAACCGCTCTTACTCCTTTTGATGCAAATGGCTCACAGATCACGAGTTTAACATCGGGCAAGGCCTGTTTAGTACGATCAAGCAGTTTTTTATAATCGGCAATATAAGTGTCAATGGTACCGGTATAACTATTGGTTAGCGTGTGCCAAAAATCATTTACCCCCACGTGAATACTTAAAATATTGGGTTTTAGGCCTAGGCAATCCGCATCCCAGCGCTCGGCCAGTTGGTAAACTTTATTGCCACTGATACCCTTATTGTATATTTTCAGATCTTTTTCCGGATGATCAAGTAGCAGCTTTGAGGCGGTTATCAAGGTATAGCCTGAACCAAGCGCCTTGGTAGTGTTAGGCTCCGTTATGTTCAGATCGCGCCCCCATTGGGTTATGGAATCGCCCTGGAACAGTATAATATCGCCATTATTAAACTTTAATTTAGACGAACTTTTTTCTGTAGCTAAAGCTGCCGATACAATTTGAGGGATACCCACAACGGCAAGCGTACCTACCGAAGCGATTTTAATAAAATTACGCCGCCCTGGTTTAAAGGTATCCCGCAACATTTTTCTGATCATATTAGTTTATTTTAGGTATAAAACCGAATTCCGAATTTACAGATTTACGCCGCTTTTTAAAACTTTGCAGGCTTTTGTATCATCAATTATACGGTCGGTATAACATCCCATTCAATAATTTCCTAAAATTCTGGTTTACACACATTAAGTAATGTGCTAACTTCGCGACATGTATTTTTTATTAAAACCCATCCTGTTCCAGTTCGATCCTGAAAAAGTACATTATTTTGTGACCCGCAATTTAAAACGCTTTAACCGGTTTCCGGGTGGCGCGGCTTTGAGCAGGGCTATATGGGATGTAAACAATCCCCGGTTGCAAAAGGAAGTATTCGGACTGCAATTTAAAAACCCGGTTGGATTGGCCGCTGGCTTTGATAAAAATGGCGAACTGATGGGCGAAATGGCCAATATGGGTTTTGGTTTTGTGGAGATTGGTACCGTTACCCCGTTGCCCCAGCCTGGCAATCCGCAGCCACGTATGTTTCGCCTGCCTCCTGATGGCGCGCTTATTAACCGTATGGGTTTTAATAATTTAGGGGTTGATGTAGTGGCCGAGCGATTGGCTACCTTCCGTAAAAATGCGAAATCAGCCCAAAAAGGTTTGATCATTGGTGGCAACATTGGCAAAAACAAGGTTACCCCTAACGAGGATGCCGTTAGCGATTATATTAAATGTTTTGACCGCCTGTTTGATGTGGTTGATTATTTTGTGGTGAATGTAAGCTCGCCAAACACTCCCGGCCTACGCGATTTGCAGGAGAAAGCCCCCTTAATGCACCTGCTGAATACCCTGCAGCAACGCAATTCAAAAAACGGCATCAGCCGGCCGATACTGCTAAAAATAGCGCCCGATCTTACCGATTCGCAGCTGGATGATATTGTTGATATTGTGCAGCAAACCGGCATTGCGGGTATCATCGCTACCAACACTACCATCAGTCGCGAAAATCTGACAGCAGCCGACAGTTTAAAAAATGAAATGGGCGGCCTGAGCGGCAAACCGCTAACCAAACGCTCAACCGAAGTGATCCGTTATCTGCATCGGAAATCAAACGGCTCATTCCCTATTATTGGCGTGGGTGGCATACACTCCGCCGATGACGCGATAGAGAAACTACAGGCCGGCGCTTCGCTGGTACAATTGTATACCGGTTTTATTTATGAAGGGCCAGGGTTGATAGGAAGGATAAATAAGAAGCTTCTATTTGCATAATTGTCTGAACCACGATTAATTTGTCTGAACCGAGATTTTTAGGATTAAAGGATTAACATGATTTCTGAAAAGAAAAAAAATCCTGGTAATCCAGTAATCTGTTTAATCGCGGTTCAGACAAAAAATCCCGCCTATAAAAAAATCCTGCCGGTTTCTGAAATCAGCAGGATTTATAAGATCATTTTAAGCGCTTACGCGCCGAAACCGATAGAATTATTTAGCGGCGATAGCTTTTGCTAAAACTGCATTGTTTTTAGCGATCTGGCTGTGTTTTGACTCAGCAGAACGGCTTCCGTACTCCAGGTTTGTAGCCAGTTTCAAGAACTGTACTTCTAAACGTGAAGTAGTTTTGTTTTTTCTATCTTTTCTTTTTAAACGTGTAACGCCCATGGTGTTGTTATTTTAATGTTTTTAATACCCTTGAGGTCGGGAGCGGATTCGAACCGCTGTAAAAGGTTTTGCAGACCTCTGCCTAGCCACTCGGCCACCCGACCATTTTTTAAGGACTGCAAAAATAGTAATTTATTTTTTGGAAAGCCAACATTTATTTCATTGAATTTCTTTTTATCTCAGAACATAGTATCGCGGTGGCAATTGCCACGTTCAATGATTCGGCATTTCCGGCCCGGGGAATAGTTACGGCGCTGGTTATCAGGTGCTCAACCGGGGCGCTTATGCCATTGCCTTCGTTACCCATCACCAGCAAGCCTTCTGCACCAAAATGGGTGTTATATATATTCTGCCCATTAAGCATGGCACC
>JAUCSE010000119.1 GCA_030445275.1 Mucilaginibacter sp.
AGAAGCTGTCGAAGGAAGGCAAGTCGCTGTTGCCGATCGGCGTGGTCGGCGTGACCGGAGAATTCGGGCGCGGCGCGGTGATCACCTGCGTCGGCGAGGACGGCGTGGCGGTGGCGCGGGGGCTGTCAAACTACACCAGCAGCGAGGCGAGGCGCATCATGCGCAAGCCGTCGTCGGAGATCGAGAAGGTGCTCGGCTTCCTCGAGGGTCCGGAGCTGATTCACCGGGATAACCTGGTGCTGCTCTAAGGCGGGATCAAAAATTTCTTGCGCGCCTGAAGCAAGTGGAATATTCTTATTGAAAATATTATCAATAATGTTCCTAGGCGACTATGACCGACTCCAACGACAAAAAACCGCAAGACCAGCCTGACGCGACCGGGCTGCGCAAGGGCCTGACCAGCTATGGCGACAGCGGCTTTTCGCTGTTCCTGCGCAAGGCTTTCATCAAGGGCGCCGGCTATAGCGACAGCGCGCTCGAGCGTCCGGTGATCGGCATTGCCAACACGGGCAGCGCGTTCAACCCTTGCCACGGCAACATGCCGCAGCTGATCGAGGCGGTCAAGCGCGGGGTGATGCTGGCGGGCGGCTTGCCGATGGATTTCCCGACGATTTCGATCCACGAGAGTTTTGCCGCGCCGACCTCGATGTACCTGCGTAACCTGATGTCGATGGACACCGAGGAGATGATCCGCGCCCAGCCGATGGACGCGGTGATCCTGATCGGCGGCTGCGACAAGACCGTGCCGGCCCAGTTGATGGGGGCGGCATCGGCCGGCATTCCGGCGATCCAGCTGGTTACCGGCGCGATGCTGACCGGCTCCTATCGCTCCGAACGGGTGGGCGCCTGCACCGACTGCCGCCGCTTCTGGGGCAAGTACCGCGCCGACGAAATCGATGGCGCGCAGATCGC
This sequence comes from Mucilaginibacter sp., assembly GCA_030445275.1. Lineage (GTDB taxonomy): Bacteria > Bacteroidota > Bacteroidia > Sphingobacteriales > Sphingobacteriaceae > Mucilaginibacter. The sequence goes on from JAUCSE010000119.1 coordinate 913, forward strand.
CGAGGTCAACAACCAGCTGGTCGCCAGCGTCGGCACCTGCTCGGTGATGGGCACGGCCAGCACGATGGCCTGCGTGGTCGAAGCGCTCGGCATGATGGTGCCGGGCGGCGCCTCGCCGCCGGCCGTCACCGCCGACCGCATCCGGGTCGCCGAACGCACCGGCGCCACCGCCGTCGCGATGGCGCTGAGCGCGCTGACGCCTGACAAGATCATGACCGAAAAGGCCTTCGAGAACGCGCTGCGCGTGCTGCTGGCGATCGGCGGCTCGACCAACGGCATCATCCACCTGACCGCGATGGCCGGCCGCCTCGGCATCGACCTGTCGCTCGAGCGCCTCGATGCGCTGGGCCGCGAAACGCCGGTGCTGATCGACCTGAAACCGTCGGGCCAGTATTACATGGAGGATTTCCACGACGCCGGCGGCATGCACGCGCTGCTGCGCGAACTGCGCCCGCTGCTGCACCTGGACGCGCTGACGGTGACCGGGCGCACGCTGGGCGAAGAACTCGACAGCGCGGGCCCAGGCTTTGCCCAGCCGGTGGTGCGTCCCATGTCGAACCCGATCTTCCCGCAAGGCGGCATCGCTGTCCTGCGCGGCAACCTCGCGCCCGGCGGCGCCATCATCAAGCAGTCGGCGGCCGACCCCGCGCTGATGGAGCATGAAGGGCGCGCCGTGGTATTTGAAAATATCGAGGACCTGGTCTTGCGCATCGACGACGACGCGCTCGACGTGCGGGCCGACGACGTGCTGGTGCTCAAGCAGATCGGCCCGACCGGCGCCAGCATGCCCGAAGCGGGCTATATCCCGATCCCGAAAAAGCTCGCGCGCGCCGGCGTGAAGGACATGGTGCGCGTGTCGGACGGGCGCATGAGCGGCACCGCCGGCGGCACCATCGTGCTGCACGTCACGCCCGAATCGGCGATCGGCGGACCGCTCGCCTACGTGCGCAACGGCGACCGCATCCGCCTGTCGGTGAAGGCGCGCGCCATCAGCCTGCTGGTGTCCGACGAGGAGCTGGCGCGGCGCGCGCTGGAGGCGCCGGTGACCCGGCCAAGCGCCGAGCGCGGCTACCGCAAGCTGTTCCTGAAAACCGTGACCCAGGCCGACCAGGGCGTCGACTTCGACTTCCTGCGCCCGCCTGCGGGCACACCCCCGACTTCCCTTGACCTTCCCGCATCCGACGATGCGCAACCCAACCCTTCCAAGCCATGAAAACCTCTGCCTTGTTCCACCTCGCTTTCCCGGTCCGCGATATCGCCGAAACCCGCCGCTTCTACGGCGACGTGATCGGCTGCTCCGAAGGCCGCAGCTCCACAAACTGGGTCGACTTCGACTTCTACGGTCATCAACTGGTCGCCCACCTGGCGCCGGACGAATGCGGCCACAAGTCGACCAGCGAAGTCGACGGCCACGAAGTACCGGTGCGCCACTTCGGCGCGATCATCACGCTGGCCGAATGGGAGGCGCTGGCGGACCGGCTGCGCCAGGCCAACATGAAGTTCGTCATCGAACCGTATATCCGTTTCAAGGGCGAGCCGGGCGAGCAGGCCACGATGTTCTTCCTGGACCCGTCGGGCAATGCGCTGGAATTCAAGGCATTCGCCGATCTGAGCCAGGTGTTCGCCAAGTAAATTTGGTCACTATTGGAACGTTATGTCCGACTTCGTTATTGCAGCTCCGGCGACCCCGTCGGTCGCCGTCGCCGGCAGCACGGCCCGGTTTCCCATCCGCCGCGTGTTCTGTGTCGGCCGCAACTATGCGGCGCACGCGCGCGAAATGGGTAAGGATCCGGACCGCGAGCCGCCGTTCTTCTTCATGAAACCGGCCGACGCCGTGGTTGCCGCGCAAGGCACCGTGGCCTATCCGCCGGCCACCAGCGACCTCCATCACGAGGTCGAAATGGTGGTCGCCCTCAAGGCGGGAGGGAGCAACGTCGCCCCCGAGCAGGCGCTCGAACTGGTGTGGGGCTACGGCGTCGGCCTCGACCTGACCCGGCGCGACATGCAGGCCGTGGCCAAGGAGATGAGCCGGCCGTGGGATTTCGCCAAGGGCTTCGACGCCTCGGCGCCGTGCAGCGCGCTGCATCCGGTCAGCGCGGTGGGGCACCCGGCCGATGCGCGCATCTGGCTGGAGGTCAACGGCGCCACCAGGCAGCAGGGCACGCTGGACGAAATGATCTGGCCGGTGGCCGACGTGATCAGCCATATCTCGCGCTTCGTCGAACTGGCACCGGGCGACCTGATTTTCTCCGGTACCCCGGCCGGGGTCGGCGCCCTGCAGCCGGGCGACCGCGTGCACGGCGAAGTGGCCGGCGTCGCCGCCTTCGATTTCGAAGTCGGCCCGGCGCCACGCCAACCCTGAGCGCACGCCACGTCACACGCCGGCCGGGCTTCCGGCCGGCGTGCGCGCACGCCCCGCGCGGGCCGAAAGTGCCCTCGCGAAATATCGAAAAAAAAGTCGATAGGATTATCAATAATCCGTGACAACGGCCCTTTTTGGGTCTATTCTTGATGAAGGACGTAAAGAAAAGCAAATGAACGACGTGGGCGTGCCCCCGGCCAGCCTGCTTTCGAAAACAAGTAAAAACAGGAGACAGCAACATGATCGAGGATCCTTCGATACCATTGCTTGACGTAAATGGCGTGACCTTGCAGTACAAGACACGCGATCACCTCATCACCGCCACCTACCGCGTCAATTTCGAGGTGCTGCAATCGGACCGCTTCGTCCTGCTCGGCTCCTCCGGCTGCGGCAAGTCGACCCTGCTGAAGGCGGTCGGCGGCTACCTGGCCCCCACCGAAGGGGAAATCCGGCTCAAGGGCGTGCCGGTGCGCGGCCCGGGGCCGGACCGGATGATGGTGTTCCAGGAATTCGACCAGCTGCTGCCCTGGAAGACCGTCAAGCAAAACGTCATGTTTGCGCTGGAAACCTCCGGCAAGCACAAGGGCCGCGCCGCCGAAGACAAGGCCATGCAGTACATCGAGAAGGTCAACCTGGCCAAGTTCGCCGACAACTATCCCCACACCCTGTCGGGCGGCATGAAGCAGCGCGTCGCCATCGCGCGCGGCATGGCGATGGAACCGGACATCCTGCTGATGGACGAGCCGTTCGCCGCGCTCGACGCCTTAACCCGCCGCAAGATGCAGGACGAACTGCTCGACCTGTGGGACGACACCAAATTCACCGTGCTGTTCGTCACCCATTCGATCGAGGAAGCCATCAAGATCGGCAACAGGATCCTGCTGCTGACGCCGCACCCCGGCCAGGTCCGCGCCGAGCTCAGCAGCGTGGCGCGCGATTGCCTGCTGACCGACGAGGCGCGCGAGCTGGAGCGCCGCATCCACAACATGCTGTTCGTGCCAGAAACCGAAACCGAAACCGAGGTGTCCCATGCCTAACGACATGCCCAACGCCGTCTTGCGGGAACAACCCATGCGCAGCAAGGAAGTGATTCACCAGATCGTCTCGGCATCCGAGTTCGGCGTGATCCAGAAAAAACTGTCGCCCTGGGAGGCGGTCTACCAGATCAGCGCCCTGCGCAAGGCGGCGATCCTGATCGTGCTGGCGCTGATCTGGGAGTTCTACGCGCGCTCGGTCAACAACGCGCTGATGTTCCCGACCTTCTCGTCGACGATGGAAGCGTTCTATACCGGCCTCATGTCGGGCAGCCTGATCGTCAAGGCCTGGACCTCGATCGAGGTGCTGCTGATGGGCTACGCGGCCGGCATCGCGCTGGCCGGCTTGTTTACCGTCATCGCCATCAACTCGCGCATCGGCACCGACCTGCTCGAGACGATGACCGCGATGTTCAATCCGCTGCCGGCGATCGCCATCCTGCCGATGGCCATGATCTGGTTCGGGCTGGGCGTGCAAAGCCTGGTGTTCGTGCTGATCCACTCGGTCCTGTGGGCGGTCGCGCTCAACACCCACTCCGGCTTCATCTCGGTGTCGAACACGCTGCGCATGGTGGGCCGCAATTACGGCCTGCGCGGCTTCGGCTACGTCGGCAAGATCCTGATCCCGGCCGCCTTCCCCAGCATCCTGACCGGCCTGAAAGTGGGCTGGGCGTTTGCCTGGCGCACCCTGATCGCGGCCGAACTGATCTTCGGGGTCAGCTCGGGGCAGGGCGGCCTGGGCTGGTTCATCTACGAAAACAAGAATCTGATGGATATTCCGAATGTGTTTGCCGGGCTGTTCTCGGTCATCTTCATCGGACTGATCGTGGAAAACCTGATTTTCCGCACGATCGAAACGCGCACCTTGCGCAAGTGGGGAATGCTGAACTGAAGCGGCTGCAACGACGACTACCAACAAGCGCGCAAAGCGCCATAGGAGACTGACAATGAATGGATTCACCAGCAAATTGGGAACTGCGCTGTTCGCCCTCGCCCTCGGCGCCGCCTTGCCGGCCCAGGCGGTCGACCTGCGGATCGCCAAGCAGCCCGGCCTGACCTACCTGCCGACCATCATCATGGAGGAAAACAAGCTCATCGAAAAGCATGCGGCCGCCATGGGGATCAAGGACCTCAATGTCTCCTGGCGCATGTTCAATTCGGGTGCGAGCTTCAACGATTCCCTCATCTCCGGCAATATGGACATGGCGGTGGCGGGCACCACCAACCTGATTTTGCTGTGGTCGAAAACCAAAGGCGCGATGAAAGGCTATGCGGGCGTCGGCGCGATTCCGCTGGTGCTGGTGACGCGCAATCCGAACATCAAGACGGTGGCCGATTTCGGCGGCGACGACCGGATCGCGGTGCCGACCGTCAAGCTCTCGAGCCAGGCGATCGTGCTGCAGATGGCGGCGGAAAAGGAACAGGGCCTGCCGGGCCGCGCCCGCATCAATGCGCTGACCGTGTCGATGGGCCATCCGGACGGCGTGATCGCGATGCAGAACAAGAGCGCCCAGATCACCAGCCATTTCACCATGTCGCCGTATGCGGAAATGGAATTGAAGCAGCCGGGCACGCGCAAGATTTTCACCTCCAACGACGTGCTCGGCGGCCCGATGTCGATCGCGATCATCTTCGGTTCGGTGAAGTTTCATGACGAAAATCCCAAAGTGGTGCAGGTTATGTATGCGGCGCTCGACGAAGCGCTCGACATGATCGCCAAGGACAAGTCGGCCGCGGCCGCGGTGTACCTGGCCAACACCAAGGACAAGACCCCCTTGCCCGAGCTGGTGAAAATCCTCAACGGGCCCGACATGGTGTTTTCGAAAACCCCGTCCAACACCATGAAGATGGCGAATTACTTTGCGCACGCAGGCTACATCGATCGTGCCCCAACCGACTGGAAAGAAATGTTCTTTCCGGAGGTTCAAAAGCTGAACGGCAACTAGTGTAGTGGTGCGCTCTTGGGGCCGCGTATAAAAATGATGCGTTTGCGCGCCAGGCTAGGCGCAAACCGCAGCGATAGTGAACTATCGCGAGGATTTGCAACGACGCATGGCGCGCAAAGGCACATTTTTATGCGGCAACAAGTGCGTAGCACTACACTGTGTAAGCCCTGCCATTGCGGCCGCCGCCGGCGGCGCGCAATGGCGCCGGCGCGCCGCCAAACCGCATTCCTGGAATGAAATCATGAAAAACACGCTCCAACCTGACCCGGTCATCGGGCTCGACGTCGACAACGAGTCGCAAGTGCGGATGGCCGTGGAAACGCTCGAGGAAGATATCGCGTTCGGCTACATGCACCCGCGCGAACGGCTGGTCGAGGACGAATTGCGCGCGCGCTTCGGCCTGAAGCGGCATATCGTGCGCCAAGTGCTGGCCGAACTCGAACAGATGGGACTGGTCGAGCGCAAGAAGAACATCGGCGCCCTGGTCAAGTCCTACAGCGTCAAGGAAGTGATCGACCTGTATTTCGTGCGCGACATCCTGGAGACCACCTGCGCGCGCCAGATCGCGCTGCCGGTGGCGCCGGAAAAGCTGGAGGAACTCGAGGCCATCCAGCAGCGCCACGACGACGCCGTGCGCGACTCCAACCTGCACGTCGCGTTCCGCATGAACATCCTGTTCCACAAGGTGTTTTTCGCCATGTCCGACAACACCGTACTGACCGAGATGATCGAACTGACCGCGCAGCGCGCCCATGTGATCCGCTCGCTGTCGATGGTCAATCCGCAGACCCTCGAAAAGGCGCGCCGCGACCACCGCGCGATGATCGAGGCGCTGCGCCAGTGTGACCAGGAGCGCCTGGTCGCGCTGTGCCGCGATCACCTGCTGCCGTCGCGCGACGCCTATATCGAACAGCAGCGGCGCCTGGCCCCGTTCGCCGAGCGCGCCGATGTCACCCTCACCTTGGCGCGCGCGCCGAAAGACTGACCCTTTTCCATTACGAAAGCTGAACCAATGCATGACCTGCTACAAATCGGCAAGTTCCCGCCACTTGCCCAAGATATCATCGACACAGAATTTCGCTGCCACAGCCTGGAAGCGCTCGAGCAAGACCAGGCGCTGCGCACCGCGGTACGCGCGCTGATCACGCGCAGCAACTGCGTCGTGCCGGCCGAAGTCATCGAACGCCTGCCCAGCCTGGGCATCATTGCCACCTGCGGCGTCGGCTACGACCTAATCCCGATCGAACTGGCCGCGCGGCGCCAGGTGATCGTCACCAATACCCCCGACGTGCTGAACGCCGCCGTCGCCGAGCTGTGCGTGGGCTTGCTGTTCGCGCTACTGCGCCAGATTCCGCAGGGCGACCGCTTCACCCGCTCGGGCGCCTGGCGCCACGCCGCCTTTCCGCTCGGCGTCAGCCTGGCCGGCAAGCGGGTCGGCATCGTCGGGCTCGGCCGCATCGGCAAGGAGGTCGCCAGGCGGCTCGAACCGTTCGGCGTCACCCTGGCCTATTGCGGCCGGACCGACCAGCGCCTGGCCTGGCGCTTCGAGCCGGACCTGCACCAGCTGGCGCGCGACAGCGACATTCTGATCCTGGCCTCGCCGGGCGGGCGCGCCACCGAGCACATGATCGGCGCCTCGGTGCTCGACGCGCTCGGCCCCCAGGGCTACCTGATCAACATCGCGCGCGGCTCGGTGGTGAACCAGCAGCAGCTGATCGAGGCGCTCGAGCGCGGCGCCATCGGCGGCGCCGCGCTCGACGTGTTCGACGCCGAGCCGGACATCGACCCGCGCTTGTTCGAACTGGACAACGTGGTGCTGTCGCCGCATGTGGGCAGCGCCACCGGCGAGACGCGGATAGCAATGGCCCGCCTGACGCTCGACAACCTGCACCGCTTCTTCGAGGACGGCACGGCGCTCACGCCGGTGCCGGCCTGATCGACCAACCCGGGAGCAACCATGATTGAAACTTCTGAAAAGCGCGTGACCGGTCCGATCATCCGCCTGCATTCGAACGACAACATCGTCGTCGCGCGGGTCGACGTCGGGATCGGCGCGCTGCTCGACGGCGAGGGCGTGGTCTCGCGCAGCCAGGTGCCGGCCGGCTACAAGATCGCCACCACCCGGATCCTCAAGGGCCAGCCGGTGCGCAAGTACAACGTCGTGATCGGCTTTGCCGGTGCCGACATCGAAGCGGGCACCATGGTGCACAACCACAACATGGACTTCCGCGAGTTCGAGCGCGACTATGCGCACGCCAGCGAGTATTGCGCGGTCGACATGATCCCGGAGACCCAGCGCGCCAGTTTCCGGGGCATCGTCCGGGCCGACGGCAGGGTCGCGACGCGCAACTTCATCGGCATCCTCGCCACCGTCAATTGCTCGGCGACGGTGGTGCGCAAGATCGCCGACTGGTTCACGCCGGAACGCCTGGCCGAGTTTCCCAACGTCGACGGCGTGGTCGCGTTCAGCCATTCGCTCGGCTGCGGCATGGAAATGACGGGCGAGCCGATGGCGCTGCTGCGGCGCACGATGGCAGGCTATTCGCGCCACCCCAACCTGGCCGGCGTGCTGGTGGTGGGCCTGGGCTGCGAGCGCAACCAGCTGCGCGGCCTGATGGAAGACGAACAGCTGCACACCGGCCCCACCTTGCACACCCTGGTGATGCAGGACAGCGGCGGCACCCGCAAGACGATCGAAGCGGGCGTCGCCGCCGTGATGGCGATGCTGCCGGAGGCCGACAAGGTCGCGCGCACCACCGTCAGCGCCAGCCACCTGGTGGTCGGCCTGCAATGCGGCGGCTCCGACGGCTTTTCGTCGATCACCGCCAATCCGGCGCTCGGCGCCGCGGTCGACCTGCTGGTGCGCCATGGCGGCACCGCGATCCTGTCCGAGACGCCCGAAATCTACGGCGTCGAGCACACCCTGACGCGGCGCGCGGTCAGCCGCGAAGTCGGCGAGAAACTGGTGGCGCGGGTGCGCTGGTGGAAGGAAGAGTACTCGGTCGGGCGCGACGTGCAGATCAACGGCAACGTCAGCCCCGGCAACCAGGTCGGCGGCCTGGCGAACATCTTCGAAAAATCGCTGGGCTCGTCGATGAAGGGCGGCACCGGGCCGCTGATGGAAGTGTACAAATATGCCGAGCCGGTCAAGGCCAGCGGCTTCGTGTTCATGGACACGCCCGGCTACGATCCCGTCTCGGCCACCGGCCAGATCGCCGGCGGCGCCAACCTGATCGCCTTTACCACCGGGCGCGGATCGATGTTCGGCGCCAAGCCGGTGCCCAGCATCAAGCTGGCGACCAACACGCCGATGTTCCGCCGGCTCGAAGAGGACATGGACATCAACTGCGGCGAAATCCTGGACGGCACCTGCACGCTGCAGGAAATGGGGCGGCGCATCTTCGAGCTGATGCTGGTCACCGCGTCCGGCACCCGCTCCAAGAGCGAACTGCTGGGCCTGGGCGACAACGAATTCGTGCCGTGGCAGATCGGCATCATGAGCTGAGCGCGCGCCGCTTGGCGCAAATTTTTTTGCCTGTTTTAATTATCGATAATATTGTCGAAAAAAGGAACCATCATGCACAAGCAAGTCAGCGATTACAGCAACGACGCCCGCATCGTGTCGGTCGAGGCGCGCACCATCAGCATCCCGCTCGACAATCCAACGTCGTTCTCGACCCGTCAGGTCCTGTCGCGCGACTACACGCTGGCGCGGGTCCGCACCGCCGACGGCCACCAGGGCATCGGCTTCTGCTACAGCGGCAGCCGCGGCGGCGTGCTCGTCACGCACGCGGTGCGCGAACTGTTCAAGCAGACCCTGGTGGGCCAGAGCGCGCTGCGGGTGGAAGGGCTGTGGCAGGACATGTACCAGGATTCGCTGCTGCACGGGCGCGCCGGATCGGCCATGCGCGCCTTGTCGATCCTTGACGTGGCGCTGTGGGACCGCAACGCGCGCGCCGCCGGCCTGCCGCTGGCACAGTACCTGGGCGCCTCCGCCAGGCTTTCCGTGCCGGCCTACGCCAGCGGCGGCTATTACCTCGAAGGCAAGACGCCCGAGATGCTGGGCGAGGAAATGGCCGGCTATGTCGCGCTCGGCTTCAAGGCGGTGAAGATGAAGGTCGGCCGCTTCGGCCCGAAGGAAGAGGAGGCGCGCGTGAAGGCGGCGCGCGCGGCGATCGGCGACGACGTGCTGCTGATGCTCGACGCGAACAACGCCTGGAGCGACCTGCCGACCGCGCTTGGCTACGTCAAGCGCTTCGAGCAGTACCAGCCGTACTGGATCGAGGAGCCGTTCAGCCCGGACGACATCGAAAACCATGCGCAGCTGGCCAGGCGCACGCCGATTTCGGTGGCGACCGGCGAGATCGAGGCCGGCCGCTGGCGCCACCAGGAACTGCTGGAGAAGCGCGCCGCGATGATCCTGCAATCGGACGCCGCGGTGTGCGGCGGCATCAGCGAGTGGCGCCGCATCGCCGCCATGGCCGCTGGCTTCGGCGTGACCATGTGCCCGCACTGGTTCCACGACTTGCACGTGCACCTGGTCGCAGCGACGCCGAACGCGCGCTTCGTCGAGTACTTCTCGGACGACCAGGTGCTGAACTTCCGGCGCCTGGTCGATACACAGCTGCAGTTCGCGGATGGCGACCTGGTGGTGCCGGCCACGCCGGGCCTCGGTTTCGGTTTCGACGAGCAGGCCGTCGAACGCTACGCCGTCGACAACTGGGCATAAGCGGAGAACCCAATGAACCCATCGAACCGACTGCGCGGCGTCTTCTCGCCCGTCATCACCCCTCGCGCCGACGACCCGCGCCAGGCCGCCGCGATGCTGGTCCGGCATTGCCGCTGGCTGCTGGAGCAGGACGTCGGGCTCGCGGTCTTCGGCACCAATTCCGAGGCGAACTCGCTGTCGGTGGCCGAACGCATGCACTTGCTCGACGCGCTGGCCGAAGCCGGCGTGCCGGGCCCGCGCATGATGCCGGGCACCGGCTGCTGCGCGCTGGAGGACAGCGTCGAACTGACCCGCCACGCGGTCGCGCATGGCGTCGGCGGGGTGCTGATGCTGCCGCCGTTCTTCTACAAGGGCGTGTCCGACGACGGCCTGTTCGCCAGTTACGCGGAGGTGATCGAGCGAGTTGCCGATCCACGCCTGCGGATCTACCTGTACCACATTCCGCATGTGACGCAGGTGCCGATCAGCCTTGCGCTGATCGAGCGCCTGCTGCACGCCTATCCGGGCGTGATCGCCGGCATCAAGGACAGTTCCGGCGACTGGGCCAACACCAGCGCGATGCTGGAGCGCTTCCAGCCGCGCGGCTTCGACGTGTTCGCCGGCAGCGAGACGTTTTTTCTGGCGACGATGCGCGCGGGCGGCGCCGGCTGCATTACCGCGACCGGCAATGTGAATCCCGGCCCCATCGCGCGCTTGTACCGGACCTGGCAAGCAGCCGATGCCGATGCGCAGCAGGCCGCGCTCGACGCGCTGCGCGCCACGTTCATGCAGTTCCCGATGATCCCGGCCCTGAAGGCGGCGGTGGCGCACTTCTCCGGCGACTCCGGCTACGTGGCGGTGCGTGCGCCGCTGGTCAGGCTGAACGCGCAGCAAAACGCGGCATTGATCGCGGCCTTGCAGGCCAGGGAGTTTTCGATGCCCGGCCTGTAGCCGGCCTCGCACCTTAACCTAGTAACTCGCCCAGTAACTCGTATAGACAGGATTTAAATTGAAACCAGTTCAATCAGTCGTCGTCGTCGGCGGCGGCACCATGGGCAGCGACATCGCTGCGATCTTTTACGCAGGCGGCTGGAACGCGCAAGTGGTCGAGCCGGCGCCGGAAGTGCGCGCGCGCCTGCCCGCCAACGTGGCGGCGGCGGCGCAGTCGATCGGCGTCTTTGCGCAAGGCGGCAGCGTCGATCCGCGCGCCGCGCTGGCCGACATCGATTGGTCCGCGGTCGGCATCGTGATCGAGTGCGCGCCGGAGAACCTGCAGGTCAAGCAGCAGATCTTCCGCCAGCTCGACACGCTGGCGCCGGCCCATGTTCCGCTGACCAGCAATTCATCGGGCATCCCGATCAGCCAGATCGGCGACCAGTGCGCCAGCCGCGAACGCATGCTCGGGCTGCACTTCTTCATGCCCGCGCACTGGGTGCCGGCGGTCGAAGTGGTGCGCAGCGAGTTCTCCGACGAAGCGGTGGCGCAAGCGGTCAGCGCCATCATGCGCTCGGTGCGCAAGAAGCCGGTGCAGGTCAAGCGCGACGTGCCGGGCTTCCTGGCCAACCGCATCCAGCACGCCATGATGCGCGAAGCGATCGCGCTGGTCGACGAGGGCTTCGCCAGCGCCGAGGATGTCGACCTGGCGGTGCGCTATGGCTTCGGCTTTCGCTACATCGCCGCCGGACCCCTGCTGCAAAAGGACCTGGCCGGCGTCGATATCCACTGCGCGGCGGCGGCGGCGATCTACCCTTACCTGCACCGCAACACCGAACCGAGCCCGCTGATGCAGAACCTGGTCAAGCACGGCGACTTCGGCGTCAAGAGCGTCAGCCGCAAGGGCTTCTACGACTGGGACGAAGCGGGGATCGAACGCGAGCAGAAGCGCTACAAGACCGCGTTGATGAAGGCGATGCAGATCCTGCGCGACGAGGACGACGCCGCGGCCGCGGCGCCGGCTTGAGCGCGAAGGAGATCACATGCTTCGATTGGACGGAAAGGTCGCGCTGGTCACGGGTTGCGGTTCGAGCGGCCCCGGATGGGGCAACGGCAAGGCGATCGCGGTGCTGCTGGCGCGCCAAGGGGCCAGCGTTTTCGGCGTCGACCTGGCGCTGGAGGCGGCCGCAGCGACCCGCGCGCTGATCCGGGAAGAGGGCGGCGTCGCGGAGGTGCATGCGGCCGACGTCACCGACTCGGCCCAGGTCAGGGCGATGGTCGAAGCCTGCCTGGCCCGCTTCGGGCGCATCGACATCCTGGTCAATAACGTCGGCCGTTCCGAACCGGGCTGCCCGGTCGAAATGACCGAGGAGACCTGGGCCGAGCAGATGGACGTGAACGCGAAGTCCGCTTTCCTCACTTGCAAATCGGTGCTGCCGGTGATGGAGCGCCAAGGCGGCGGATCGATCGTAAACATATCATCGGTGGCCGGATTGCGCTACGCCGGCAAGCCGCAGGTGGCCTACGCCGCGGGCAAGGCCGCCCTGATGCAGCTGACCCAGACCACCGCCGTGCTGTACGCCGCGCGCGGCGTGCGCCTGAACTGCGTGGTACCCGGCCTGATGTTCACGCCGCTGGTGCAGCGACTGGCGGATAAATACGCGAACGGCGACTTCGATGGATTCGTCGCGCACCGGCACCGGCAGGTACCGATGGGACGCATGGGCGACGCCTGGGATGTCGCCAACGCCGTGCTGTTCCTTGCCAGCGACGAGAGCCGCTATATTACCGCGCAGCAGATCGTGGTCGACGGCGGCCTGACCGCCGCCACCGGCCCATAACCACCAACAGGAGCGAACCGACATGGCACGAATATCTTATCCCGACATCCATCAACCCGCGCTGGCACCCGTG
>JAUCSE010000089.1 GCA_030445275.1 Mucilaginibacter sp.
TGTTTTACAACGTTTTCGTGCCTAATCAAATGTTATGGCAACTTTCGGTATCAGGGTGTTCAAACACCACGAAAAAAAGGACGGAACTTTTAACGTCAAGATCAGAATTACCCAAGAGCGCAGATCGACTTACATTGACACCAGTCATTTTGTAACTGCAAAAATGCTCTCCAAAAATTATGCAGTAAAGGATACATTTATCCTGAAAGACCTTTATGGAACCCTTAGTGATTACCGTGAAGCGGTATCCAGGCTTGGCTCCAAAGTGAATTATATGGACGCCGATGATATTAAAAGTTTTCTGGAAAAGCGTTCTGAAAAGATTGACTTCCTGGCATTTTGCCAGCAGCACATCGATTTGCTGGTGGCTAACGACCGATCAAAAACAGCTACAGGCTTCCGTACCGTGCGTTATGCTCTGATTGACTTCCTCGGTAACAAACATTTACCGGCTGAAGAAATAACGCCCAATTTATTAATGTCTTTTGAACGGTTTCTCCGATCACCCAGGCAAATCAAAAGGATTAACCGGTTTGACAAAGAAGTAATCATACAGTCTAAGGGATCGACCGATGCAGGGGTGCATAACTATATGCATGATCTACGCACGTTGTTTAATGCGGCCCGTAAATATTATAATCGACCATCGCTCGGTATTGTACCAATCCAATTTAGCCCATTCAGCGAATATCAGCTGCCGGAACTGACTGAAATACGCAAACGCAATCTAACTGCTGAGCAGCTTCGCGGGTTTATTCAATTCGAACCGCCAGAATCTGGTCGCATTCGTGTCGCTTATGACCTTTTCCTGCTCTCTTTCTATATGTGCGGTATGAATGCGGTTGATTTTTATAACTGTGGTTTTGAAATTAACGACGGCGGGCTGGAATACGAGCGATCCAAGACTAAAGAAAAACGTAAAGATCGTGCATTTATCAGTATAAAAGTTCCTGAACCGGCTGTACCATTAATTGAAAAGTATAAGAATCATTTGACGAAAATGTATAGTGAAATCGGTAATCTTAATAAAGCTCTCAATAATGGCCTAAAAGTAATCGGTAGTACGATAGGTGTACCAGATCTATCCTTTTATTGGGGACGACATACATTCGGCAATCTCGCGCGCAATAAATGCCGGAAATCTAAGGATGATGTGGCACTGGCGCTAAATCACGTCGATCATGGCCGACGTACTACAGACATTTATCTTGAAAAAGATTGGACTATCGTTGATGAAGTCCAAGAAGCGGTAATTGCGTTTGTTATGAATGGTGAATCACCTAGGCCAAAAAATACAAATAAGCAACCTAATGTGCTATCAAAAAATTTATCTGAAAAATTAACCATTGTCAATTCGGAAGAACAAAGGAAGACTATGAAACTGGTTGGGCATTAATATCAGAATACATTTTCAAACAGTCCTAATCTGGTCTGTTTGAAAATTTGTGATGAGACAATATTAAATTATCTATCGGCAATCGCGGCTTCTATATCTTCTTTGATAAATACCCACTCCTTATTTTTTAAGCAAATGGGATCTAAGTCGAGATCGGCTTCAGCAAACTCCGTAAAGTTATTTTGAATTAAAGGTTCATCATGTGTCCATTCAAAACGTTGCTTATGAAGATTGATCATATCAGTAATGGTATATTGATTAAGCAGCTCGTGTAAATCCCCAAAATCTTTTTTTCTGCCACCTCTTTGCACCACATCTATCTTCATGGCAATTATTTCTTCAACAGTTGCCATACGTACCCCATCTTCTTCTATTGCATCTTGAAAAAGGGGTCCATAGAATAATATAAATCCAGTTTAATAACGTTATTGACATCGGTTCCTATAAGATAGGATTTTCCCATACCGGGGTTGCCGCCAAATTCGCCGTCTACATGCCCGAAGTTCTTTTTAAGAAATTCCTCAATGGCATCAAAATCGATAGAACCGTAATTCGCATCTGTAAATAAATCCATATCTACCGATAACCGGTGTCCCAGATACAGACTTAATGCCGTACCGCCTACGAGTCGAAAGTCTTTGAGTTCTTCCGCGCTCATTAAGGCCATCAGGGAGGTCTTTAACAGGTTATTGACAGTATTCCAATAGAGCATATCATTTTGCTTTAAGGTGGCCCATTACCAGCATTTTATTATTTGCGATTCGGGTACTACCAGTAACTTCTTTAATTTTGTCTTTTCCGTAGAACCTGAGAAGTTCTTTTTTTTCATCATCATTTCCCCGTTCAAATATTCGTTGAATAACTGCCTTATATTGATTTTCCCAATCGATTTTAGTGATATCTGTATCCCAAAACAACGTTTTCCGGATAATAGAAAGATCAGGCAATTCTCCTGAATTGCCTTTTTGTTGTTCTTTCTTAATTTCATAATAAGCCTGGAGCAATAGCATAGTTCCTTCTTCCAGTCCTAAAGCGTTATCAATCTTTAAAGAAAGCGCGGGTGTTAATCCGCGTTGACCTTTTGTTATGCCATTTAAAGTCTGAGGGTACTCATGTAATGAAAGTGCGAAAGGGCCCTTTTTTAGATTTCTCTTCTTAAGCTCCCGTTCAAGAATAAGCCCAGGGTGAATTCCTTTATATTTCTCAAGCACGGTTTCCATATTACAAATATAAACAAATTTGTTTATTAAAATATGCTTATACAAAGTATTACATCGGCTAAAAATAGCCGTAGTCAAAACTTAGTTGAGCAATAATAAATTTTATCTTAGTATTAAACCAAATAAAAGACAAGTGGTTATAAAGCGAGATGTTATAAAGTAATTAGCAGCTGTTTTGCTAAAGTAAATTGGTTAATTTTATGCTATGTTTACGTGCGATTAAACCTTATGACGGGCTCCGTACTTTATATTAATTACACAAAATCAAAAACTGCATTTTCTTTTGTATGAATAATAGAACGCGGATTTGAACCGAAAAACTTATTGGTTCAAATCCGCAATTGAAGTACCAGATCTTTCAATTATAACACGGATTGGAGATCTGCTGCTTTATAGATTTCTGGTAAATAATAACCATCGATTAAATAAACAGGTGAGCGGTCATCCAGACCGTTTTCAATGCACCACTTGTACATTCTTTTGATTTCTGCTTCCTGAAGTTTCAAACTGCTCTTAAGAGGATATTTAGCAGCAAAGTTCTCATAGTTTAAATTTTTAGAGGAGTACCACTCTATAAGGGCTCCTCTTAATAGGTCTGGCGTTTCCCGCCAGATAGCAAAAAAATGTTTTACAGGCATCGATCTGAGGTCTTCATTATCGTCAGTGATATTATAAATAATCCGGATCCTTACATCCCTATTGTTTTTTAATACCTGTTCCAAAGCAGCGTGTGATTCAAGACAAGGTTGGCAATACGGATTACAAATTTTGATTATTTCTGTTCGAGCATGAATGTTTCCAAGGACTAGTCTGATGTCCGGATTTATTTTATCGGAAAGTCTACTTTGTTTACTGAGAATTGTTAGAAACACTTCTTTATCATACCTGAAACGGATCATCGAGTTTTCTATGATTCTATATTCTTTTTTTGAACTGAAGAGTAGTAATACGAACTGATCAACACCGAAAAGTAAATAAAGCAAGTTTGAAAAATCTGGTGTATGCTGAGCCGGATCCCCAGTTAAATTGGAAAAAATACAAATTAATAAAAAGTTCTGCAATGAGAAAAAACTGCACAAATAAGCATAATAAACACCACTTTCTAACGATTTTCCATTGATAGTATACCGAAAATAACACATACGGTACGCTTAAGAAGTTAAGAATTACTAACGTAGATATGGTTTGCGAATTATTTAAATCATATAGGCTTAACATAATACAACCGGACAAAAAATAAGTGAAGCCTATGACACTCCAGGGTATTCCACCAATATTGGAAGCCCGAGAGTCCGTCACCGAATTGCAGTCGAACACATCCTTAATATTACATATACTAGATAGAATAGATTTGTTTTTATGAATGTTTAATGTGATTAAAAAAAATGACGTCACGGATCCCAATAATAAAATAAAGAAAAGCGAAATAACACCTATAATTGGGATTTCGCGGCCTTTATCAATCAAAGTGATATTTTTTATAGCAATTGTCAACAGTGTTATAATAAGTAGGGGGATCAGTGCTGACCTAAGTTTTTCAACAACAATATTTACGACAAAATTCTCTTTTTTATGATCCTTATCAGATTCCGTCAGCAGAATTACTCCACTCCAAAGTTTATTAAATTCATCTACTGAACAAGATAAAGGTTGGGCTACACTTCCCGACATACCTTCCCATCCCAATTTATTTGTTTTGGATTTTGTGAACCACGAATGGCTCTTACCGAAATGTTCATCAGCAATAATCCACGGTGGCGCCGGAACTTTGGCCGCAGTTTTAAAGGCAAAAATTCCATTAGTCGTCATCTCAATTTTTGGTGATCAACCCTGGTGGGGATCAATCATTGAAAACAAACGATTAGGAATTCATATACCTTTTAAACAAATTACTACAGCTAAGATTTTAGCTGCTTTGTCAATAATTCAAACGGATGAATATTTGAGTAACATCAAGGAAATGGGAGAAGAAATTCAATCAGAAAATGGCTTACAACGTACCATAAAGATGTTGGAGGATTATTTTGCCATACAGCAACAATAGTAGCTAACCACCTTGCAAACGATAGCGTACACCACTCCATTTTCACCAGGCAAGTCAATAAAAAAAACAAAACTTGTTGTACTTAAAGTTGCCAAAGATTGTCATGATGAGATCAAATAGAATGGCGTAAATAAGACTTGGAAAAGATTTTCTTAATGATTAAGAAACAATCATTTAATCGGCGGCTAATATTACCCAACTTAAATTTATTGCATAATCAAACAAACATATTATGCAATTAAAAAAATCTCTACTCATCCTTTTTACATCATCGTTGTTCCTGGTGGCATGTCAAAAATCAGGTGTAACGCCCGATCTAAACTTTTCAGCAACCAATCAAATGGCTGCCGGCAGTGGGGCAAAAAGCCTTGCATCCACACAAACTTTTGATGAGGGTTTCGAGTCTGCATCAAAAACAGGTTATGCAGCAGCTGATGTTACATTCGACAGCGGTTCATGGAACCTGAATGATGCTTTAATCGGCACCAGCACCTCTGACCAAAAAACAGGCACCCATGCTGTCCGTATCCGTAATACCGGAACCTTAAGTATGAATTTTGACGTAAGCACAGGCGCTTCATCAGTAACCATGAGTTATGCCCTTTACGGTTCTGATGGCCCTTCTGCATTTCAATTATGGGTTTCTGCGGATGGGGGAAGCAGCTATACACAAGTTGGTACAACATCTGTAACCGCGTCAAGCACTACGCTAAGCACCGCTACTTTTACGGTTAACCAATCCGGCTCTTTGCGTTTCCAGCTGCGGAAAACAACAGGGGGCACCAACCGTATTAACATTGATGATTTTACTATCAATAGCTTTGATAGTGGCTCTGGCAGCGGCGGCACAGGCGGTACCGGCAGTTCGACAACTGATAATACCAACCTATTATTGGGTAACCCCAGCGGCGCTACAAACAGCACTGGCAACCCCAATAATTACCTGATTGATCAAACCTATTATACCGAAAGCTATAACCGCGACAAAGGCGAACCCAATTGGGTAAGCTGGTATGTGGGTAGTACCACATTAGGCTCTATTGATCGTTCTGATGATTTCCGTGCCGATACCAATTTACCTACTGGTTGGTATGAGGTATCCAATACCAGTTATTCAGGTTCGGGTTTTGACCGGGGACATAACTGCCCAAGTGCCGATCGTACATCTACAACCGCGGCTAACCAGGCAACTTTTTTAATGGATAATATGATACCGCAAGCCCCTAGAAATAACGAGCAAACATGGGCCAATCTGGAAGCATACGGTCGCACTTTAGTAAATGCAGGGAATGAAATTTATGTGGTGATGGGTAGCTACGGTTCGGGCGGTACAGGTTCAAGCGGCACGGCAACAACTGTTGACAATGGCCATGTGGTAGTGCCATCAAATATCTGGAAGGTAATTGTAGTAATACCTAATGGCAACGGCGATCTGAGTCGTATTACAAGCGCTACTAGGGTTATTGCCGTTAATACGCCCAATATTAACACCATCAATACCGACTGGACACAATATATTACTACGGTAAAAGATATAGAAAATGCTACCGGTTATACCTTGTTTTCAAATTTACCTGCCAGCGTAAGAGCAGCATTAGAAACCAAGAAAGATGCCGGCACAAGCATGTAATTAATAAGAATTCTGAATGTCATTTCGACGACAGCGGCGGATAAAGCGATGGAGTGAGGAGAAACTATCTCTTGAGCGATAGCGAAAAATCTTATACACTTACCGTTGGTTGTCATGCTGAGCCGGGTGGGGCCTCTGCACGCGACCCTTCGACAAGCTCAGGATGACAGGCCTTTCTCGTTACCACATAACCATCGTCTGTGTCCTCACAGACGATTTGCATTTTGCCTGTGAGGACACAGGCAACGGGGGAGAAACTCCAAATGTCATTTCGACGAACGGGAATGGATAAAGCGGAGGGGGTGAGGAGAAATCTTATACAGATTGCAATAGGCATAACGTATAAGATTTCTCCTCGTACCTCGTCGAAATGACAATTTTTGTTGATATTGAATACTCATACCTCATATTAAATGGGATATGTTTTAAAAGAGATAAAGCCCTAAGCCAATAAGAATGATTCTAAATAACTTTGCATATCTGTAAATATCAATTAACAGGTACATAATTTTTACTTTCGTTTCATGTTTCGCCGTTTAATAATCTTTGGTATAATTATCTGCATGTTTACGGCAAACTGTTCGCGTTTTTTTGTTTACGCTGGTTTTGAAGCCAATCAAAAATATATAGCCCAAAATCTTTGTATCAATAAAAGCCGCCCCTGGATGCAATGTAATGGTCATTGCTACCTGGTAAAAAAACTAAAACAGGCCGAAGAAAAGGAAAAGAAGCAAGAGCGCGAAGAACAAAAGAGCCGCTACCAGGAAGCATTACAAAACAACCCGCTGACCATCAGTTTTAAAATGCCTGTTATCCCGGTTACTTATCCCGCATATTTACCCCGGGCATTGGCCAAGCGAGTTTCGGCCATATTCCACCCTCCACAAATAGTTTAAGCTATTCTTTTAACAATAAATCCAATACCTGAAAACCATATGGATTTATGTCATGCCCATTACTTTAGTAACAAGTTCATAAAAAGGCATTTTCTATAAACAAGGATGTCATGCTGAGCTCCGTCGAAGCATGGCGGGCAGGCCTCTGCGCTCGCCCCTTCGACAGAGCTCAGAGTGACAGCCCGTATTCATTCGTTATGTCTAATGATGGGCTATTACTATAAACATTTAAACCAAGCACCAAATGAAACTACTTCATCAATATTTATATATCACATTTTTCATCCTTTTAGGGGCGTTGCTGTTACAAGCTTGTAATAGTGGCCCCGACTACAAGGTCATCCGCCAGCAGGTTATTGACGTACATGACAAGATTATGGGAGATGGAGAAAAAGCAATGAATAATAAAACCCAGCTGGATACCCTTAATTTAAAAAAGACAGACCAAACTACAGATACCCTGATAGAAAGACAACAGATCAGGCTGCTGAGCAAAAACCTGGCAACTGCCGACGACCAGATGAGCGATTGGATGCATGCCTTTAAGATGGATTTTAAAGGTAAAACCGATGCCGAAACCGTGAGCTATTTTAATGCAGAGAAACTAAAGGTTGAACGACTCGACAGCTTATATAAAAGTGCCATCAGCGAATCGGATGCTTATCTGAAACGATTTAAAGGCAAGCCGGCCGCCATCGCATCAAAATAGCAATTGAATAACCGAACTAAAAAATCAAACAATGAAAAAACAAACGCTCTACCTATGTATGGTAGTTATCATAGCTTCGTGCCAGTCAAAACCCAAAAAACTGCCCATTTACGGCAACAGATCGCCCGTTGAAAAAACAGTTGATGGTAAAACGGTTATCGATACGCTGTATCAAACTATTCCCGCGTTTAGTTTTCTTAACCAGGATAGTGTAATGATTAACAACCATTTATTTGATGGCAAAATTTATGTGGCCGATTTTTTCTTTACATCATGCCCATCTATCTGCCCGGTTATGCATCGTAACCTGTTAAAGGTATACCAGAAATATAAAGGGAATAAGCAGGTTATGCTGTTATCGCACAGTATTGATTTTAAGTATGATGTTCCGCATGTGTTGAAACAATATGCCAATAAGCTGGGTGTTACCGGATCGCAATGGCAATTTATACACGGCAGCAAGGAAGCTGTTTATAGTCTGGCTCAAAAAAATTACCTGGTTTCAGTTAGTGTGGATCCTAAAGCGCCGGGCGGTTATGTTCACCAGGGATACCTGGTACTGGTTGATAAACAAAAAAGAGTACGCGGAGCCTATGACGGCACAAAAGAACAACAGGTTGATCAGCTCATGGCCGACATGGACGTACTGCTGAAAGAGGAATGATTAATTAAAGCGTATAAAGCCAATTGGCCTTATACGCTTTATACATACACTATGGAATTTTATCTAATGCAGGAACATTACTTGCCGAACCGGCATACCCTTTATTTTGATTGATATGCCCATTGATGTTTAATTGGATATCGCTATTGGGTATTGGCCACAACACATGATAAGGTGATATGGTAAAGGTGTTTCCCGAATTGGTAATTGCTCCTTTATTATAAAAGTCGTTCTTTTCAATAATGCGATCATAAAAGAAGTTAGCATCAGAAAAGTTATTGACACTATAAGTTTTACCCGTGTACGATGGTTTCCCGGTCAACGCGAAGATATAGGCTATACGGGCGAGCTCGGTTTTGCGGGGTTCTTCCCAATACAGTTCCCTTGCGCGCTCATCAAGTACAGTGCCTATGTTAACTTTGCTGGCATCGGTTAAAGGAGCAGCCTGGGCACGTGCCCTAACTACATTTAAATCGGCCATAGCACTGGCCTGGTCGCCTTTCCATATATATGCCTCGGCCCTTAACAAATAGGTTTCGGCCAGGCGGAACACATACCAATCTGTATTGGTACCGCGTGGGGGGCTCCAGTATTTATCAGTAGCTGTAAGGCTTGAGCTGATAAACACTTTATAATGGGGCCAGCCAAACCAGCAACGTATAGTATCACGGGCACCATTTATAAACCGGGTAGCTACATTGTCTTTTGTCCATTGCTCCAGGTGTTTGCCATACCAATCAGGATCGGCATTTGCCCCTGATTTTAGAGCGGGGTTATTATATACCAGGTCGGTCATGTTTATCCAGTTACCCGGCGCATGTCTTAAATCGGTATTATCCGTCCAAATATTCTTAGTACTGTAGGCGGTTCCTCTATAGCGTCCTATCCCACGACCATAATACAGCGTAAGCGGGATTTCGGCAGTCACGGCATCAACTATCCCTGCCTTATTTTTACCCGGGGTAAGTATGGTATTGGCCTGCGAATAAAACGGTGTACAATTACGCATTAATTGCGATCCGTTGGCCGTATTACCTTCCAGGTTGTCTCTGTCAATTACCAGGTACAAAGCCTCGGTATTAGCCGCTATTGATTTATTTTCAGGGCGGTGCAGATCCCAGATAACATTCTTGGTTGCATCAGCGCCATTGATACCAAAACGGGTGGTTACTAAATGATACGGCCCGTTGATAGCACTGCTTGCCGCTGCAATAGCATCATCAAATTTACCTAAAGCCAGGTCAACCTTGGTCAATAAATGACTAACGGCACCTTTGGTAACATCACCTTTGTTGCCCCCATCGGTTACCCATTGTTGTGCAAACTCCAGGTCGGTTTTCATCTTTTGAAGTATCACCTCGCGTTTTACCGAGGCATAGGCAACATTTGGCGTACTTTCCTCTTTAACCGGGCAGGGTACATCGCCAAACTCATGAACCAGGCGATAATAGCAATATGCCCGATGAAAATAAGCGGCGCCTAAAATGGAATTTCGTTGAGCATCAGATGTGTACTTAACATTATCAATACGGGTAATAATGGTGTTGGCATAACGTACGCCCTGGTACCATTGTCTCCAGTACCATCCTATTTTGTTATAATCATCACTGTTTAAATTGGCTGTGGGTGTAATACGTACATTCAAATCCTGTGCAGGTGTTGTTTTATCGGTAGTGCCCTCAACAGCAACATCCGAAAAAATGGATTCTGTAAGCATCGGTGCCGAATCGCCAAAAAACTCAGCTCTTAAATTCTTACTCAAATAGGCAAGCGCCGCCTGCATGGCGGGTACTGAATTATAAGTAAGGTCGGGAGTAAAATCAGAAAGATCCTTGGGTTTTAAATAATCCTTTTTACAGCTCCCTGTAATCAGTATGGTTGTTAAAGTAACAATTGCTACTATTTTTTTATTTATCTTTTTCATAATCATCAGTTCAATTTTTAAAATACTACGTTTACGCCTACTGATATATACCTTGGGGTTGGGCCATCATTTTCAGGATCCCAATAATCCCAGCTTGGGGCATATACCGCGGCATTGGTTACGTTGGCATATATTTTTGCACTTTGTATTTTTAAAGGAGTAAGCCAGCTTTTTGGAAAATTATATCCTACTGAAACTGTATTAAGCCTGATAAATGAAGCTTTGCGCCAAACATTAACTGTAGTACCGCTTGAGCCTGAATTTAAACGAGCGTAATCATTTATAGGATTAGCAGGTGTCCAGTAAGGCTGCACGTATGATGATGTTCTGGAAATACTTACACCGCCCTGGTTATTGATGGCCTGGTTATATTGCCTTAACTGGCCCCAGTTAGAAAGCAGCAGGAACGAAAAATCAAAGTTTTTATAGATGTTAAAATCGTTGCGTAAGGTCCAGGTGAACTTTGGCGATTTTGAACCCAAAAACTGCTTATCATCATCGGTATATTTAAACTGATTAGGGCCGTCATTTATCAGTTTTTGCAATTTAAAGTCGCCCGGTACCGCGCCATATTTTGCAGCCAGATCTTTTTCATTAACCTGCCATACGCCTAAAATCTTATAATCCCATACCGCATTAATATCCTTACCTATAAACCAGCCATTGGCTTTATCGCTGTTTTCAACCCGGCTTATAGTTCCATCGGCATTGGTAACATTTGCTAAACCGTATAAATGTTTTATAGTATTGCGGTTTAAGAAAAAGTTAAGCGTACTGTTCCAGATAAAATTGCCTTCTGTTATATTTTTACTGGAAAGGTTAAACTCAAACCCTTTATTATTTACTTCGCCAATGTTTGATATAACACCCCGGTTTGCTGCCACATTAGGATCTGAAAAGCCCGCCACATCTGGCAATGCTCTTTGAACAAGCAGGTTTGTTGTTTTTTTATTATAAACATCTATTGAACCGTTTAAACGGCTGTTAAACAGCGCAAAATCAAGACCGGCGTTTAATGAGGTTGTCCGTTCCCACTTCAAATCGGCATTGGCCATCCTGCTGATGTAAAGAGCCGCGTTTGCAGTAGCTGTACCGCCTGGGGTAACTGTTGGATATTTGTCATTTGTAATTACAGCAAGCGCTCTGTTCGGATCAACATTGCCGTTAGCATCCCTTATATCCCGGTTGCCGTTAACACCATATGACAGGCGGAGCTTTCCATAACTCAACCATTTATTTGATTTCATAAAATCTTCGTCTGTAAATATCCAGCCACCTGCAACTGAAGGGAAATTATCGCTGGGGTGTTTTTGTCCAAATAGCGAATAACCATCGCGACGGATAGATGCAGTGAACAAATACCGCTGCAGTAAGGAGTAGCCTACACGGGCCAGGTATGCATTTGCTGTTGAATAAAGATCTGTACTGCTTGCTGTTGGCTTATTACCTGAACTTAGGTTATGAAAACTCAGGTCATCATTAGGACTAAAACCTTCATTGGTTTCTTTGGTGTACCATGATTGGTATTTTTCGGTATTGACCAATAAGGTAACGTCAATATTATGGATATTATTGATCGTCCGGTTCCATTTGAGCAAATTATCTACCTGGTAGTTATACCTGTCTTCCATAGATCTTTGGGCTTGCCCGCCCGGTACTGTTACATTGGGGTTACGCGATGAATTGTGATAAAAATTACGATAGGAATCAAAACTGGGTGTAAAATTTGTTTGGAAAGTAATATTCAATGGTAGTGTTACCCTGGCGTACAAATTTGCAAACAGGGTATTTTGAACATTCATACTTTCATCATAATAGGTATTTAAAAAAGGATTCCTGGCGTTTAATCCGGCATCATCGGTTGGTATCCTTCGTAAGGAACCATCAGGGTTATAATAATCACCATAAGGAGAATTATTTGTGATCTGGGTCCAGTCGGCTTCGGTAGTGTGCACCCGGTCAACAGTACCATCATTAACATTGCTAATAGTTGGCAGGCTGCCTTCATCTCTTACAGCATACTGCGCGTTAATACCAACTGTTAAAAACTTAGTTGCTTGTCCCTCCAGGTTTAAACGGACGCGTATATTGCTATACTTTCCACCCACAATAAGGTTTTGATTATCGGTATAATTTACTGACATGTAATAATTCACATCCTCCCTTTTACCAGACATGCTAACGGTATGATCCTGCCTGAAACCATTACGGAAAACTTCGCCAAACCAGTCAACCGTTTTACCTGCTGCGTAATTAGCCCTTTCATTGGCCACTAAACCAAGCCTGCTCAACCATTGATCAACCGGATCGCCGGTAGCTTTTGTTAAAGCCATCCATTGGTCAACGGTTACTCCCGAAGGCAACTTTCTTGGATCAGTATACTCATAATCCGGATTGCTGACATTGATACTTCTCATTACGTCGGCACGCCAGTCTAAAAATCCTTGCGGATCATACACTTTTTGCTTTTTCTCCAACTGGGCAATACCAAAATTGGAATTAAGCGTAATAATAGGCGGACCGGTTTTACCCTTTTTTGTTGTAATAGCAACCACACCCGCTGCTGATCTTGAACCATATACTGCAAGTGCACTTGCATCCTTCAGCACATCTATCGATGCGATATCATTTGGGTTGATATCGGCAAGCTGGCCGGGGTAAATAACCCCATCCAATACAATTAATGGCGATGTGTTACCGGTTAGTGTGGTTTTTCCGCGTACCAGTAAATCGCCGCCGCCTTTTGCCGAAGTGTTCATACTTACAGAAAGCCCGGGAATGTTACCCTTAAGCACATCCCCAACACTGTTAGGGTTTTCGTTTTCAAGCTGCGTAGCTTTTACGCTGGATACAGCGCCCGTAACATCCTTTTTTTGGCGGGTTCCGTAACCAACCACAACTACTTCATTGAGTTGTTTATTATCCTCGCCCAGGATAACATTAATAGTTGTACGGCCATTTACCGGCTGCTCCTGGCTGTTATACCCAATTATACTGAACACGAGTGTACCGCTTGATGGAGCACTAATGGTATAATTACCTTTTAAATCGGCAGCAACGCCTTTTCCGGTTCCTTTTATTTTTACGGTTGCCCCCGGCACGGGCAAGCCTTTATCGTCTTTAACCGTACCCTTTATGGATAGGTCCTGGGCGATGGCGAGCGTACAGCTTGCCAACAAAAATAAAATGAGTAGCGTAATTTGTTTTCTCATAATTTTAATACTTAATGGTTTGGTTTAAAGGTTTATAGCGTATTAATTTCAGTAAAACAAGCAGCCGGCTATGTAACCGGTTGCAAACGGATAAACAGATCTGATAAATGGAAATCTGTTCATGTTGCCATAAAATTCAATTGATAGGATGCAGAAGGCTTAAAACCGGGAATAGTGAATTTGAACGCGGATAATATCCCGTACAAAAGCCCGTTTATATGACAAAATGGAGATTTTTTTCTTCATATATTGTATTGCTTATTTGAATCTTCGGTTGAATTAGGCAAAAGCGTCCCCTGCAACATAAAATGTTGTTGTTTGGCTTAACGGGACATTACAGATTTCGGTAGTGCTGAACCCACTACCGATTCTTTTTTGGGGTGAGCCTTGGTTTATTTTTTCATGATTAAGACTAGGGTTAATTAAATACACTCAATTATCCCCTGTCAAGATCATATGCGGCTTAACAATATTATTTATTGCACAAAAACGAAGGCTTGCAGGGTATATAAAGCAGTATTTACAGTTAATGATTAGGCTATTTGGCTTAAAAAGCTTGTTTATATTGGTTAAAATATTATATTATTGCTTTAATCAAAAATATTCCGAGTAGGCAGTTTTTCATAAGCTTTAGCTGTTTTTATTTACGATAACGTTTTCGTTACAATAGATTTATGATCTTATATAACAGACTATACAGCAGCAGTTGCTTTCTTTTTGAATATTTTAAGCAATACAAAAGTTAGTAAACCAGCTATTATTCCGGCAGCTATAGCAAGCGATATGCTGCCATATAAATATTGTTCAAAATGAAGACTGATTGATTTTATGGAAATGCTACCCGAAAAAGGAATATCTATATTTTTATTCCCCATCCAATATCCCCCGGCTTTATAGCTCATGAAAATTATGACCGGTATCATAGGTGCAAAACTGATGTGTGCTGCTAAAATAACCAGCGCTTTATTTAGCCTGAGCAACATCGCCAGCGAAAAAGCTACTATTAGTTGAAAGCCCCATATAGGTACTATGCCCATAAATACCCCAAAACCAATTGATGAGGCCTTGAGCTTTGCAGAATGATGAGGGTTAAACAGATGATCTTTAATAAACTGTTTGCTTTTTTCTTTACTGAACAAAGTCCTGAAACAATTCACAGTATAAATCTGTAACCGTTTAAACCATACTCCTATCATTTTAAAATTATCCATTCATTTCAGCTATATACATCCGGGTTATGTTATAACCGGCGCAAAGGTAAATATCTTTAATATATCATATTATATCAGTTGTACGGATATAGATTAATAGCTTAAAACCGCACTTATTATATAATAGCACAAAGCATATATTAAATTTTTGTTAAAAAAATTAGCCTATTTAATACATAGTGAATATATTTGCAACAATCTATTATTGTCGATCTAACCAATCAGTTCTTTATGTAAATAATGAGATCAGTTAATTAAAAAAAGAGGTAGCCTATGGCTTTCTCTTTTTTTGTTTCGGGATTTCTGCATTTTAATAACTATAAATTAAGTACAAACTTACTCATTCTGGTTAAGCCAAAACCTCTTCCAATACATCGGCCGAACGTACATTTCCAAAACCTTCTATATGCAGTGCATAGTACTCTAATAGTTTTTGTATCAGGTACCGGCGTTCGTCATTACTCAGTTTTAATTGCTGCATGTTCTCAAAGCTGCATTGTAACAGCAAACTAAAATTTTGTGTATGCGGCGGCGACAGGTATAAAACACTATCAGGCTTATATTTACTGAATGTGCCATTTTTCATGTCAAAATAATCGGCATTACCAGCCAAAAAGCGGTCGGGATAAAAACCCAGATAACGCGTAAGCTGCGTTAAAAATAATAAATGAAAGTTAGTTACACTGCCTGTTTGATGGTCAAGCCATTCAATCGCGTTAAATACAAAATCAAACAAATTTTCATCGGCCGATTGTTGTTTAATGGCTTTATACAATACCTCGTTCAAAAAAATAGCTACACAGCTTTTAATCACGTCATAAGGAACCGTTTGCAATACCGGCGAGTTTTTTAGTTCGGCTATACGCTGTACGCTGCCTGTATTTTTATGATAAACAACCAAATCAAGCAAATGCAGTGGCTGCAACATATTACGGCCTATTTTAGCCTTTGGCTTCTTTGCGCCGTTAATGATGTATGATTGCAGGCCGAACTTTTCGGTAAAAATTTGTACAATAACACTGCTCTCGCCATAGTCTGTTGCCTTAAATACAATGCCCCTGGTTTTATGCAGCATGAGGTAGCAGTAAAATAAGTTTTGGTAAAAATATGATCAGGCCGGTAATCAGGGCAAATACAGCGGCAACAACTACCGCCCCGGCGCTCACATCCTTAACATGGCCAGCCTTAATATTAAAAGTAGGCGAAACCAGGTCAGTCAATGTTTCAATAGCTGTGTTTATAAGCTCGGCCATGAGCACCAGGGTAATACTTAATATAACCCATTGCCATTCCGTTACAGCAATCTGCAACGCAAAGCCCAGGCCTATAGCAACCACACTAGCCACCAGGTGTATCCTGAAATTTGGCTGCGTATCTATTGCATATTTTATGCCTTTAAAAGCAAAGCCAAAACTGCGTATCAGTCTTTTCATATACAAAAATACGTAGTTATCGGCATTTATGAATTTTAGCCATCCAAAAACTTTTTAAACCTTGAATTTTAACACTTTTCGGTCAAAAAGAGCGTGAAATTGGCGTAAAAACCTTCAAAAATAGGTTCGTAACTATCGACTTTAACAAAATGTCTCAAATGTGTGACATTTGTCTTATGTTTGCGATAGCATGACAAGCCAGAAAATTATAGACAATGCCATAGCGGTTTTGAATGAGGATTTTTATGCTCCGTTGGATATGATTGCCGAAAAGGCAGGAGTAAATAGAAGAACCCTGCATCGCTATTTTAAAGACAGAACTGCACTTATAGAGGCCTGTTGGACCGATATGATGCAAACCTGGCATCATGCGATGCTTAAAGCTTATAATAGCAGTGAAGATCCTGTGGAGCAATTGGAGAAAATGTTATACGCAGGTATTGATTGCGGGGTTAAATACGCGTTTTTGAATACGCTTCAAACAAAATATTTGAATAATGAAAAACAGAAAATCGCTGAAAATAACGTTTACGAACAGGCAAAAAACAACTGGTTTAACCTTGTTCCAGAACTGCTGCGACAAAAGGTGATCAGCGATAGCCTGTCCGTTGCCTGGATCCGCATGCTGTTTGTTAATATGATTAACACTACCATTAAAGCATTACAATCGGGAGATGTTGCTCCAAATGATATCAAAAAATTCGCCTGGTACTCTTTTAGCCGAAGCATAGGTTTACAATAAGCGCTGTTGGGTATTTGGTTAAATTATTACAAAGATTAACTATGACACATTCTTTTTTATTAATAGGTCAGTCAAATATAGCCGGGCGTGGTTTTATAGAGGAAGTTCCACCCGTTTTTAATGAATCTGTTAAAATGCTGCGCAATGGTCGCTGGCAGATCATGACAGAACCCATCCATAACGACCGCCCCGCAGCAGGCGTTGGTTTGGCTGCATCCTTTGCCGCTGCGTGGCATTTGAATAATCCAGGGAAAGAAATAGGCCTGATCCCTTGTGCCGATGGTGGCACCAGTCTGGATGACTGGACGGTTGGCGGAGCGCTTTTTGACAACGCATTGGCCCTGGCGAAACTGGCACAACGCAGCAGCCAGCTATCTGGTATTTTATGGCATCAGGGAGAAAATGATTGTTCTCCTGATGGCGCTGCGGCTTATGCCGAAAAATTTGACCTGATAGTTAATGAGCTGCGTATTGGATTAAACGTGCCGGATGTTCCTTTGATTGTAGGCGGACTGGGAGATTTTCTTACGGCTGGTTTGTACGGTAATTATTTTACCGCTTATCCATTGGTCAATCAGGCGCTGTTACAATATGCCCAAACACGTAACAATTGTTATTTTGTGACTGCAACTGGGTTAACGGCCAATGAAGACCAAATTCATTTTAACGCGGCATCGCAAAGGATATTGGGTATACGTTATTTTGAAGCATTTAATACCCTGGCACACATTATAGCACCTTTACCGCATGAGCATGACCTATTGCAAACTATTTCCAGTCGACCCTTTACCAGGAGAGAAGAAACAGTGTTATTAGAAAACCGTTTTGCATCTGGCAAAATAACATTGCAGGAGTTTCGGGAGCAACTGGCACTTATTGCCGGGTAATGCTCAATCACAAGCCCCAATTACCGGCTCCCACCCACTATAAATTAAGGCTGTAGGTTAAGTTTTTGTCACAATATCAATATGTGCAACCGGCAGATAAACCAAAATTCGTAGTTTAGCGCCGCCCTTAATACCACTCATAATGTTCTGGAAACATACTGCTTCTTTCATCCTTAAAAACAGGCTCATCGTATTTATCTGCGTTATAGCGCTGAGCGCTTTTATGGGTTTTGAGGCCTCAAAAGTAAAGATAACCTTTAATGGCGGAAAGGTGCTCCCGGTTACCGATTCGGCCTATATACGCTATAATCAATTTAAAAAAACATTTGGCCAAGATGCTTCGTCCATGGTCATCGGCATCAAATCAGACAAGATATTTGATAAAGATGTTTTTAATGACTGGTATCAGATTGGCAACCAGTTAAAACAAGTTAAAGGCATTAAAGCTGTAATTTCTGTAGCCAATGTTTACAATCTGCAAAAAGATACCGTACAACACCGCTTTATAATTAAACCATTGGTTACCGGCACATTACCATCGGCAAAGGCGGTTGACAGTATAAAACAACAACTGTTAAACCTGCCGTTTTACAAGGGTTTGGTACTAAGCGATGACGGAAAATCAACCTTGATGGCCATTACTTTTGATGACAAAGTAATTAATACGCCATATCGAGTACCTATCATTAACAAGATAAACCAGCTTGGGCTGCAGTTTGAGCAAAAGCATGGTATAAAGGTGCATTACTCCGGCCTGCCACTTATCCGTACCGTGGTTGGCGACCTGGTTGCACATGAGTTTTCGATGTTTTTGGGTTTATCAATACTGATCACGGCGTTGATATTATCGATCTTTTTCCGGTCGTTTTTTCCGGTTATTTTCCCGGTGCTTATTGTTGTGCTGGGCGTGGTATGGAGCTTGGGCACCCTAGTTTTAATGCACTATGAAATGACTATCCTTACCGGTATTATTCCGCCGTTAGTAGTGGTTATAGGCATCCCTAACACCATTTTTATCCTGAATAAATATTACCACGAGTTTGAAATATCGGGCGATAAAATGGGGGCCCTTGAAATAGCCCTGGAGAAAGCCGGGATAACTACCTTTATAGCCAACATTACCACAGCCATTGGCTTTGGTGTACTTTGCTTTACTAACAGCGAGCTGCTGACTCAGTTTGGCTTGGTAGCATCCCTGAGTATATTGGCCACGTTTGCACTGAGCCTGATACTGGTACCCATTGTTTTTAGCTATTTACCAAAACCCAAGGCAAAACAAACCGGCATTAAGGATGGCAAAAGAATGAAGGCCTTACTGATCAGTTTAGATAACCTGGTACACCAGAAACGTAAAGCCATTTATATTTCCACGCTTGTGCTGGTTATTATTTCGGCTGTTGGCATTTACAGAATCAATATCAACGGATATGTGGTTGATGATTTGCCCCAGCATAACAACACTTTGGCCGATCTGCGTTTTTTTGAATCGAACTTTAACGGGGTGTTACCCTTAGAGGTAAGTATTGATACCAAACGCAAAAATGGGGTGATGAATCTGGGCACCATCCGCAAGGTTGAAAAACTGGAAAACCTCATTTCATCATACCCCGAATTTAGCCGGTCAATATCATTAATACAGGTATTAAAATTTTCGACCCAATCATTTTACGGGGGTAATCCTGAATACTACCGTTTGCCTGATGGAATGGAGCAGAGTTTTATTCTCAACTATGCCAGCAATTCAGGTAAAGGTACTTCTGGTGCGCTAAACAGCTATCTTGACAGCACCCGCCAGATAACACGGGTAACATTTGAAATGATAGATGCCGGTTCAAAAAAAATGAACTCGGTATTGGCTGAGCTGCAGCCACGTATCGACTCAATTTTTAACCCTAAAAAATTCCATGTAGAGCTTACAGGCTCCAGCATCATATTTATAAAAGGCACCAACTATCTGTTAAAAAACCTTTACGAGAGTTTGGCCTGGGCCATTTTCTTAATTGCCGTGGTGATGTGGATATTGTTCAGAGGTGTAAAAATGATAGCCGTTTCGCTGTTACCAAAC
The DNA here is from genome assembly GCA_030445275.1 of Mucilaginibacter sp. Classification (GTDB taxonomy): domain Bacteria; phylum Bacteroidota; class Bacteroidia; order Sphingobacteriales; family Sphingobacteriaceae; genus Mucilaginibacter. The sequence continues at coordinate 20,034 of JAUCSE010000089.1, forward strand.
CTGGTGCCGCTTATTATTACAGCAGGTATCATGGGCTTTTTCAGCATCCCGCTAAAACCCTCAACAATCCTGATATTCAGCATTGCAATGGGTATCTCGTCTGATCAAACCATTTATTTTATAACCCGCTACCGCCACGAACTGCGCCACACCAAAAAGAGTATTTCGCAAATTGTATCTGATACTATTCGCGAAACCGGGGTAAGCATGATATTTATTGCCACGGTATTATTTTTTGGCTTTGGCATATTCGCGGTATCAAAATTTGGAGGCACAGTGGCCCTGGGCATTTTACTGTCTATTACCTTATTGGTAGCCATGATCAGTAACTTAACCCTGCTGCCGGCATTTTTATTAAGCCTTGAAGGTGGTGTTGACCGTAAGAAGCTAAAGGGACCTGATATTGAGGAGTAAGAGCCTCACCTAATCCTCTCCAAAGGAGAGGACTTTTGATTGTCCGGTTGCTTATTGAATTTATTTAAAAAACTAAAGAACCGTCTCCTTTGGAGAGGGCAGGGTGAGGCTTATGGATCTTAAACTCAACAATAAAGTAGCCGTAATACTAGCGGCCAGCAAAGGATTAGGCAAGGCCATAGCTACTGCCTTATCTGCCGAAGGCGCTAAAGTGATTATTGGCTCGCGCGATGAAACAGAGCTGAACAAAACAGCTGCCGAAATAAAAGCGCTTACAGGTAACGAGGTGATCGCTATCCCGGTGGATGTATCAAAAGCTGACCAAATAGCAGCATTTATTGAAAAAGCAGCAAGTGCATTTGGACGGATAGATATTTTATTGAACAACGCCGGTGGCCCACCGTTTGATAAATTCGAGAATTTTGATGACGAACAATGGCAAAAAGCGTTTGATCTTAACCTACTTAGCGTGGCTCGCCTGAGCCGGCTGGTATTGCCGCACATGCAAAAAACAGGCAGCGGGCGCATCATTAACATCATCAGTGCATCAGTAAAGGCGGTGTTGGGTAATTCGGTGCTGTCAACAACTATGCGTATGGGTGTGGTAGGTATGGCCAAACTGATAGCCGATGAATTTGGCCCTTACAATATCACCGTAAATAATGTTGCTCCTGGCTTGATATTGACCGACAGGATAAAACACACGTTACCACAAGGAGCTGATGTAGAAGCAGCTTTAAAAGAAAGAACAAAAAATGTTCCTCTTGGCCGTATAGGCAAACCGGAAGAACTAGCTGCCCTGGTTACCTTTTTGGCATCAGAACAGGCCGCTTACATCAGCGGTACCACCATACAGGTTGATGGAGGTGCAAGCAGGAGTATCTTTTAGGGCTGTCTGAACCGCCGTTGTTGGTGTTGTCACCAACAACATGTACTACAGCTAGGTAAAGTGATATGAAATATAATGTTGGTGACAACACCAACATTGGCGGAAAAATCTCACAAATCCCGGTTCAGACAAATCCCCCGGCAGCCTACGCCCCCTTTTTACTTTCCCGCAAATAATCAATGATCAGGGTAATGATGCTGATGATACCAGCAAGCGTTAAGCCTAACGCGCCACCTTGTACAATGTCTCTCCATTTCGAATAATGTAAGGCGGGGATCACCATGGAGGCCGAAAAAAGGATCACGGCAACCAATAACATTAATACTGTACGCTTTACTTTATTTTTCACCCGTCTAAATTAAAAAAATCATTTATAAATTCCGTATTTTTGCAACCTCTTAAAAAAGAGGGAATAAAAGGTAGAATATATAGATGTACAAGGAATATAAGCAGTTAAACTTATCGCAAACAGGCAAAGAGATACTGGAATTTTGGCAGCAGAACAACATATTTGAAAAAAGTATCAGCAGTCGTCCGGCAAATAACCCTTATACTTTTTACGAGGGACCGCCGAGCGCCAATGGTATGCCAGGTATTCACCACGTAATGGCGCGGTCAATAAAAGATATTTTTTGTCGCTACAAAACCCTAAAAGGCTTCCAGGTAAAACGCAAAGGCGGCTGGGATACGCACGGCCTGCCTATTGAGCTAGCTGTTGAAAAAGCCTTAGGGATAACCAAGGACGACATTGGTAAAAAGATAAGCGTTAAGGAATATAACGATGCCTGCCGCAAGGAGGTAATGCGCTATACCGACGTATGGAACGACCTGACCGAAAAAATGGGTTATTGGGTTGATCTTAACGATCCGTACATCACCTATAAAAACGAATACATTGAAAGCCTTTGGTGGATACTAAAGGAGTTTTATAAAAAAGACCTTTTATACAAAGGTTATACCGTACAGCCTTATTCGCCAAAATCAGGCACCGGCTTAAGCTCGCACGAGCTGAACCAGCCGGGTACATACAAAATGGTGAAGGATACTTCGATAGTGGCCCAGTTCCATTTAAAGAACGACCAGCAGCATCCCCTGATCCCTGTTTTATTTGAGGATGTAAACGAGGATACCGCTATACTGGCCTGGACAACCACCCCATGGACATTGCCATCAAACTGTGCGTTGGCCATTGGCGAAAATGTGGATTACGTAAAGCTGCGCACCTTTAACCCTTATACCTATGAGCCGGTGAGCGTAGTGCTTGCTAAAGCGCTTGTAGGTAAATACTTTAAGGCCGAAGGCGAAAACGCGTCATTCCAGGATTATAAAGGTGGTGATAAGATTATTCCGTGGGAAGTAAGGGCCGAGTTTAAAGGCGTTGAGCTGATCGGTCTGCGCTACCACCAGCTGATGCCTTATGTAAGTAACGAGAACCTCGAGAAAAACGCTTTCCGCGTGATCCCGGCCGATTTTGTGACTACCGAAGATGGTACCGGTATAGTGCATACCGCCTCTGTTTTTGGCGCTGATGACTTTAGGGTCTGTAAAGAACAAAACGTACCATCAGTAATGGTGCTTGATGAAACAGGCAAGGAAGTTCCCCTGGTTAATAAACAGGGGCGTTTTGTTGATGAAGTGACTGATTTTGCAGGTCGCTACGTTAAAGAAGAATACTATAGTGATGCAGAACGTGCCGAAGCCGGTTTTAAGCCGACAGATGTGCTGATCTCCATCAAACTAAAAGAAGACAACAAGGCGTTTGATGTTAAAAAATATGAGCACAGCTACCCGCACTCATGGCGTTCAGACGAACCAATATTATATTACCCGCTCGATAGCTGGTTTATCCGTACCACCGCAGTAAAGGATAAAATGGTGGAGCTTAACAAAACCATCAACTGGAAACCGGAATCGACCGGAACAGGCCGCTTTGGCAACTGGCTGGAAAATTTGGTGGACTGGAACCTGTCGCGTTCACGCTACTGGGGTACCCCGTTGCCTATCTGGCGCGAAGAAAATGGATCAGAAGAGAAATGTATCGGCTCCATAGCTGAGTTGAATGCAGAAATTGACAGATCAATTGCAGCCGGTTTTATGCCCGAAGGCTTTAAACTGGAAGATATGCACCGTCCTTATGTGGACGATGTGATATTAACCTCACAAGCCGGCAATAAAATGTTCCGCGAGCCCGATCTGATCGACGTTTGGTTTGACTCAGGCGCTATGCCATACGCGCAATGGCACTTCCCATTTGAAAACAAGGAGGAATTTGCCGCTGCCTATCCGGCTGATTTTATTGCCGAAGGTGTTGACCAAACCCGTGGCTGGTTCTTTACCCTGCACGCCATAGCCGTAATGCTGAACGAATGCAGCGATGAGGTAAAAGCAGTAAACGCTAAGGTTGGTAATAAAGGAATCGCGTTTAAAAACGTAGTTTCGAACGGCTTGGTGCTGGATAAAAACGGCAACAAAATGTCGAAACGTTTGGGCAACGCTGCCGATCCGTTTGCCACCATTGAGCAATATGGTGCCGATGCGGCCCGTTGGTATATGATCAGTAATGCATCGCCATGGGATAACCTTAAATTTAACGAAGAAGGTATTGACGAGGTTCGCCGTAAGTTTTTTGGCACCCTGTACAATTCTTACTCATTCTTTGTGCTGTATGCCAATATCGATAAGTTTAAATATAGTGAGCCCGAAATAGCTTTAGCACAACGCCCGGAAATTGACCGTTGGATTATATCATTACTAAATACCCTGAGCCGCGAGGTGGATGGTTTTTATGCCGATTATGAGCCAACCAAAGCTGCCCGTGCTATACAGGAATTTGTTGACGCACATTTTAGCAATTGGTATATCCGCTTAAGTCGTCGCCGTTTCTGGCGGTCAGATAATTCCGATGATAAACTATCGGCTTACCAAACGCTATATACCTGTTTGGTAACTATAGCCAAGCTAATGGCGCCAATCGCGCCGTTCTTTGCCGATCGTTTGTACAAAGATTTGAACAAGGTAACCGGTAAAGAGGAATTTGAATCAGTTCACCTCGCTTATTTCCCAACTTATCATGACGAACTGGTTGATGCCGATCTGGAAGAGCGTATGCAACTGGCACAGGATGTATCATCGCTGGTGCTATCGTTACGTAAAAAAGTAGGAATAAACGTGCGCCAGCCGCTCAGCAAAATATTATTACCTATATTGGATAAAGGTTTTAAACAACATGTGGAGCAGGTAAAAGAATTAATATTATCTGAAACAAACATCAAAGATATTGAGTACATTACCGACACCGCCGGATTTATCAAAAAGAAAATAAAACCAAATTTTAAAGCCTTAGGGCAAAAGGTTGGTAAGGATATGAAGGCCGTGGCTGAGGTTATCAATAACTTTACCCAGGATGATATAGCTAAACTGGAAAACGAAGGCGGTGTGCCGGTACTTGATGCTAAGTATTTGATACTCCTTACCGACGTTGAAATTATAGCCGAAGACGTTCCGGGATGGCAAGTTGCAAATTTAGGAAAACTAACTGTGGCTTTAGATGTTACCATAACCAACGAACTGAAACAGGAAGGTATCTCGCGTGAGCTGATAAACCGCATCCAGAATCTGCGTAAGGGGAAAGAATTTGAGGTTACCGATAAGATAAATGTCCGCGTAAGCGACCACCTGTTTATAAACGAGGCGGTAAAAAATAATTTATCCTATATTTGCGCCGAAATTTTAGCTGAGAGCATAGTGCTTGATAATCAGCTAAGTGATGGTGAATTAGTCACCATTGATGAAAATGAACTTTTTATTGTTATTAGTAAAGTATAAATGAAAGTAGAAAACGAAAAAACCAGATATTCTGAATCAGACCTGCAAGAGTTTAAAGCTCTTATTCTTGATAAACTGCGTTCTGCTAAAGAGGAGTTAAACGCCCTGGCAACTTCATTAAGTTCGCCAAATGCTAACGGAACTGACGATACTGCCGGTACTTATAAAACACTAGAAGATGGGTCTGCCACATTGGAAAAAGAACAGATTAACCAGTTAGCTGCCCGTCAGAAAAAATTTATTGACCAACTGGAAGCAGCTCTGGTACGTATTGAAAACAAAACTTATGGCATTTGCCGCGAAACAGGCAAACTGATACCAAAGGAACGTTTACGTGCCGTGCCGCACACCACCTTGACTATGGAAGCTAAATTGAAGCAATAAATGAAGGCTGCTTACACCAAACCTTTTTTAACTGCTATATTTATTATTCTTGCCGACCAGATTATTAAAACCTGGGTTAGGGGACATATGTTCATGGGCGAAGAGATTCGTTTTTTGGGCAGTCACGGCATGCTGCACTATACCGAAAACAACGGTATGGCCTTTGGCATGGAGTGGGGTGGCGATGCCGGTAAACTGGCTTTAACGCTGTTCCGTATTTTTGCGGTATGCGGTATTGTTTATTGCCTTATTTACCTCATCAAGCACAAATACCATCGTGGGCTCATTATGAATGTGGCGCTTATTTTGGCTGGCGCGGTAGGCAATATTATTGATTCAACCTTTTATGGTATCATGTATAACTATGCCCCCTTATTTCATGGGCGCGTGGTTGATATGTTTTACTTCCCCCTGTTACGGGGTACTTACCCGGCATGGTTCCCAATGTGGGCCAATGAACCGTTTGAGTTTTTCAGGCCGGTGTTTAACCTTGCCGATTCGGCTATATGCGTAGGTGTAATCATGATATTGATATTCCAGAAGCACTACTTTAAGCATGAAGTTGCTGAGGTAAGCAGTCCTAATAGCGAAATGGTTGAGGAGTAATTTGATCCGACAATATAAAACAGAAAAGGCCGCTTATCGCGGCCTTTTCTGTTTTATAATATCCCGTTCGTCATTGCGAGGTACGAAGCAATCTCTATGCTATACAGAGTGAATTGATCAAGGTTAAATTGTATGATTGACCTGCCTGTGTAGAGATTGCTTCGTACCTCGCAATGACGCGCGTTTTTTAGTTGGTGACATTTTCTTAGTTTGCAACAACCCGCTCACCCTTCATCTTCGATGCTATCTGCAAAGCTTTATAGGCATTTACAATACCACCGGTTTTGCTCAGGGTAGTAAAATCAATCTTGATAGTCTTGCTGCCTGGCTTTAACACCATGGTACCTGTTAGGGGCGTAGCCGATTGCAGAATGATCTGTTTAAGCTGTTTAGCGCTAAGTGTTGGGTAGTATTCCAATATCAGGGCTGCTACACCTGCTGTTATTGGCGATGAGAAGCTGGTGCCATCCTCAGTCATAAATTCAGCATCCGTATCAACGGTGGTTACTTTAACGCCGGGAGCAAATACATCCACATTCTTTTTGCCATAGTTGCTAAAATCACCCGCCAAATGTTCGCCCAATTTAGGGCCCGATGCACCAACATTGATCATATTATCAGCATCTGTTGATGAACCATCCAGGAAGGTATCATTCGGAAAGTCGGGATCTGTATCCATATCCTGGCTGTCATTACCCGCGGCCATTACCAGCAATACATCTTTTGATGCCGCGTATTTAAAGGCTTCGTCAACCCATTCTTTATGCGGAGATATTTTTTTACCAAAGCTCATGTTGATGATCTGCGCGCCATTATCAACCGCGTAGTGTATAGCATTGGCAATATCCTTATCATATTCATCACCGTTAGGAACCGCTTTTATAGCCATGATCCTTACATTGTCTGCAACGCCGTTTATGCCATAGCCATTGTTACGTACCGCGCCAATAAGTCCGGCTACACCAGTACCGTGCGATGCATCTGAAAACTTAAGCAGATTGCTGCCATAGGGTTTATGATCCAGGCTATCCGGATTGTCACCAACTATACGTTTGCGAGCTTCCAGATCAGGTGACAGGTCATTATTCAGTTTGGCCAGATACTCGCTCAGGTCTTTAATAATGGCCGCATTGGTCTGATTGCCACCTTCCTGCGAAAATATAGAGTCCCAAACGTATTTGCTCTGGGTCAGGGTATCATTGGTCATTTTAATCTTTGCCAGGTCAGCCTGAACAAACGTTCCGTTTGCTGGTAAATTAAGCCCCCTTTTAATATAGCCACTGGTTACCATCAGCGCATTCATAATAGGCTGCAGCTGCGTTGTTTCGGTGCGGGCTTTATTAATAGTGGTGTCGTAAATAGTTTTTACACGTTTCCAATAGGCATATTGTTTCTTATCTACCGAGTTAGTGTCAGTAATAGCAGCATATTTGTCTTTAAGCTTATTATATTCCCTTACTTCTTCCGTGGTTTCGTTAAAATCAGCTTTACCGCCCGGGCCGCCTAAAAAATTCCAGCCGTGCACATCATCAATATAACCGTTATGGTCATCATCAATGCCATTGCCGGGAATTTCCTTAGTATTCACCCACAAAATGCTTTTCAGGTCATTCTGCAAGGTATCAACACCACTATCAATAGTGGCCACCACAACCGGTTTGCTTTTTTTGCCTTGTAAAAACAGATAAGCAGGTTTTAGGCTGATACCATAAAAACCATTTTCTTTCTGGTCCAGCAGGTGCCAACCCTTGGGTGGTTCTGGTTCTGGCTTGGGGACTATTTGTGCCGAAGAGGTTAAACTTAAGGTTAATGAAACTAATAAAGCAGGGCCGGTAATGTAGTTGCGGAAATTGAACATGTACAAAAGTTAGTAGTAAAATATTTTTTTAAAGGTCAAATTTAATTCCTTGTGCTAATGGCAACGTTTTTGAATAATTAATAGTATTAGTTTGCCGCCTCATGTAAACTTTCCAGGCATCAGACCCAGACTCCCGGCCGCCGCCGGTTTCCTTCTCGCCACCAAATGCGCCACCAATCTCTGCTCCTGATGTGCCGATGTTTACATTGGCAATTCCGCAATCAGAACCCGCATATGACAGAAATTGTTCTGCCTCCCGTAAATTATTGGTCATTATAGCTGATGACAAGCCTTGCGGCACGCCATTTTGCAGCTCAACAGCCTCATCAAGAGTTTTATATTTTATAAGATATAATATAGGAGCAAAGGTTTCGTGCTGTACAATTTTAAAATGATTCTCCACTTCGGCAATACAAGGTTTTACATAACAGCCCGATGCATAGGTATCACCTGTAAGCTTACCGCCTTCAACCACAAATTTACCACCTTCGGCTTTGCATTTTTCAATCGAATCCAGATACAAGTTCACCGCGTCCTGATCAATCAGCGGGCCCATATGGTTATGTTCATCCAATGGATCGCCAATGCGGATCTGCCCGTAGGCATTTACCAGCTTTTGTTTAAAGGCTTCATAAACACTTTCGTGTATAATAAGTCTACGCGTGCTGGTGCAACGCTGGCCAGCGGTACCCACCGCGCCAAATACAGCGCCAATCAGCGACATATCCAGATCGGCATTCTCTGTAATAATAATAGCATTGTTACCGCCTAGCTCCAGCAAACTTTTGCCTAAGCGCGCACCAACAGCCGCGCTAACCGCTTTACCCATGCGGGTTGATCCGGTAGCTGATATTAATGGTACGCGTGTATCAGCAGCCATCAGCTCGCCAATGTTACGGTCGCCGATGATCAGGTTTGATATACCCTCTTCAATGTTATTCCTTTTAAATACTTCCTGTGCAATATGCTGACAAGCTATAGCGGTTAAAGGTGTTTTTTCAGATGGTTTCCAGATACAAACATCGCCGCAAACCCAGGCCAGGAAAGCGTTCCAGCTCCAAACGGCAACCGGGAAGTTAAATGCCGAAATAATACCCACAATACCCAGCGGATGGTATTGCTCATACATACGATGATTGGCCCGCTCAGAATGCATGGTTAAACCATACAGCTGACGGCTTAAACCAACAGCAAAATCGGCAATATCAATCATTTCCTGCACTTCGCCCAGGCCCTCCTGCAGGCTTTTGCCCATCTCATAGGATACCAGGGCACCCAGGTCTTGTTTGTTACTGCGTAGCGCTTCGCCTATCTGGCGTACAATTTCGCCGCGTTTAGGGGCGGGGGTAGTGCGCCATGTTTTAAAGGCTTTGGCAGCCTGCTCAATTACCCGGTTATAATCATCTCCGACAGCAAATTTTACCGATGCTATCTTTTTACCGTCAACCGGCGATATAATATCTTTTACAATAGCACCGGCACTGCTGCCCCAACTGTTACCCGTACTAAAAGCATCATTAATATCGTTTATATGTAAACGTTTTAGAATATCTGAAATATCGAGGCTCATAATTGTTACTTTTGCCAAAGGTAAAAATCTTAAGGCAATTTTCATCTCACTCATCTTAGTCCTGCTAATTGATTGTCATTAATTATCAATACGTTGCAATCCAATAGTGTTAAAAATGTGTGAATGTTGAAAACTAAATTGCCGTTTGGATGCTTACTTGTTGTATTTTGAACTCAATAAGTCTTTACAAGGCAATCACAATTGTTAACCTAAAGCGGATGTTCTGCAAACAAAATTGAATGGAAGAAGAATTTGAATTTGGTTTTACCGAAGATCCAAAGTTTTCGGTAGAACGGTACGAGGAGATGATCCGTAATCACGACCAGTACTTTTTTGATGCCCAGGCGTTTGAGAACATTATCGACTATTACATCGAAAAAAATGATCCGGCCAAGGCACTGCAAGTAGCAGAATACGCGCGTAACCAACACCCTTTTGCAGCGGTTTTCTTAATTAAACAAGCTCAATTACTGGTGGTAACCAATAAAGTAACCGAGGCTTTTGCAGCTTTAGAAAAAGCGGCTATGCTCGAAGCTTCTGACGCTGATATTTATATTATCCGCGGCAATTTGTACGAGAGTATGGAGCGTTTTGGCGAAGCCCTGGAAAACTATGAAAAAGCGCTTGATCTGGCCGAGGAAACCGACGAGATCCTGCTGCATATTGCCTACGTTTATCAAAACATGGGCGATTATGATACGGCCATAACTTACCTTAAGCTATGCCTTAAGCAAAATATGGAAAACCAGGATGCCCTTTACGAACTGGCTTTTTGCTACGACGTAATGGACAATCAGCAGGAAAGCGTGCAGTTTTATCAGCAGTATATTGATAACGAGCCTTACAGTTATGCCGCTTGGTATAACCTGGGCAACGCCTACACCAAGCTGAGCCTGTTTGAAAAAGCTATTGACGCGTATGACTATGCCATACTGATCAAGGATAGCTTTGCCTCAGCCTACTTTAACAAGGGTAACGCCCTGGTTAACCTGGAGAAATATGCAGAAGCTATTGAGGTGTACCGCCATACTTTTGAGTATGAGCAGCCTAACGCCGATACGTATTGCGCCATAGGCGAATGCTACGAGAAGCTGGAGCAAATGGACGATGCGCGCGCATTTTATAAAAAATCGGTTAAGATGGATCCAAAACTGGCTGATGCCTGGTTTGGGATTGGTGTTACGCTTGATTTTGAGGAGCGCTATTTTGAGGCGCTGCACTTTTATAAAAAAGCGCTCGACCTGGATATCGCCAACGCCGACTATTGGTTTGCCATCGCCGATGCCGAATACAAACTGGGCCACATGACTGAAGCTGAGCAAGCCTACGAAAAAGTGGTTGAGTTGAATCCATTGGATATTGATGCCTGGCTGGATTATTCGTCAATACTGTACGAGCAGGACAGGTTGGTTGGTGCCATCGAAATTATTTCGGAGGCCATTAAAAACAACCCGGAAGCAGCCGAACTTTATTACCGGATGGTAGCTTATTTATTTGCCAAAGGCGAGTATAACGAGGCATTGGCCCAACTGGAAACGGCGCTTACCACCGATCCGGAAAAGCATTATATACTTTTTGATTACCTGCCGCAGTTACAAAAGAATAAGGTGATTGTGGATATTATTAACAGGTATACGAAGTAAGCTTCAGATATGCAGATTTCAAATGTGCAGATGATGATTGATGTTTAGATCAATCGTTATCTGCATTTTTTATAACCTAAAGTCGAGCATTTCTCATCTGCACATTTGAAACCTGCATATCTGCACATCAATTCTTCATTCGTATCGCAAAATTTACAAAAACTTCATCATTTGCACATCTGCACATTTGAAATTTGCACATCCGGTTTCAGTTTTTTTCACGACATTTGCGCCGTTAGAACTTTTAGTTATAGGCTATAACCAGCTACTTATATGAATTATAATATCAATAACCTGCCAGAACGTACAGCTAAACCCCGTGATAAAGGCATTACCATGGTGATGGATAAGGGTTTAAGTTTAAGGCAAGTTGAAGATTTTTTGGAAGTTGGAGGTGCATATACAGATATTGTTAAGCTGGGCTGGGCAACATCATATGTTACACCAAATCTTACCGAAAAAATAAAGATGTACCAGGATGCAGGTATCCCCGTATATTTTGGCGGTACTTTGTTCGAGGCATTTATTGTGCGTAACCAGTTTGATGATTATTGCCGTATTCTGGATAAATATAAACTGGAACATTGCGAAGTGTCTGATGGATCGATCACTATTGAGCATGATATCAAATGCGAATACATCCGTAAGCTGGCCAAACAGGTTACGGTAATATCAGAAGTGGGTTCTAAAGATGTGCAAAAAATATTTGCACCTTATAAATGGATCAAACTGATGAACGCCGAAATTGAGGCCGGTTCATGGAAGGTAATAGCCGAAGCCCGCGAAAGCGGCAACGTAGGCATATACCGCGACTCAGGCGAAGTTAGACAAGGTTTGGTTGATGAAATCCTGACCCAGATACCCGAGGGAACCATTATTTGGGAAGCACCACAAAAGGCGCAGCAAGTTTGGTTTATTAAGCTGATAGGTGCCAATGTAAGTCTTGGTAACATTGCCCCGGCAGATATTATTCCACTCGAAACATTACGTCTGGGCATAAGGAGCGATACCTTTGACCATTTTTTGAATTTGTAACTTTTACTGATCTTACTATAAAGTTAGGAAGCCTTTGGATTAATTTCTGAGGGCTTTTTTATGTAAAAGGTATCGCCAAGTTATGTCATTTCGAACGAGGTACGAGGAGAAACTATCTCTTCCATCGCTCTTCATCGAAATGACATTTAGAATCTCTTATCCCGAACTCACACTAAATTAGGTATGATTTGTTATCTTACAGTATTTAATGCCTTACCATCATTTCACATGTCTACATTTTAAAACTTGAACAGAAGCAATGGCCCCCGAAACTGAAAACTTGCAGGTACAGGTATATTCTGATAGCTCCATAGAGGTTGCGGTTTTGCTTACCCTATCTGGCGGATTTCTGGATGTATTTACTTATGTAGGGCATGGGGGCGTATTTGCTAACTCCATGACTGGCAATATTGTATTCTTAGGTATGTATTTGGCAACCGGAAAATGGCAACAGGCTATGCAACATATTCCACCTATTGTTGCATTTTTAGCAGGTGTATTTATTGCCTACCGCATGCACTTGCCATCTGTATTAAAATATCTCCCCAAACCCGCGCTAACCTGCCTGGGCTTCGAGATCATTGTGCTAACCGCCGCATCGTTTTTATCAAACTCTTTTCCTGATATTCCGCTGGTGCTGGGTATATCACTCGTGGCAGCCATGCAAAATTCAAGTTTTACCAAGCTGGAATCATGGACATATAATTCAGTAATGACCACCGGCAACCTGCGACGCTTTGCCGAGGCTTTTTTCAGAGGAACCATGCCCGGGCTTAACCCCATTGCCCTGCGCGAAGCGCGCTTATTTGGCTTTGTATGTGTTTGTTTTTTTATTGGAGCCATTTTGGCGGCTTTAACCACCCCACGTTTACATGATTATGCTCTTTTAATACCCGCAGGTGTATTATTCATCGCGTTTATTATTTGCTGGCGCAGGCAAAAGGCAAAGTTTTTGTATTTTAAGTTCGATGATAAAGTACCTCCCTTAGAATAATAGTTGCCATACTTATTATATCCTGTTCCAAATAATCTTCATAAAAGATATATTTTAATAATAATATTCAATAATTAATTATTATACATATATTAGTAAATCGTTTTATCAATATTTAAATGTCAATTCTATAACTAAGTAAATTATCGTGTTTTGAACAGCAAGGCTGGGGGAATAAGTGTGGATGCTTTCTGTGATTTGGCCATGTAGCCACTAAGTATGAAACTTATCAAATCAAACCATAAACACAACACTATGAAAATCAAAATGCTACTTGTTAGCACCTTGCTGCTAATTTCGGGTATGTCATGTACTAAAAAAAATCAGGTTATTGACAATGCACAGTCTGCAAACAAAAACAAGAGTTTAGCTGGTACAACCCTTGCTCCGCCTACCTGGCAGGAACATTGGTTTGAACACAACCAGTTGCTTAACCGCGTATTTAGCGATACCAGCGTAGCGGTTTATTATGACAATGATGTTGATCGCAGTATTACCTGGCCCTACACCTACCTGGCCCAGGTTTGGAATTACACCAAGAAAACCTATGGCTCATTTGGAACCGAATCACAATTGTATGTGATACTGCATACCGCAAAATATAGCGGAGGCCACCCCAGCACCTACATGGATGCCAGCCATGATTACAGAAATGTAATTGATTGCGGATCAAACAGTACCACCGCCTGGACAGCCGGAACCGGTAATGATCTGGATTTAACCACCCATGAGGTTGGGCATATTGTAGAGGGTGCCTCTAAAAATGTACTTGGTTCGCCTTCATTTAATATCTGGCACGATAGTAAATGGATGGAGATGTATATTTATGATGTGTATTTGGGTTTAGGAAGAACCGCCGATGCTCAGCGCTGGTACAATTTGGTGTTAGGTGGCTCTGATCCTTATCCCCGCGCCAATACACATTGGTTTAAAGACTGGTGGTACCCGCTTTACACCCAATATGGAAAAACGGCGGTGCTCAACAAATATTTTACCTTATTGGCCGCTAATTTCCCCAAGCACACCACCTCAAATGGGGTAGCTACCATCAGCGAATACACCGGGGAATTAAATTTTGGACAGTTTGTTCATTTTTGGAGCGGTGCCGCCGGTGCCGATCTGAAATCGCTTGCCCTTACGGCTTTTGGAAACCTGGATGAACAGGGTAACGACTGGACAGTACAGTTGGAACAGGCAAAAGCAACCTTCCCTAATGTAACCTATCCCGGAAGTACCCCAACAGTCGCAGCCACCACCGTGAGCAAGGAAAACAGTGGTGGTTCCGGCGCAGCTGAGGGTTCTTTAAAAATGACCGATAATAACGTGAATACTAAATTTTTTGTAGCGGGTTATGATACCGGATTTTGGGCACAATTAACCTATCCATCAACGGTAACCTTAAGGGGATATGCCCTTACATCAGGGAATGATGCGCCAGACCGCGATCCTAAAAGCTGGAAACTAGCGGGTTCAAATGATGGCAATAATTATACCCAGCTAGACATCCGTACCAATGAAAGTTTCGCTTCTAGAAACCAGACCAAAAGTTACACTTTCACCAATAATACCGCGTATAAATATTATCGCCTGTATATAACCGCCAATAACGGCAGTGCCGATTTTCAGTTGAGCGAATGGACGGTAAGTCAATAAAACAACGGCCATAAATGGCAAATAACGATTAACAAAACGAATTAACCTCAGATCAGAAGTTCTCGGGTTAATTCGTTTTTAAGCTATATACAATTACCAGTGTTTTTAAATTCTTAAAGAATCAATATTTAAATTTGGCTGTTTTCTTACTAATATTACAGCATGAAACAGTACGGGCTTATAGGTTATCCGCTTTCACATTCTTTTTCAAAGAAATATTTCACCGAAAAATTCAAAGCCGAAGGTATTACTGATGCCGTTTACGATGTGTACCCACTTGAACACATCAAAGACCTGCAGGATTTGTTAGATGAGAACCCCAATTTAGCAGGACTTAACGTAACCATTCCGCATAAAATAACTGTTTTGCCCTTTTTGGATTGGATAGAGCATGATGCCCGTAAAGCCGGTGCCGTAAACTGTATCTGCGTAATTGCCGAAAGCCCGTTACAAGCCGCTTTTACAGGAGAGATAGGCGTAGGAGGGCATGATTTCAGACTGGAGGGTTATAACACCGATCTTTACGGTTTTGAAATGTCCATAAAACCATTAATTAATGACACTAATGATGAAGCCTTGGTATTGGGCGATGGCGGCGCAGCACAAGCGATTAAATGCGTCCTGGAAAACATGGGCATTGCCTATAAAACAGTTACCCGCAAACCACACCCTGATCATATTTTGTTTAGCGATCTTAAACCGCACCATATTAAACAACACAAAATCATTATCAATACCACACCTATAGGCACATCGCCCAAGATTGACGAATGCCCACCGATACCTTATGAGGCCATAACCGACGATCATTTGCTGTACGATCTGATCTATAACCCCGAAGAGACCTTATTTTTAAGAAAAGGTCGGGAGCAGGGAGCCAAAACCAAGAACGGTTACGAGATGCTCATCTTACAGGCAGAACGATCATGGGAGATCTGGAATTCAAAAGATAACCGTCTATGAAAAAAATTGGATTAGTTGGTGGCATAAGTTGGACATCAACTTTAGATTATTACCGCTATATAAACGAAGGGGTTAATAAGAAATTAGGCGGACTGAATTTTGCTGAATGTATTATTTACTCTTTAAACTTTAGCGACATACAAGCCAAAAGTTGGGTTGGTAGTTTTGAATTACTACTTAATGCTTGCGAGTGTTTAAAAAAAAGCGGAGTTGACAGCATTATTTTATGTGCTAATACTGCTCATCTGTTTGCAGACCAACTTCAAGAGACAATCCAGTTACCCATCATTCACATAGGAGTTGAAACTGCAAAAGCAGTGAATAAACAAGGATTTAAAAAAGTAGGACTATTAGGTACAAAGTTTACAATGGAAATGGACTTTTACAGAAAAAAACTGGAAGAATATGGGCTTGAGGTTTTGACTCCCGAAAAGCAAGAAACAAGAGATTTAATTCAGTATGTTGTAAAAGAAGAACTTGGCAGAGGAGTGATAAAATCAACATCAAAAGAAAAATTCATTTCTGTTGTTAATGATTTAATTCAACAAGGAGCAGAATGTATCATTTTAGGATGCACCGAAATCCCGTTACTAATTAGCCAAACGGACTTTATAATACCTGTTTTTGACACAACAATTATTCATTCGCAAGCGGCTGTTGAATATGCAATTTCAATATAAATATGTAAGCTTATTGCTTATCGTACTGATGCTTTTTGCAGCCTGCGGTGGTAACCATGACTATTCGCCAAAGCCGCGGGGATATTATCGTATCGCTTTCCCCAAAAAGGAATATCAAGATTATAACGCAGGTTGTCCTTATACCTTTAGCTACCCTAAATATGCCACTATTGAACCAGATAAGGCAAAAGGAGCAAAACCATGCTGGGTAAATATGCAGTTTCCGCAGTTTCATGCAACACTGCACTTAAGCTACCAGCCTGTAACATCCAATAAAGTGTTTAACGAACTGGTGGAAGATGCCCGCACTTTTGCCTTTAAGCATACCGTAAAAGCAACCTCCATTGACGAAGGCGTAATTAGCTATTCTGATCGCAAGGTTTACGGTATTTATTATACCATTGATGGCAACGCCGCATCATCGGCACAGTTTTTCCTAACCGATAGTACCAAAAACTACATCCGCGGAGCGCTGTATTTTAACAGTGAGCCGCGCCTTGATTCGATACAACCCGTACTTAACTTTATAAAAAAGGATATGGAGGTGATGATCAAGAGTTTTAAATGGCGATGAAGAGAGCCAAGAGCTAAGAATCAGGATACAAGAATTTAAAGTTTGTCATCCTGAGGAACGAAGGATCTATTGACGAACTATACATGTAGCAGAATAGATGCTTCACTCCGTTCAGCATGACAAGGGGGATAAGAAAAAAATCCTAAAATCCGTTTAATCAAGATTCAGACAAGAGGTTACGCGCAGAAGCCTATCCTCCACTAATAACTCAGCAACTTCTCCATTGATTCCTCCAACCTTGCCTTGGCCAAAAACTGATCCTCCAGCGCTTTGTTCATGGGGATGGCGGTATCCAGACTGCCGCAGCGCATTACCGGGGCATCCAGGAATTTAAAACAATGCTCGGCTATATGGGCAGCTATCTCCGCACCAAAACCGCTGGTCAGCGTATCCTCATGTAAAACCAGGGCACGGCCGGTTTTCTTTACGCTTTTTTCTACCGCTTCCTGATCCCAAGGCAGCAGGCTACGTAGGTCAATGATCTCAATAGATTGTTCATGATGCTTTTCGGCATATTCCAAAGCCCAATGTACACCCAGCCCAAAGGTTATGATACTTGCCTTTTCGCCTTGTTTTATCACATTGGCTTTACCTATTTCAATCAGGCAATCATTATCGGGCACATCGCCACTAATGCTCCGGTACAGGTATTTATGTTCAAAGTAAATTACCGGGTTAGGATCGTCAATAGCGGCCAGCAACAATCCTTTGGCATCTGCCGGGAAGGCAGGGTAAACTACTTTAAGTCCGGGTGTTTTGGTGAACCACGCCTCATTACTTTGCGAGTGAAAGGGGCCTGCACCAGTACCGGCCCCGGTAGGCATACGTACCACCATATCCACAGCCTGCGCCCAGCGGTAATGGGTTTTGGCCAGGTTATTAATAATCTGGTTAAAGCCACAAGTAACAAAATCGGCAAACTGCATCTCTACAATGGCCTTGTAACCATTTAATGCCAAACCCATACCAGCTCCAACAATACCCGACTCACAGATAGGTGTGTTACGCACACGACCCTTGCCAAATTCTTCCACAAAACCCTGGGTTATTTTAAACGCGCCACCATACTCCGCAATATCCTGCCCCATAATTACCAGATTAGGGTGTTTGCGCATACCCTGTTTCAGTCCATCGCTTATGGCATCAATATATCGTTTGCTGGTTGCCGGCGTTGTGGATGGTTGCGTGGCCGGGAAAGTATAGGGTTGGTACATATCCTTTACCTCGGTTGCTATATCCGGCACAATATCCGTCTCGCTGTACACCTTTTCAAATTCTGATTCGATGAGTGTGGTCATCTCTTTTTTAATGATGGGGATCCATTCTGCCCTCAGCACACCCTCGTTAAGTAAATATTGCTCAAAATTGGTTACCGGATCTTTCCCGGCCCACCATTCTGTTAAGTTTTTTGGAACGTATTTAGTGCCCGATGCTTCTTCATGCCCCCGCATCCTGAAAGTCATGCACTCCACCAGTACCGGTCGCGGGTTTTCGCGGATGCTGTCATTGATATCTTTTATGGTATGATAAACTTCCAGTATATTATTACCATCAATGCGGCGCCCCTCTATACCGTAGCCAATGGCCTTATCAACCAATTGGTGGCAGTTATATTGCTCATTAACCGGGGTCGAAAGTCCGTAGCCATTATTCTCGATCAAAAATATAACGGGCAATTTCCATACCGAGGCAATATTCAACGCTTCGTGAAAATCGCCCTCGCTAGTAGCGCCTTCGCCGGTAAATACCAGGGTTGATTTTTTCCGTTGCGATAAAACATCAGCCAGCGCAATGCCATCAGCAAGGGCCAATTGAGGTCCCAGGTGCGATATCATGCCGATGATCTTATATTCCTGCGTACCGAAATGAAAGGAGCGGTCGCGCCCTTTGGTAAAGCCTGATGGCTTGCCCTGCCATTGTGCCATTAATCTTGAAAGTGGAATATCTCTTGACGTAAAAACCCCCAGGTTACGATGCATGGGCAAGATATACTCATCACTTTGCATGGCCAGTGTACTGCCAACAGCAATGGCTTCCTGCCCTATTCCCGAAAACCATTTACCAATGCGCCCTTGTCGTAAAAGGATCAGCATTTTCTCTTCAACCAGGCGTGGTAATAACAGTTTTTTGTAAAAAAGTGTTAAATTTTCGTTATCGAGGGTTTTACGGTCAAAAATCATGCAGTAAAACTACTGAAGTTTTTAAAACTTTGTATGTTTGGTGATCCTATCAAAAAACTATGAAACGACTTGGCCTTTTATTTTTCGCATTACTACTGATCATAGGCTTTGCTGCCAGTTCGCAGGATTATTTTTTGCTGCCCGAAAACTTTTATATGAAAAAGGGGCAAAAACTGAATCTACACCTTTTAAGTGGTAACGAGTTTCAAAAAGACGCGGAATATAAATATCAAGCCGGCAAGATCACTAAGTTTATGCTGTACGATGGATCGAAAAAAATTGACCTCGGTAACGCTCCAAAAGACACCTCGGCCAATGTGCTTAACTACACATTACAAAACAGCGGAATTGCTTTGATAGAGCTGGTAAAAAGCGAAAGCGTAGAATCTGAAAGAAACAAGTTCTTAAAAAACCTGGACAACGAAGGCTTGGATAAGATTGCCGAAGACGCGAAAAACAGTAATCAGCAGTACTTTGTTGAAAAATCAAACCGCTATTTAAAAACCCTGATTGCCGTTGATAAACCTAATGGTAAGGATTTTGACAAACCACTGGGCGAGGATTACGAAATAGTGATACAACAAAACCCGTACAAATGCAGCTATGGCGATGATGTAACCGCACAGGTATTATTTAAAGGTAAAATCATAAAAGATGCCGTGGTTATAATATATGTAAAAACCATAAACGGCAACGTGTTTCCGCAAAAATTAAGCACCGATGCTAAGGGGCAGGTTTACTTTAAGCTAAGCCGCGAAGGTATATACATGATAAGCTCAGTACACGTGGAAACCTCGACCGATAAAAATGCCGATTTTGAAAGCTGGGGAGCAACTTTCACCTTTGCCTTTAAAAATGCTGACAGCATGCCTAATACTTATAAAGAGTTTGGTTTTGGGGATAAACATTGATAGATTCCTGATGTGCAGATGATAAAACTGAAATCCCGTCAGTGTGAGTGTAGCATGGCAATCCCGATTTGCAAAGCGTACATGCTTATCGCAGAGCGCTCAATTGCCGCTAAGGCTGTTACTTTTGTCTTGATACAAAGTAACCAAAAGACCAAGACAGAAAAAAGCTTCTCCCCACAAGACAAACACCCAGGCCCGCTTTTCTGTCAGGCCCTTGCCCGCTTTTTTATTGGCAAGCTGAACCTTTCTTATTTGCCCATATTCAGTTAATTCCTTAATTCAGTAAATTCTGATTCAGACAATTGCGGCTCGCTTCGGATGAAATCGGGCAGAACTTGGTGGGTCGTGTGTAGGAAAGGGCATTAGCAATTTTTACTGAAGCAGTGGCATTGCGCGATCCGCCGGCTGGCGGAGGGGCAACTGTTTGCAGCCCGTGGTTCTGACTGATTTGCAGCGCAAAGGCATTGAGCGTAAAGAAGCATTTCTGCTGAAAGCCTTTTTGGTTACTTTTGTGGCGACAAAAGTAACTGGCCCTCCCGCGGCCAAGAGCAGGTCTACGGTATACTTATTCGCCCTGTATAAAGAGGATTGCTACGCTACGCTTGCAATGGGATGATTTTAAACCGCTTTACTCACCTTAAACAACGGCAAATCCTCACCATACCAAAAAGCACGGCCGTTGGGTACAAAACCGGCTTTGGATAAAACCCGTTGCGATGCAGCGTTATCAGGATGGGTAACTGCACAAATTTCCTTTAGTCCAACTTCATTCAGGCCATAAAATACCAGCGCCTGGGCAAGTTCGGTAGCAATACCCGATCCCCAGTATTTGAAATGCAGCCGGTAGCCCAGTTCAATGCTGTTGCCGTCAGATTCGTTGGGTTTTAACATACATACCCCAATAAAATCATTATCGGCTATATTGAATATGCCCCATCTACCCAGGCCCGATTGATTTTTATATTCCTTAAGAGTATCCTTAAAAACCTGTCGGCTTTCCTGCAGGTTGCGTTTTTTTACATATTGGGTAAGTCGTTCATCTTCATCCAGGATTATGGATATGTTTTCGTCTTCTGGTGTAAATTCGCGGATTAGTAATCGGGAGGTTTGGATAATGATTTTCATAGGTTTTCAAAAATATAATATTCCGGATGTGCTTAAGTAAAAAGAGTGTCATTTAAGTAGAGCGCGAGGATGGCCACTGTTCCTTGTTCGTGTTCGGATGGCCCCACAGCACCCGAACAAAATCCGAACAAGAAACAGAACAAAAACGGAACAAGAATATCTCTCCCGCGCGTCATTGCTGAGGTACGAAGACAACCGACCGAAGAGAGCTCATTAATACCTATAAAAACAAACACAACATTAATAATCTCTATGCTGTACAGAGTCGGCATCAAAGTGATGAACCTGCATAGTTGAGCTGCCTAAGTAGAGATTGCTTCGTACCTCAGCAATGACGCGCGGGAGAGGGATTGCCACGCTACGCAAATGACGCACGGAGAAGAGTACCCGCATTACAATAATTTGCTTTTTTGTACATTTGCCGCATGGCATCCATCAAACCATCCGTACCCAAGGGAACCCGCGATTTTTCTCCAACCGAAATGGTGAAACGTAACTATATTTTTGATACTATTAAGAGCGTGTTCCGTAAATACGGCTATCAGCAGATTGAAACTCCGACCATGGAGAATCTATCCACTTTAACCGGTAAGTATGGTGATGAAGGAGATAAGTTAATATTTAAAGTACTGAACAGTGGCGATTACCTAGCCAAAGTATCACCAGAAAAACTCACAACTCATAACTCAAATCTGATAACTTCGGAGATCTCCGAAAAGGCTCTCCGCTACGATCTCACCGTCCCCTTTGCGCGTTACGTGGTACAACACCAGAACGAGATCACGTTTCCGTTCAAGCGTTTTCAGGTGCAGCCCGTTTGGCGTGCCGACAGACCGCAGCGTGGCCGATACCGCGAGTTTTACCAGTGTGATGCGGATGTAGTTGGTTCTGATTCTTTACTGAACGAGGCGGAGTTTGTCATGATTTATGATGAGGCTTTAAGCAAGCTTGGTTTAAAAGATTTCAGCATAAAAATCAATAATAGAAAAATACTATCCGGAATTGCTCAAATTATAGACAAAGCTGATAATATCATTGATTTAACTGTAGCCATTGATAAACTGGACAAGATAGGGCTTGATGGCGTGATCAAGGAGTTATTGGAACGTGGTTTTACAGAGGCAGATATCGAAAAAATAAAACCGGTTATTTTACTGGAAGGTTCTAATACCGAAAAGCTGCAAAGTCTGCGCAAAGCCCTGGCCACTTCTGAAATTGGATTGAAAGGTTGCGACGAAATTGAAACTGTATTTAACTACATCAAGGCCAGTCCACTGCAAACCGCCAAACTGGAACTGGACATTACCCTGGCCCGCGGATTAAACTATTATACAGGCGCTATATTCGAGGTTAAAACCAACGAAGCGGTGATGGGAAGCATTGGCGGCGGCGGCCGTTATGATGATCTTACCGGCATGTTTGGTTTAAAAGATTTAACAGGTGTGGGTATCTCTTTTGGTGCCGATCGTATTTATGATGTGCTGGAAGAATTGAACCTATTCCCGGCTTCGGCAAATCAAAGTACACAGGTATTGATCTGTAATTTTGATCAGGAAGGCGAACTATATGGCCTGCCCCTGTTGCAACAATTACGTCGCCAAAACATCAATGCGGAATTATACCCTGCTGGCGCCAAGATCAAAAAACAAATGGAATACGCCAATAATAAAAACATTCCCTACACGGTAGTTATCGGCAGCGACGAAATTCAAAGCGGCCTGCTTTCCTTTAAAAACATGACCACCGGCGAACAGGAAAAGCTTACGGCTGATCAGATTGTGGAGCGGTTGGTTGTCTGAACCAGGATTTTTAGAGGATTTTTCACAGGTTAATTCTTATTGGCGTTCAAGAGGGCTTCGCCGTTAAAAGATTAACATGATTTTTTGTTCTTTATACTCTTGTCATGCTGAACGAAGTGAAGCATCTATTTTACAACAGGCAAGCTGCGTAATAGATCCTTCGTTCCTCAGGATGACAAGCTAAAACAAAACCATGTCATTGCGATAGCGTGGCAATCTCATCATGCAAATCACCTTTGCAGGTCTGCTACTTATTGCTTCGTCGTTCCTCCTTACAGCAATGACATGGTTTAGTATTGCGTAAACAAAAAAAACGCCAGCCTTTCCAAATAAAAGCTGGCGTTTTATATTTCGAACCTTCTCCCGGGACTATTTAGGACCGTAGGTAACTATCGGTATAATCATTTCTTCTAATGAGATACCGCCGTGCTGGAACGTTTCGTTATAAAAATTCACGAAGTGGTTGTAGTTGTTAGGGTATACAAAATAGCTGTCTTCCTTGGCAAATACAAAGCTCGAGCTTAGGTGCAACTTGGGCAGCATAGCATCATGCGGGTTGCGGATGTGGAACACTTCCTTGGCGTTATAGTTCAGGTTTTTACCTTGTTTATAACGCAGGTTGGTGTTGGTATTCCGGTCGCCTACAATTTTGCTTGGATTTTTAACGCGGATGGTACCATGATCGGTAGTGATCACTACACGTACTTGTTTCGAGGCCAGGAATTTCAACAGGTCAAACAGCGGCGAATGTTCAAACCACGACAGCGTTAGCGAGCGGTATGCCGCATCGTCGCTGGCCAACTCGCGGATCATCTGCATGTCCGTACGGGCATGCGATAGCATATCAACAAAGTTATATACCACCACGTTCAGCTCGTTGTTCATCAAATTACTTACCGACTCGTTCAGCGCTTTACCCTCGTCAATATTCAATATTTTATGGTACGAGTATTTGCATTCCTTACGTAGCACCCGTTTTAAATGATCAGCAATAAATTCAGATTCGTATAGGTTTTTACCGCCTTCGTCCTCATCATTTTGCCACATAGTAGGGTAGCGTTTTTCCATATCCAACGGCATCAGGCCCGAGAATATGGAGTTACGGGCATATTGGGTAGCGGTAGGCAGAATACTGTAGTAGGTATCCTCTTCTTCCAGTCTGAAATATTCAGATATAATAGGGTTTATGATCTTAAACTGGTCATACCGCAGGTTATCTATCAATATAAAAAACAGCGGACCTTTGCCATCAAGCTTAGGGAATACTTTCTTTTTAAACAGTTGCGGCGAGCTGGTTGGCGCAAACTCCGGATTTTTGATCCAGTTTAAATAATTGCGTTCAATAAACTTACAGAACTGCACATTGGCTTCGGCTTTTTGCAGGGTAAGTATCTCGTGCATGCCGGCATCTTCCAGTTGTTCCAGTTCCAGTTCCCAGTATATGAGTTTTTTATATACATCAACCCATTCCTGGTGACTCAGGTTATCATTCAACGTCATGCCCAGCGTACGGAAATCCATCTGGTAGGCCATGGTTGTTTTTTCGGTAACCAGGCGTTTGTTTTCCGTTAGCTTTTTAATGGTAAGCAATATTTGCTTGGGATGCACCGGCTTGATCAGGTAATCATCAATCTTGGAGCCGATGGCATCTTCCATTAGGTATTCTTCCTCGTTCTTGGTGATCAGCACAATAGGAACATCATTATTAATATTCTTGATCTGTTGCAGGGTTTCCAGTCCGGTTAATCCCGGCATGTTCTCGTCCAGAAAAACCAGGTCGAAATAATGTTGTTTAAACGTATCAACGGCATCATTACCATTGGTTACAGTAGTTACTTTGTATCCTTTTTCGTTTAAGAAAAGTATATGTGGCTTTAAAAGGTCAATTTCGTCATCGGCCCATAAAATGGTGGTGTCTTGCATAATATATGTAGATTAAAAAAAGTAGTATTCTGAATCAGAATTTACAGGATTTAAGAATTTTCTGAATCAAGTTAATTATACTTTTATTCTGTTAGTTCCTTAATTCAGAAAATTCTGATCCTGACCATTAAACCTCAAACCAAGGCTTTTGTTGTCGATAAGTAAAGGTATTAACAAAAATTAACAAACATCATGCGCTTATTTTACCTTTGTTTTACATTTTTGCATCGTAAACATCCACATTGAATAAAAAGAAGATTATAAACGACCCTGTTTATGGCTTTATCAGTATCCCAACCGAGCTGGTATTTGACCTGATTGAACATCCATATTTTCAGCGGTTGCGGTATATCAAACAACTGGGCATGACCCACCTGGTATACCCCGGAGCCTTGCATACTCGTTTCCATCATGCGCTTGGCGCCATGTACCTGATGGATATGGCCATTGAAACATTACGCAATAAAGGGCACCAGATAAGCCCTGAAGAAGAAGAAGCCTTAACTGTGGCTATATTGTTGCATGATATTGGGCATGGCCCGTTCTCGCATGCTTTGGAGCGTACCATTATTGAAGGTATAGCCCATGAAGATATATCATCTATGCTGATGAACAAGTTAAACGAACAGTTTGGCAATCGTTTAGCTATGGCTATCAGTATTTTTAACGATACCTATCCGCGCAGATTCCTGCATCAGCTGGTATCTAGCCAGCTGGATATGGACAGGTTAGATTACCTGAACCGCGACAGCTTCTTTACCGGCGTATCTGAAGGGGTTATCAGTTCAGACCGGATTATCAAAATGCTGAATGTAACGGATGATCATGTAGTGGTAGAGGAAAAAGGCATTTATTCTATAGAAAAATTTTTAATTGCCCGCAGGCTCATGTACTGGCAGGTTTACCTGCATAAAACCGTAATTGCCGGCGAAGAGTTGCTGGGAAAAGTATTTAAACGCTGCCGCGAACTTACCTTGCGGGGGCAGGACCTCTTTGCAGCCCCGGCATTAAAGCATTTTATTAAAAGCCACATCAGTCGTGATGCTTTTATGAATGAGGATCATCACCTGGAAATTTTTGCGAGTTTGGATGATGCTGATATCATGTCGGCAGTAAAGGTTTGGGCCGGGCATGACGATTTTGTGCTTTCAACGCTGGCAAAAAACCTGGTGCAGCGTAATCTTTATCATGTAGAGATTACCAGCAAACAGCCCGAGAAAGAGTTTGTGAATAGCCTGATACAAAAAGCGGTACAAAAGTATGGCATAAGCGAGCACGAAGCCTCCTATTTTGTATTTACAACATCCATACGCAACAATGCCTACACCGCCGGCGATGGCAATATAGGTATACTGATGAAGGATGGGCATGTACATGATATTACAACAGCCAGCGACAACTCCAATTTGGAAGCCCTGGCTAAAACCGTTAAAAAATATATACTTTGTTATAGTAAAGATTTGCTGTAGGGGTAGGTGAGCGTTTGAGTGTCATCAATTCTGAGTGATGAGTTGCTAGTTTTGGCAATGAGTTTTATAAATTACATGCTTGAAAATGAAGGTCTTATTAAGAGAAACACTCAAAACCAACAACTCATTACTTACCACTAATTAATAATTTGTTGCTTTAATTTTAACATTTAAATTTGTCGATGCAATTTACTGCTCAGGAAATAAGTTTATTGCTCAACGGAACTGTTGAGGGTGATGCTTTTGTAAAGGTTGACGGACTGGCTAAAATAGAGGATGGGGCTTCGGGCAGTCTTTCGTTTTTGTCAAATCCAAAGTACGAGCAATTCTTGTACACCACCAATGCCTCGATTGTTATTATCAATAATGATCAGCAATTAACCGGTCCGGTAAAGGCTACCCTGATCAGGGTAGAAAACGCTTATAGCGCGTTTACCATTCTTCTGGAACAATATAATACCATTAAGCTTAACAAAAAGGGCGTTGAAGAGCCCAGCTTTATACATCCAACCGCTCAAATTGGCGCCGATCCTTATATCGGTGCATTTGCCTACATAGGCACCAATGTAAAAATTGGTGATAATTGTAAAATTTATCCAAATGTTAACATTGGTGATAATGTTACTATTGGTAATAATGTTACCTTGTTTTCGGGAGCAACTGTTTATTTCGATTGTGTGATAGGTAATAACGTTATCGTACATTCGGGCGCGGTGATTGGAAGCGATGGTTTTGGCTTTGCTCCTAATCCTGATGGTACTTACACAAAAATTGCCCAAATTGGCAATGTACTTATTGAGGACGACGTTGAAGTTGGAGCCAATACCGCTATTGATAGGGCAACCATGGGTTCAACCATAATACGTAAAGGCGTAAAGATTGATAACCTGGTGCAAATAGCGCACAACGTTGAGATTGGCGCCCATACGGTTATTGCAGGTCAGGCAGGCATATCCGGCAGTACCAAAGTCGGTAAAAATGCAGTTATTGGAGGCCAGGTAGGCATTTCCGGACATTTAAATATAGCCAATGGTACACAGCTATCGGCACAAACAGGAATAAACAGCTCAATTACCGAAGAGGGTAAAGTTTGGGGCGGTACACCATACATGTCATACAAAGAATACCTGCGTGCACACTCCAAATTAAGGAGATTGCCCGAGATTGACAAAAAGGTACATGAGCTTGAAAAATTAATTGAAGAACTGCGTAATGGCAATCCGGCAAAATAAGGACGGCCAATAGGAATATTATGAATGTAAAACAAAGAACTATTAAAGTGCCGGTATCAGTTTCGGGTACGGGCTTACACACTGGTCAGCGTGTAACCATGACATTTAACCCGGCACCGGAAAACCACGGCTACAAATTCAGACGGATCGATTTACCCGGTTCGCCTATAATTGATGCCGACGTCGATAATGTTACCGATACTTCACGTGGTACCACTATTTCGCAAAACGGCGCAACTGTAAATACGGTTGAACACGTGCTGGCAGCATTGGTAGGTTTAGAGATTGACAACGTTTTGATAGATATGGACGGTCCCGAAACACCTATTATGGATGGCAGTTCGATACAGTTTGTTGATGTTATTACCGAAACCGGCCTGATTGAGCAGGATGCCGATCGCGAATACTACCACATTCCCTACAATATACATTACTCAGAACCCGATCGTAAGGTAGAGATGGTGGCCATGCCGCTTGACGATTATCGCTTTACCTGTATGGTTGATTATAACTCGCAGGTGTTGGGTAGCCAGCATGCCAGTATATCAACCATCGGTGAGTTTAAAAAGGAAATTGCCTCCTGCCGTACCTTTTGTTTTTTGCACGAGCTGGAGATGCTGGTAAAGCATGACCTGATAAAAGGTGGCGATCTGAACAATGCCATTGTAGTGGTTGATAAAGAGGTTGATGAGGACGAACTGGCACACCTTGCCAAATTATTTAATCGTAAGGATATCAATGTAGCCCCGCAAGGGATACTGAACAATATTGAACTGCGCCATCAGAACGAGCCCGCAAGGCATAAATTGCTGGATATGATAGGCGATCTGGCGCTGGTTGGTGTTCCGCTTAAGGGGCATATCATGGCTGCCAGGCCGGGGCATGCGGCCAATGTGGCCTTCGCCAAAAAAATAAAAGCGCTTATTAAAAAGGAAAAGAGTCGCAAACAGGTTAAAGTTTACGATCCTAACGCCAAGCCTGTATTTGATACGGTTGAAATAATGGGCATGCTGCCGCACAGGCAACCTTTTTTAATGATTGATAAAATATTGGAACTGACCAAAAGCCACGTAGTGGGTATGAAAAACGTAACCATAAACGAGGAGTTTTTTAAGGGCCATTTCCCGGGCGCACCTATATTTCCGGGTGTGCTGCAAATTGAAGGCATGGTGCAAACCGGGGGTATCCTGGTGTTAAATACGGTGCCCGATCCGGAAAATTATCTTACCTTGTTTTTAAAGATCGAGAACGCGCGTTTTAAAAGCAAAGTAGTGCCGGGCGATACGATTATTTATATTTGCGACCTGCTTGCTCCCATAAGACGGGGTATTGCAACCATGAAAGGTGTTGGTATGGTGGGTGACAGGGTAGTTGTTGAGGCCGAATTAATGGCACAAATAGTAAAAGTAAAAGAAACAGAAGCATGATCCAGCCTTTAGCATATATACACCCACAGGCTAAAATAGCCGATAACGTGGTGATTGAGCCTTTTGTAACCATCCACAAGGATGTTGAAATTGGCGAGGGTACCTGGATCGGTTCCAACTCCGTAATTATGGATGGCGCCCGTATAGGTAAAAACTGCCGTATTTTTCCGGGTGCCGTGGTATCTGCCCCGCCACAGGATCTGAAATATAAAGGCGAGCAAAGTACGGTATCCATAGGTGATAACACTACCATACGTGAGTGTGTTACCCTAAATCGTGGTACCGCGTTGGATAAAAACACCACCACCATTGGCAGTAATTGCCTGCTCATGGCCTACGTACACGTAGCACACGATTGCGTTATCGGCGATAACGTGATCATTGCCAACTCGGTACAGCTGGCAGGCCACATTAATATTTATGATTATGCTTTTGTTGGTGGCTCATCGGCCGTACACCAGTTTGTTGAAATTGGCGCACACAGCATGATATCAGGCGGATCATTGGTGCGTAAGGATGTTCCTCCGTTCACCAAGGCTGGTCGCGAGCCATTATCATATGTAGGTATCAACTCAGTAGGTTTACGCCGCAGAGGGTTTTCGGCAGCAACCATTAATGAGATCCAGGAGATATACCGTATCCTGTTCCTCAAAAAATATAATGTAAGCAAGGCCCTTGATATTATTGAAGCCGAGTTTACCCCAAGCATTGAGCGCGATGAGATCATCAACTTCCTGCAAAACTCGCAAAGAGGGATCATGAAGGGGTTTGGGAATACCTGATTTTTAGTCGATGGTCCATAGTCGATGGTCCATGGTAAAAAAGTTTAGTAATACAAAATGAAGTCTTTATAAATCAGAGCTCCATGGACCATCGACTATGGACCATCGACTAAAAACTCCCCCATGACCATCACCCTCAACAACATTGGCCGCAGATTTAACCGCGACTGGATATTCAGGGGTATTGACTATACTTTTAACAGTGGGCAAACCTATGCTATACTGGGGCCAAACGGCTCGGGGAAGTCAACTTTATTACAAGTTTTAAATGCAAGCTTGTCGCCTTCGGCCGGCGCTATTGATTTTACATTTCAGGAGAAACCCGTTGCTACCGACCAGGTCTTTAATCATTTAAGCCTTGCTGCTCCCTACCTGGAACTGATAGAGGAGTTTACGCTGAGCGAGATGGTTGATTTTCATTTTAAGTTTAAAAAATACAAGGATGGCATCGGTAAAGCGGAGCTGATAGCTTTGTTAAACTTACCCAAAAGCGAAAACAAATTGATCCGTTATTTTTCATCGGGTATGAAACAACGCCTTAAGCTGATCCTTGCCTTTTGTGCCGATACACCAATGCTCATGCTGGATGAGCCTACCTCCAATTTAGATACACAGGGTGTTGATTGGTATTTAAGCCTTGTACAACGGTTTGCCACCGGTAGGCTTACTATAGTGTGCTCCAATCAAGAACATGAATATGGCTTCTGCGATCAGCGGCTTAGCATTTCGGATTATAAGAGTTAGTTGATTGAGTTAGATTAGGTTGAATAGTTGATTAGGTTTAAATCTAACTTAATCAACCTAATACAACCTAATCAACCCATAACAACCACTTGTTTCTTTGCCTTTAAGTAGCTAATTTTGCGCCTCAATATTATTTTATGGCTAAAGCATCAGATGTTAAAAATGGAAATGTGCTTCGCTTTAACGGCGAATTAGTGCAGGTTGAAGAGTTTTTACACCGTACACCAGGTAACTTGCGCGCCTTTTATCAGGCCCGTATGCGTAACGTAAAATCAGGAAAACTGGTTGAATACCGTTTCCGTACCGACGAAGAGGTGGATATTGCCCGTGTTGAAACCAGTGACTATCAATATTTATATGACGAGGGTAATGCATTAGTAGTAATGGATAACACCACGTATGATCAGCATAGTATCCCAAAAACATTATTTGGCCCGGCAGTAAAGTTTTTAAAGGAAGGCATGAACGTTATGGTAGCTTTTGAAAGCGAAGAACCTATCATGGGATCAATCCCTGGTTCTGCCGAGCTGGAAATTACCTATACCGAACCTGCTGTTAAAGGTGATACTTCAAGTGGTGCCCAGAAAAACGCGACTGTTGAAACCGGTGCCGAAATACGTGTACCGTTATTTATTAACATTGGCGACAAGGTAAAGGTTGATACCGCTACCGGCACGTATGTTGAGCGCGTAAAGGCTTAAGCCCGTCAGCCTCTGCCGGCTGGCGAAGAAGTTTTTGATTACGTTTTCTGCTTTGTAGACAGTATAAAAAAGAGGTCCCGTTTTCGGAACCTCTTTTTTGTTATATGGCACAGTAGAACTCTGTTTATTTTTGTTGCTGAAATTTTACCTTAACGGTAACCTGTTCAGGCTTTTGGTTGTTATTACCAACCCATGATGGGCCCGCCTTGATCAGGTCAATGGCTTTTTGGTCCGCCGTTGTATTCAGGCTCTTTTTAATTTTTATATCGCTCAGAGTGCCATCAGTTGCAACGGTAAAGGTTACGCTTACACTGCCGGTTGTGCCATCGGGTAAGGTGGCATTTGCCTGCAAATATTTTTTTAAGCTACTCCAGCCATTTTGCGGATGCGCGCTTTCGGCTGCCGGTTCATCGCCTCCGTCTCCCCTGACCACCACAACCTCGCTCAATGCATGGCTATCCTGGTTAAGTTCCACTTTTAAGCTATCCCCACCTTTTACGTTTACCTGCTTACGCTCATAGCCAATAGAAACAATATCCAGTGTTTGCGCGTTTCCGAAGGTTATTGGCAGGGCGAAATGCCCGGCAGTATTGGTAACGGTACTTTTGTTGGTTCCCCTCACGCGTATAGCGGCTCCTATAACCGGCGAGCCGTTGTCTTTTGATATAATAATACCGGTAATCCGCTGAGCTTCAGCCTGCCCTTTGGGGTCTGCCGGTATTACCGTTAAGCCGGCCACTTTTCCCTGCAACATGGTTGTTGACGATGCCGCAACTCTTGTTCTTCTATTAAGTGCAACAGCATTATCAATACTATCCTGTTTGCCTTTTGAGGTATAACCCATTACTACAGCCTCGCTTAGTTGCTGCGTATTATCCTTTTTATCTTCCTGTGCTTTAGCTGCTGCAGCCGGAGGTGGCGGTTCAACAACTGCCACCGGGTTGTTTGCAGTAGCCGGAACATTTGCATCAGCCGCAGAAATTTCCTGCTGATATACCGCTTTATCTGAGGATTTAGCGGTAGGTTTTGATACTGGGACAGCAGGTTTAGCACTTTGAGCTATCAACGGAACTTGCATTGCAGAAGCAGCACCTTTCAGGGTATCGGGTTGGGGCTCGATCGTAGCTTTGTGGGGCGCAGGTAATACAACATCAGCCGTTTTTTGCTTTTCGTTAGGCTCAGTTTTTTTGAGCCACAAACCACCAATAGTTAACACCACCAAAACAGATGCCGCTATTGACCATGCCCTCCAGGGAATAATACGGCCTCTTTTTTCGCTGGTACGTTGTTGCAGGCGTTCAGATAGTTCGCTAAGATTAGGTTGCTGGTCTTTCCCGGTTGTTTCATAACCTTCCAGTGCATCCATCAAAAACGGATCGTCAAGCGCTTCGCGTTCAAGTTGATGCATGGCATTGGCATTAAGCTCCCCGTTTAGGTACTTCCTGATCTGCAATATGTCGGCTTTTTTACTGCTCACTGTTTTTCTCCAGGCAAATTTTCAAATTCCTTTTGCCGTTTTGTATATAACTTTTTACCTCATTTAAACTAAAACCGGTAATATCGGCCACATCTTTATAGCACTTCTCCTTTAAATAAAATAAATCGATGCTTTGTTTTTGTGCACCGGTCAGTTTATCAATACAATGTTCTAAAGCTTTATAGGCTTCTTCACGGTTATTATCATCAGGATGCAAAAGTGGGGTAAATTCCATAACCTCATCCAAAGCAACCAATTCCAGCTTTTTGCCAACCCTTAATTGCATCAAGCAATAATTGCGCCCAAGTACATATAACCAGCTTCGGAATATACTGATATCATGCTGTTTAACTTTGGTTATCAATTCTTCAAATATCCCCATCACCGCATCTTTGGCCAGTTCTTCGTTTTTCAGGTACTTTAAACAAACACCATAAACCAAAGGCATATACCTTTCATACAGCTGTCCTAAAACCGCGATATCTCCGTTAGTACGATAAGCAGCCAGCAATTCGCCGTCAGTTGAGGAGTTTAGTTTATTTGGTTTGATAAAATTGGCCATTAAAAGGTGCAAAATAAATTTTTTAAACCGTTTATGGAAATTAAGCAGTTATAACATCCTTCATAAAAAACAAAAGGTTATAAAAATGGCCCATATCGCAAAAGGCCATCATATCTAAGGTTACCAACCAGGGGTTATAAAACTGGCCGAAAGTGCTAAATTGTTAAGGCCACGCAGGGCATTGGCTGCTGACGAAGAGAATTAAGATAAAAATCGGATGTCATTTCTAATGCAAAGAGAAACTATCTCTTGAGCGATAGCAAAAATCTTATACAACCATATTCGCGTTGTATGCTTTATAAGATTTCTCCTCGTTCCTCGTTCGAAATGACATTCAGGGTTAGGTACAGGATCAGTAAAGGGGGAATACGTGGCTGACCTGTATCACCTGTCTGTAAACAAAGCCCCTGCGGATGCAGGGGCTTTGTTGTGCCATAAGTTTATGCGTAGCTTTGCAGCACATTGATGATCTGTGAAACTCTACGTTAAAAATATGGTATGTAACCGCTGTAAAATGGCGGTAGCAACCGAACTTGAAAAAGTTGGAATTGCCCCCCTGAGTGTTGAACTTGGCGAGATAACGCTTAAGGATAATCCAGGAACGGAACAACTCGACCAGCTGGAAAAATCACTGAATGGCTTAGGCTTTGAAATTATTGATAATCAGAAAAGCCGCCTCATTGAACAGATCAAAACGCAGATCATTAAACTGGTGCATCATACGGATGTTTCAACCCCGTTAAAACTTTCAGCCATATTGGCCGACCACCTGAACCATGATTACAGCTATCTGAGCAATTTATTTTCGGCAGTTGAGGGTACTACCATCGAGAAGTATTACATAGCCCAGAAAATTGAAAGAGTAAAAGAGCTGTTGGTTTATAATGAACTGAGCCTTTCAGAAATAGCCTACCAAATGGGTTATAGCAGCGTAGCCTATCTTTCGGCACAGTTTAAGCAGGTAACGGGGATGACCCCTTCGCAATTTAAGGGGTTGCAGGGGCATGACCGTAAAAATATCGACGATCTGTAAACTATCTCTTGAGCGATAGCGAAATCTTATAATATCCATCAATAATTCCGTAAAGCTTAAAGTGGCCTTGACCGGTAACTTTGTGTTATCAATTTAATTATTTAAATCATGACACATACCTATCAAATAACCGGCATGACCTGCAGCGGTTGTCAGCATAAAGTTCAAACCCTGCTTTCGCAGGTACAAGATGTACAAAACATTGATATTTCATTGGCCGAAGGCACGGCTGATATTACCATGGCTCAGCATATCCCAACTTCGGCCTTGCAGGATGCCCTAAAAGATTATCCAAAATACCAGTTAAGCGAGGCTCATCATACCTCTGAAATGGACATGCAGGCAGATACCGAAAACAGATCGTGGCTGGCTACCTACAAACCTATACTGCTCATATTTGGCTATATTTTGGCCATAGCCATTATTGCGGCATATACAGCTCACGGCTTTATGACCATGACAGCTATGCGCATATTCATGAGCGGCTTTTTCCTGATATTTTCCTTTTTTAAAATGCTCGATCTGCAGGGTTTTGCCGATAGCTATACCATGTATGATATAGTAGCCAAACGCTTTAAGCCCTGGGCTTATACCTATGCTTTTGTTGAGCTTGGCCTCGGTCTGGCGTTTGCCTTAAACATTGCACCGGTAATTGTAAATATCATCACCTTTGTTGTGATGACCGTAAGTTTAATTGGTGTACTGCAAAGTGTTTTAAACAAAAGAAAGATCCGTTGTGCATGCCTGGGAGCAGTTTTTAACCTGCCCATGAGTACGGTTACTATTGTTGAAGATGCCTTGATGATTGTAATGAGCCTGATAACGTTATGGAGTGTTGTTTAACCACCCCATAACGTTATCTATTTTTTATTGCTTAACGTAAGTAGATTCGAATCCGTCGGCAGCGATAGAACCAAAATATAACGTGAGCTTCCCGTCATCAGATATTTTGAAATAAGGGCTAAGAGCTGGTTTATCAGTATCAAATACTAGTTGGTAAGATACTTTATCAAAATTCACCGTGGTTTCCTTTTTGACTATAGAATACTTATAGTCATTGACTACTTTCCCGTCAGAAATTTGTTTGAAATTTGTTTGATTGATTTGAACAATTTCGCCATTTCCCGGTTTAAAATCGGATGGCGCTCCAGGCACCTGTACACCATTAACGTGTCGCAGTTCCCAGGTTCCTACGGGGTTTCCATCTTGGCTTTTGTTTTTGTCTTTTTTGCAGCTTGCAAAAGTCACTGTTGCAATGATCAGCAGGATTAGGTATGTTTTCATAATTGCCTTTACGTCCCGACAATGCATTGCGCTACAATGATTTTACATTATTTAGAAAGCTTATTATCAACTTGTTAAACTTGACTAATAAGTAAAGGAATTATATATGGCAACTCCCTTATATGTCATTTTTTTAGATGTAACCCGTAAATTACATTTAAAAACCATCTTATTCCCTACATTTGCGGTTTGCTCTAAATGTAAGATGTAGGGCAGATCCATTATCATAAATAAAAACTGCATGTACGATATTTGTTGCATAGGGCATATTACGTTAGATAAGGTGGTAACACCAAGGGCGGTAGCACACATGGCTGGTGGCACATCTTTTTACTTTTCAAGCGCCATCCGTAATATGGATGTAAGTTATACGCTGGTAACCTCACTGGCCGAAAGCGAAATGCATACCGTTGAAGCTTTACGTGCCAAAGGCACCGAAGTACATGCCTCTACCTGCGCGCATACCGTATATTTTGAAAATATTTATTCAGGTAACCAGGATCACCGCACACAAAGAGTACTGCAAAAAGCCGATCCTTTTACCATCGAACAATTGCAGGGTATCAATGCTAAAATATTCCATTTAGGTCCATTGTTGGCTGATGATATCCCGGTTGATTTGATCAAAGAACTAAGCAGCCGTGGCCGTGTATCATTAGATGCGCAAGGTTATTTACGCAAGGTTGAAGACAAAAATGTAATAGCTGTTGACTGGCCCGCCAAAAAGGAGGCTTTACGTTATATTGATATTTTAAAAGTTAATGAGCACGAACTGGAGGCGCTTACCGGTCTTACAGATATTAAAAAAGGTGCCGAAGTATTAGCAGACTGGGGTGTTAAGGAAGTGGCCGTTACCCTGGGCAGCATGGGTTCAGTAATTTATGCTGATGGCATTTTTTACAATGTACCGGCCTATGTACCAACAGCTGTTGTTGATGCCACCGGATGCGGTGATACTTATATGGCGGGTTATTTATACCAACGTACCAAAGGCGCTTCCTTCCAGGAAGCCGGAGAGTTTGCAGCAGCTATGGCCAGTTTTAAAATAGAATCATCCGGACCGTTCACCGGTACTAAAGAGGATGTAATGAATCTGTTGGAGATCGGTCAGAAAACTTATAGCTACTAATTTACTTATTTTGTCATCCTGAGCAACAGCGAAGGATCTATTATTGAAGATGCTGTCGTATAATAGATGCTTCACTACGTTCAGCATGACAATAGGGAGAGAAATTATATTTCCTTCACATCATTGGCGTTAATCCACCCTTCGCTCCCATTGGGCAGACGTATTTTTACCCAGTTGCTATTATGTTCCAGGATCTCCACCTTGGTGCCATCGTGAAGTACAAACAGGTCTTTGCCCTTTCCTGGTTCGCTTTTGGTAGTTACCGATCCGCTAAAAACAATGGCTTGTTGATGAGCTTCAAAATAACTGGCCTGCCTGCCCGCTATGAAAATAGTGACGAGCCCGAAAAACAACAGCAGG
Organism: Mucilaginibacter sp.; assembly: GCA_030445275.1. Lineage (GTDB taxonomy): Bacteria > Bacteroidota > Bacteroidia > Sphingobacteriales > Sphingobacteriaceae > Mucilaginibacter. The sequence continues at coordinate 57,260 of JAUCSE010000089.1, forward strand.
ATAGCGGTATAAAACGAGGCTTTTTTGACACTTACAGAGCCGGTGAACCTGTAAAGGATAAAAACAAAGAAACCGGCAAGGATAAGCAGTACGCTCAATACTGCCAGTGTATTTAATGATAGCCCTAAAATAAAGCTATACCACCATCTGGTGATAAAAAACTCCTGAGGCTCATCCATTTTATCGGTGATCTTGGAGTTGGCCAGCTGGATATTCACACGGATGTCCTCGTCGCCCGGCGAAAGCTTATGCGCCTTTTCATAATACAGCAATGCCGACGACATATCGTTGGTTTTATAATAGGCGTTCCCTAAGTTATAATACACCGCTACAGACTGGTAGCCTTCATCCACCAGCTTTTGGTAGGATGTTATAGCTTCCTTGTATTGGGCTTTGGCGTATTGCGCGTTCCCTTTTTTAAACAGCGCGGTTGCTCCATCATTGCTAAAAGCTAATAATGGCAATACGATCAGCAACAATATATAAGTGACTTGCCTGATCATGTTATATTTTATCTTCAATGTCATTGATCATGTTTTTAGCTTTGTCAAATACCTGCTGCTCAGATATACCCGATACCGGTGCATAGCGGGCCATATCGCACAGATCAAGCGTATCCTGCAGCTCGTTGATCAGCCCTTCATCTACGGAACGAGCTTTCAATTCAGAAGCAATCTTTTCTTTATTCAGATCGGCCGCTGCAATATTCAGCTTATCGCTTAGGTAGCCGTATATGCCTTTAAATACATTTTCGTAAAATGCTTTGGAGTTATTGGCCGATAGCTGCGCTTTGGCACTGGCCAAATGTTTGGCGGCTACTTTACTAGCCTTACGGCTTTTCACCTTAACAATATCGCTGTTATTCTTTTCGTACCACTTACCGTAAACCAGTGCTCCTAAAAACAAAAGCGGACCAAAGGCTAACAGACTATAGTATAGACCAGAATCATAAAAACCCTCGCCATTTTTGCTGATGTTACCATTGGCATTTTTAATATAACGGATATCCTTGTTCAGCGTTTTAACGTCCTGCTTATCAGAACCATAGGCGGTAACATTATTTTCTGAAATACCCTTATTTACCTTTACCGGGAAACCTTTTGTGGGCAAGCTTACATATTTCGCGGTTGAAGGATCAAAGTACGAGAACTTTAACGGGGGAATATTAAAATTACCCTCATGTCTTGGTATCACCAGGTAAGTATAGGTACGACTGCCTGATACACCGTTGTCTTTCACCGCAATATCATCCTCTGTTTTAGGGTCGTACTTTTCAAAGTCAGTCGGAAACTCGGGATTAAATGGCCTTAACAGTTTAATATTCCCTGTTCCGGTAACTTTAATTTTATAGTTCAGCGGCTCGTTTGATTTAAGCTCATTTTTATCAATACTGTTGCTGATAGAAAACCGGCCAACCGCGCCCCCAAAGCCATCGGGCTTGCCAGCCTGAGGTAATGGTTTAACATGCACAATTACCGGAACGCTTTTGATCTTGTAATTAACATCATTATAGGATCCGGAACCAAAAAACTGGTCGAATGGATCGCTGGATGCAGCCGATTCCCGTACCACAAATATCATAGACATGGGGTCAATGGTAATATTGCCGGCATGCTCTGGGAAAAGGATGCTTTGCTTCATATCGGCAACGTGGTAACTCTGCCCTTTAAGGATCTCCGTGCGCCACTTTACAGCCTGGTCGGGGTTTTTAATGTCTTCATTATAAAAGCCCGTCAGATCGGGCAATTTATCGGCCTGGCTGCCAACAAGGGCCACATTGGTATACAATCTGTAGGTTAGGGTTATTTGCTCGCCAAGGTACACGCTGCTTTTATCAACCACCGCCTTGATGAATAATGATTTTGCAATATTGCTCCCTGCTTCATGTACGGTTACACCACCGGCTGCACCACCACCGCGTGAACCGCGCTGCGCGGTGGCAGCATTATTATTTTGTGGAGGAGCCTGCCCTTTTTTAACTTTTATTTTGATAGGATTGGTATGCAACTGCTTCCCATTTACCACAATGCTTGCCGGACCGATGGCATATGTGCCCTCTTTTACCGCAACCAGCTCGTAGCTATAAGCCATGCTGGCTGATGCGTTGCCGTTAATAACCGACATGCTGGTGGATACATTAGGCCCTGATACAACCAGGAATCCGTTAAATGAAGGAGGAGTAAAATGGTCGCCATTGCCATTTACACTAAAAGTAACCTCAAACTGTTCCGTTGTTCCAACCTCTGTTTTGTTAACCGAGGCGGTAAACCTGATATCGGCAGCAAAAAGCAAGCTTGTATTAAGCAGCAACAACAGTAATATGGAATATTTTCTTTTCATTAATTATTTACACAATAACGCTTACCATTCCTGGGCAACGCGACGCCTGGCACCTTTTAGTTTTTGATTTTTCAGCTTATCCTGTGTTTGCTTTTCATCATTTCCCAAGGCCTCCAACATCCGCTCAGCATCTTCTTTTGATACGTTGTTAGGGTCAGGTTTTTGTTCGCCCTGATCTTTTTTGTCCTGATCCTTATTCTGATCCTGTTTGTTTTTATCCTGGTCTTTTTTATCCTTATTCTTATCGTCCTTGTTCTTGTCTTTATTTTTATCCTTGTCTTTATTCTTATTGTCCTTGTTATTCTGGTCGTTCTTTTTCTTGTCGTCCTGCTGTTTCTTCAGCATTTTTTGAGCATAGGCCAGATTATAACGGGTTTCCTCATCAGTAGGGTTACGAAGCAGTGATTTTTTATAGGCAGCAATACTTTCCTCCAGCTTTTTCTTCTGCAACAGGGAGTTACCTAAATTATGATACGCATCAGCCAAAACCTGTTTATTGTTTGATCCTGATGCAATCTTTGTGAACTGCTTTTGAGCATCATCATATTTCTTTTGCTTGTATAAGGCATCGCCGAGGTTAAAATTGCCTTCAACCGTTTGCGCTTTTTTACCAACAGACTGCCTGTAGTTGCTTTCTGCATCTTTATAATTTTGCTGCTGATACAGATCGTTACCTTTTTTGATATATTTCTTTTCCTGCTGGGCAAAAACAAATGAAGCCTGCAGTATCAGTAATACAACTATAATAAATTGCCTCATGACTTTTTTACTTCAAATAATTTTAAACCACTCAATCGCATATTTTTCCGGTTCGAGATAAAGAACTCAATCACCAGCAACACCAACGTAATGGCCAGGAAAAACTGGAAACGATCTTCATAATCCTTAAACGATTTGCTGTCGACCAATTTACGCTGCACTTTAGTAATTTGATTCATTACAATGTCCAAACCGCTATTGGTATTGTTGGCCCTTACATAAACACCATTACCGGCAGCCGCTATCTCCTTGCCCATATCCTCATTCAATTTGCTGATAACCTGTTTGCCATCATTATCATTACGATAACCGGCCCCTTTGTTATCGGGGTCAGTTGGGATGGGAGCACCCTCAGCAGAACCCACACCGATCACGTTTACAGATACATCCCTGCTTTTAGCAGCGGCGGCGGCTTTTACCGCATCATCCTCATGATTTTCGCCATCGGTTATAATGATCATGGCCTTACCTGTTCCGTTCTTAAAATCAAACGATTTCATGCCAAGGTCAATGGCAGCGCCTATTGCCGTACCTTGTGTAGGTACCATATTAGTATTAATGGTATTTAAAAACAGTTTAGCGGCCGAGTAATCAGTTGTTACCGGGAGCTGTACATAAGCCTCACCGGCAAAAACAATGATGCCTAAGCGATCGTCGTGTAGCTTATCAATCAATTGCGCTATGGCACGTTTCGCGCTTTCCAGGCGACTGGGCACAAGGTCTTGTGCCAGCATGCTGTTTGATACGTCAAGCAATATCATCAAATCGGCGCCTTTACGTTTAACCTCTTCTGTTTTTGAACCCAGCTGCGGATCGGCCATGCCTACTATTAAAGAGGCATAAGCAACCAGGAAAAAGATGAATTTAAGCCAGGGTCTTGAAAAAGAAACCTGCGGCATCATCAGTTTCACCACAGCTTTTTCGCCCAGAGAGGCAACAGCCTTCCTTTTCCAGCGACTAACCACTAAAAACAACAGGAGCAATACTGGTATCGCCAGCAATCCCCATAAAATATTTATATGTGCAAAACGTAGCATTTATTAAGTTAAAGCCCCTTTAAACAGGGTGTTTTTTAATAAAAATTCAAGTGATAACAGTACCAGCGCGATGATAGCCCATGGTAAAAACATTTCAGTTTTCCGGCGATATGAGGTTACATCAATTTTAGCTTTTTCCAGTTTATCAATCTGGGTATAAATTCCTTTGAGTGTTTCGTTATTAGTAGCCCTGAAATATTTACCGCCTGTTATGTTGGCAATTTTTGATAGGGTACCTTCGTCAATATCAACCTTCATGCGCTGGTATTGTACGCCAACAGGTGTTTGAACAGGATATGGAGCATAGCCGTTAGTACCTAACCCAACAGTATAAACCCGTACACCAAACTGTTTGGCAATTTCGGCAGCTGTAATGGGAGGGATGGAGCCTGAATTGTTTGAACCATCGGTCAATAATATCACCACCTTGCTTTTGGCTTCGCTTGTTCTTAAACGGCTAACCGCTGTTGCCAGGCCCATACCAATAGCAGTACCATCCGTGATCATTCCGTTCTTGATATCGGCATATAGGTTAATCAGTACATCGTGATCAATAGTAAGCGGGCATTGTGTAAAGCTTTCACCGCTGAATATCACCAGGCCAATACGGTCATCCGGGCGATTTTTTATAAAGTCGATAGCGATATTCTTGCCGGCTTCTAAACGGTTCGGTTTAAAATCCTCGGCCAGCATACTGCCCGAAATATCTGATGCAATCATAATATCAATACCCTCGGTAGTAGAGTTTTGCCAGCTTAATGACGATTGCGGCCGGGCCAATGCTACAATTAGAGCAGCCAAAGCCAATGAGCGTAATACAATGCCCAAATGCCTGAAACGGGCAACATTATTTTTTTTGACGATGGTGAAGCCTTTAAGCGTAGGTACATTTAAGTTTCCCTGTAGCTGCTTTTGTTTCCAGATATACCAACCCACCATTAAAGGTATAATGAGCATTAACCAGAAAAATCCGGGATGGGCAAATTCTATTCCGTTAAACCAGCTCATTTCTTATCCTCTTCCTTTATAACGGGTGCTTGAATTACAGGCTGTGTTTTGTTTACAAAGGCAACGGCATTATCCATGCTCTGCTCATTTTCATAAGGCAGTGGTTTTTCCTTCGCAAACTTCACCAAATCGGCCATTACCAGCAGCTTGCGCAGGTTGTTCCTGTTCTCGTCAGCAATATCCATGTGCCCCAGACTGGCAAATATTTCGTCAGATGTTTGCTCATGCGCTTTTATAGCATAGCGGCTCTCCAGATACTCACGCAATACATCGCTCAGCTCAATATGATATTGTTTTATCTGTTCCTGCTGCCATAGCTTCTTATCGCGCAACTCGGCCAGTTTTTGCAGAGCAATAACGTGAGGTGGTATAATTGGTTTAGGCGGTTCAATTACTACCACCTTTTTAGGTCTTTTCAGTAGATAGTAAATGATGCCACCTATAATCAATAAAGCCGCCAGAATACCTACAACCCATTGCCAGTTATCGCGCAGCCAATCCCAAAATGAATATTTAATGGTAAGGGGCTGTTTAATATCATAAAAGGCTTTGGTAGTATCAACCGCTACTGGCGATACCTGCAGGCTTAAACTTCGCGTTTTTAAATCGCCGCCAGCCGTATGGAATGCATATGATGGGATCTCATAGTCGCCGCTATCAAATGAAGTAATGGTATAGTTGTGCCTGATAGTTTGGATACTTACATCCTGCTTATCAAAAACAGTATCGGCCTTTGAACTAACGACCTGAATTTTACCGCTGATAGTGTCTGTTATCACCGGAAAATCAACCTTATCCTTTACCTTAAAACGTGCAGTTAGGTGCAGCTGTGTTTGCTCGCCTATCTTTATCACAATGCGATCAATCTTAGCATCAACCTGCGGATCCTGGGCATGGCTTTGATAAGCAAAGCCGGTAAGCAGTAGGTTTAACAGCAGTATATATTTAGTAAAGCGCTTAATCATCTTTTGCCTTCCCGCTTTTTAAATAGTGTCATTAATGGTTTTACATATGATTCATGGGTACCTATACTGGTAAAATCAACACCCGACCGGCGGAAGGTTTCCTGTAGCAGCCCGTTTCTTCTAAGCCCTTCGGCTTTAAAGGCAGTGCGTACAGCCTCATCGGCGGTGTTAACCCATAATAATTGCCCCGTTTCTTCATCCTTCATCGGGATAAGTCCCAGATTCGGAAACTCCTCTTCGTGCTTATCATAAAGTCGCAGAGCAATGATGTCATGCTTTTTATTGGCGATCTTCAGCTCGTCCTCAAAACCGGGACTTATAAAGTCGGAGATAATAAAAGCGGTGCATTTTTTCTTGATGGCGCTGGTAAAATACCGCAGGGCCTCAGCAACACTGGTGCCTTTGTTTTCGGGTTTAAAATCAATCAGTTCCCTGATGATCATCAGGATATGACTGCGGCCCTTTTTAGGTGGAATGAATTTTTCTATCTTATCGCTGAAGAAAAGTACCCCTACCTTATCATTATTCTGTATGGCCGAAAAAGCCAGCACGGCACAAAGCTCTGTAGCCACGTCTTGTTTCTGCTGATTTTGAGTGCCAAAATTTTCGGAACCGCTTACATCCATCAGCAGCATAAAAGTAAGCTCGCGCTCCTCATCAAACACCTTTACGTAAGGGTGATTAAAGCGGGCGGTAACGTTCCAGTCAATGGTTCTGATCTCATCGCCCAACTGGTATTCGCGCACCTCGCTGAAAGCCATACCACGGCCCTTGAAAGCCGAATGATATTCGCCCGAAAACAAGTGGTTACTTAACCCCCGGGTTTTAATCTCGATCTTCCTTACTTTTTTAAGCAGTTCTTTGGTATCCTTAGCCATATGAGCCTCACCTAAATCCTCTCCAAAGGAGAGGACTTCTGATTTGCATTTTTTAACTTTATTATTTAAACAAAAATGTCATTTCGAACGATAGTGAGAAATCTTCTGTGGCTTTGTATGTACGCTTTGCAGATTGTATAAGATTTCTCTTTCGCCCTCCTCCTAAAACCCATCCAAGCTCTATCGAAATGACAGATACGAGGGGTTGGAGTGAAGCCCCTTACGGTACCTCTACCACATTCAATATGCCGGTAATTATATTCTCGGTAGTGATGTTCTCGGCCTCGGCCTCATAGCTTAACCCAATACGGTGACGCAGTACATCATGACAAATGGCCCGCACGTCTTCAGGTATCACGTAGCCCCGGTGCTTAATAAAAGCATAAGCTTTTGCTGCCAGCGCCAGATTGATACTTGCCCTTGGCGATCCGCCAAATGTTACCAGGTTTTTATAATGTGCCAGTTTATACTGTTCAGGGAAACGGGTGGCGAAAACAATATCGATGATGTATTGCTCAATTTTTTCGTCCATGTACACTTCCCTTACCACTTTGCGTGCCCGCACAATTTCCTCCGGTTTGATTATAGCCGTTGGTTTTGGCATGCCGCCGGGTAATATATTGGCACGTATAATTCTTTTCTCTTCCTCTTTTTCAGGGTAGTTAATAACCACCTTGAGCATAAAACGGTCAACCTGCGCTTCGGGAAGCGGATAGGTACCTTCCTGCTCAATAGGATTCTGGGTAGCCAGTACCAGGAACGGGTTGGGCAGCGGGAAAGTAGTATCTCCAATAGTTACCTGGCGTTCCTGCATGGCTTCCAGCAGCGCGCTTTGCACTTTGGCCGGGGCACGGTTTATCTCATCGGCCAAAATAAAGTTGGAGAATAAAGGTCCTTTACGAACAATGAACTCTTCCTTTTTTTGATTGTAGATCATGGTACCCAGTAAATCCGCAGGTAAAAGATCGGGAGTAAACTGGATACGGCTGTAGTCAGCCTGTATGGCTTTGGCCAGCGTATTGATGGCCAGCGTTTTTGCCAACCCCGGAACACCCTCCAAAAGGATATGACCATCGGCCAGTAAACCGATCAGCAATCGCTCCACCATATATTTTTGCCCAATGATCACTTTATCCATCTCCATTTTAAGCAGATCAATAAACGCACTTTCTTTTTGTATCATTTCATTCAGTGCTCTGATATCGGTTGAATACGATAAGCTACCAGGAACTTCGCCTGATGAAACATTTTCAGTATTACTTTTAAATTCTTCCATGCAATCTTTTTTATTCGATAGGCAAACTTAATCACACTAACATTTTTTCACCACAAAAAATATGGCCTTAAATGTTAAATTTTGTTAAATTTTAGCTGTCGGCGGTAAATATATAAGTTTTATGATGATCGAGGCATGAAGTATAGGGCCCGGAGTTTATTATACCTCTGCTTTTATTAATCCAATCTTCATTTATAAACAGAACGGATTAAGTACTTTTAAAGTGTTATTTATTACAGACTTTATGTATAAAAAGTGTTTCTTATTTATTTTACTGACCATCAATGCTATAAGTTTTTCAGCTGTTACCTATGGTCAGGGTTCCTATAAAAACATACCACTGCCTAAAAATATTAATGGGGTAAATGAGGAATTTTCGGGTATGGCCATGTATGGTAACCGGCTTTACCTGGAGCCCCAATACGGTGACCGTAAGGAAACCAAACTTAATGGCGATTTTTATATTTACAGCATAGCGGCCGATAGTATTGACCGGATTATAAATGGAAAAGACAGCTTGCTTACCGCTTACAGAACCATCAGCGTAAAAAACCTGGATAAACTGCCTGATTCGGTAAAAAACGATTACGAAGGTTTTGAGGCTTTAACCATCGTAAACAATACCGCCTACCTATCTATTGAAACCCATGACAACTATAATTATTGTTTTTTACTGCGGGGCACGCTGGATACCGTTAAAAATGAAATAACAATTGATCCACTGCATTACATCACCCTTAAAAGGTACCTGCGTATTGACAATGCCGGCTTTGAAAGCGTAACCTGGCTGCCCCAGGAGAAAAAACTACTGGCCTACTATGAGTTTAACGGCGCGCCCGAGGGTGGTCACGGCTACCTAATTGATACCGCTTTTACGCAGGCACCCGAACAAATAAAAGCACCGTTTCTTTATTTTAGGCTAACGGATATTGCTACCAGCCCTGACGACAAAATTTACGGTATCAACTATTTCTGGAATGGCGATTATAATGCCTACCTGAATAATGAAATGCTAAAAGAACAGGAAAAAAATATCCAAAAAAGCATTCCCGATCTGGAAACGCCTATTAATAATAACCCCGGTTATTTGAAGCAAAAAACCACTAACTACGCTCGTATTGTGATGCTTAATAGCCGAAAAGACAAACACTGGAAACAAGTAACATCGGCATTTCCGGCATTTAAAAATAATTGGGAAGGTATAGCCTTGTACAGGAAAGGTGCTTTAATCATTACCGATGCCAACAGGAGTAGCAAGCAGTTGACTACGTTTGGATATGTTGCTTTTGAATAGGGATTGAAAAAACTTTTTTGCAGCTCGCTTCGGATGAAAGCAGGCAGAACAATGGTGGCCTTGTACGGCGGCATAGCAAATATTTGCTGAAGCAGGGGCCTTGTGCGATCCGCCGGCTGGCGGAGGGGCAACTGTTTGCAGCCCGCAGTTCCGTCTGATTTGCAGGGCAAAGGCCATGTGCGGCAAAGAAGCCTAAAAAGAAAAAAGCATTTTTGTTACGTTTATCGCTGTTATTTGTTTTTTATAGGTGCTCAAGAGGGCTTCGCCGTATGTTGCGACAAAAGTAATGGGCCTTCCCGCGGCCAAAAGCGGGTATACTACATGCTTACTCGCTCTGTATAAAGGGGATTGCTTCGTGCCTCGTAATGACGCGTTTTTTTATTATTAGTTTACCAAATCCCTGATTATATCCTTACACCCACCCTCTATCAGCTCAAAAACAGGTTCAAACTGATTATCATCATAGTAAGGGTCGGGTACTACTTTATCGCCGAGTAATAATTTTACTTTTTGGGTATCGTGTTCATTACGGGCCAGAGATAATACATCGCTCAGGTTGTTTTTATCCATCACAAAAATGTGGTCGAAGTGGTCAAAATCGCTTACTTTAAACTGACGGCAAACCTGTTTGCTGATGTCGATGCCATGACTACGTGCTGCGCGGGTTGATCGCCGGTCGGGCCCTTCGCCCACGTGCCAGTTACCTGTACCTGCCGAATCAACTTCCCAGTTTAGTCCGTTTGCTGCCGCCTGGTGCTGCATAATGCCCTCTGCCAGTGGCGACCGACATATATTACCCAGGCAAACCATTAGTATTTTCATTTTTTTAAGCTTAAAGCAAAAAGCCGAAGGCCAAAAGCTTTTTGCTTTAAGCCTTCGGCTTTTTGCTCAAATTAACCAAACAGCTGATTCAATACACCAGCCAGGCGTACACCGGCTTTTACCATTTGCTGGTTAAGGATATCTATATATTTAAAATTGTATTTATAACCCAGGCTATCTCCGTTCTTGGTATCGGCATATAATTTTTCGGCAAGCTGATTTGATTCTAAAAGCCATTGGCTTATCGGATCTTTTTGCAAACGGGCACGTTGTGCCGCGGTGGTATGATTGATCATTGCTGTATACTCCGTATAACTCAACTGCTGAAAATCTATCAGTTGACTGTCCCAAACCGAGTGCAGGTTACTTTCCTTACCAAACCATTGTACTTTAACATCATTACCTCCCTTGTCGCTGGTATGGCCGGTGTGCAGGGGTTGGTGTACGTCCTCCACAATATGGATCAGCATACGCAGGTAAAGCAGTTTGTTTTCTTTGGTTAGTGTTTTCTTTTTTAACCCTGCTATCAAAAAATTCATTTTGGTATAGGCATCGGTAGCAGTATCGGCCTTTAAATATTCCTGCAGTTCCGGATAGGTATAAGCCTTATCCAGGTCAATAAAATGCCAGGTATACATATAGTTGTATGCAGGGTCTGATTTAATAAAATCGGCCCAGTTACTGGTGATGGCAATGGTTTCGTTACCTAAAATAGCCTGGATGGCTTTACGGGCCTTAGGGGTTAAATAACTGTCGGCTATTTGACCGCAAATACGGTGACCATTAGTTCCCCATGCCATGCTTTGCAATGGGATATAAAACAGGGCAATGATCAGAAAAAGTTTTTTAAGAAAATTTGTTTTCATTTTACAATGGTTTTGGGACACAACTGGTGCGCTTTATTAAATGTGCGTTGATGGGTATAACGTTGGATGTACTTGCAAATTGGATAAGCGAATCCGTTTTTTGCTTCACTTTAAAATACTCCTCATAATCGCCTGAGCGGAAACAGCCTTTTTCGTCTTTATAACTACCGTCGGCATTGCAAAATTCGCCTTTGAGGTGCAATGTATCCAGCTTTTGCGAGTAAGTACCTTTAATATATTCGGCCCAGTGACCACGGTTCATACAGGTATCCGAACCATAATTTACTTTACTAAACGAGCTGATCTTCATAAAAAAAGAATCACAGCTGAACTTAAGATTATACAGCGAATAAGCAACCAGTCGCTTTTGTGCCGGTACCGAGTCCTGTTGCCACTCACCCTGCACATATTTTTCGCCCGGCTTTTGCGTATCGGGGTTTAAAGAACAGGAATTGAGGCTGAAAGCTAAAAGCAGAAAGCCAAAAGCAACGATAGAAAAACAAAAGCTTAAAGGCTTTGACATAAACTATTTGCTATAAAAGCAGTAAATAAAAAGCCCCTCTCCTTCAAGAGAGGGGTTGGGGAGAGGTTATTTTAAGCTACCTATCATTTCTTCAGGTTTAACCCATTGGTCAAACTGTTCGCTGGTTAACAGGCCAAGTGCTATGGCTGCTTCACGCAATGATTTGTTTTCCTTTAATGCAGTTTTGGCAATTTTGGCAGCGTTCTCGTATCCAATATGCGGATTCAATGCAGTAACCAGCATCAGGGAGTTTTCCAGGTGTTTTTTAATGCCTTCATAGTTGGGCTCAATGCCAATTGCGCAATGATCATTAAATGATACGCAGGCATCGCCAATCAAGCGGGCCGACTGCAGGAAATTAGCTGCCATAACCGGCTTAAATACATTCAGCTCATAATGACCGTTTGAACCGCCTATAGATATGGTTACATCATTACCCATTACCTGAGCTGCTACCATGGTAACCGCCTCGTTTTGGGTTGGATTAACCTTGCCCGGCATAATGGACGATCCCGGTTCGTTATCTGGTATATGGATCTCGCCAATACCTGAACGCGGGCCAGAGGCCAGCATCCTGATATCATTTGCTATTTTCATTAAGGATACCGCTATCTGTTTCAGCGCGCCATGACTCTCCACAATGGCATCATGAGCGGCGAGGGCCTCAAATTTGTTTTCGGCTGTGATAAATGGCAAGCCGGTAAATTTGGCAATATATTCCGCCACTTTTACATCGTAACCCTTTGGTGTGTTGATACCAGTACCTACAGCTGTACCGCCCAAGGCCAGTTCAGAAAGGTGATCAAGCGTATTACGCAGGGCTTTTAGGCCATGGTTCAATTGCGATACATAACCAGAAAATTCCTGGCCCAGGGTTAGCGGCGTAGCATCCATCAGGTGGGTGCGGCCAATTTTTACCACATTTTTAAACGCTTCAACCTTTGCCTGTAAAGTATCGCGCAGTTTTTCGATACCGGGGATGGTTACATCGATCAGTATTTTATAGGCCGCGATGTGCATGGCGGTGGGATAAGTATCGTTTGATGATTGTGATTTGTTCACATCATCATTTGGGTGGATGAAGGTTTTACCTTCGCCCAGTTTATGGCCTTGCAATACGTGCGAGCGGTTGGCCACCACCTCGTTCACGTTCATGTTTGATTGCGTGCCCGAGCCTGTTTGCCATATCACCAGTGGAAATTCGCTGGCTAATGCGCCGGTTAATATCTCATCACAAACCTGTGCTATCAGGTCGCGTTTTTCGGCTGGCAATACACCAAGATCGGTGTTGGTATAAGCGGCAGCTTTTTTAAGGTAAGCAAAAGCATCAATGATCTCCTTTGGCATAGATGCCTCCGGACCAATTTTAAAGTTATTGCGTGATCGTTCTGTTTGTGCTCCCCAGTATTTATCGGCAGGTACCTGTACCTCGCCCATGGTATCGTGTTCGGTTCTGAAACTCATGGTAGTATTAAAATTTTTAGCAGGGCAAAGTTATGGTTTTATATGATGTATGGGAATGGCTAAGCGTAATCTTTTTAATACAGAATATTGGCCTGACCATCTGTTATTCAGCCTGGCTTATTTTAAAACAGTTTAAAACCCTTGCAAGTGTTCATATCTACACCCATGAACGCTCATGAACACTAGTTGATGGCTGATAGTCAAGTGTTTAAAAAAAATCGGCGATCAATATCTATTCTTGTCGAGAGATTAGTCTGTCATCGGCAATACTTTTCTCTGAATGACCATGCACCCACCTACAAAAACTATCACAGCAAACACACATAGCACCATATAATACTGCATACCCAACAACTTAAAGAAACCTTGCTGATATTTGGGCAAAAACAAAAACAACGAGGCTGTACTGTTAATTGTAGCATGTATAATCATTCCCGGAATTACCGATTGCGTTTTGTAAAAAACCCAACCTAAAAATAAACCGCCAAAGAAAGCGGGTACTGCCTGCCATGGATTAAGATGCAGAACACCAAAGAATATAGCCGAAACTACGATGGCTATAGCAGGTGAGTAGTTTTTTAACAACCCTTTTAATATTATTCCACGACATAGCATTTCTTCTATTATGGGAGCTGCGACAATGGCCATAACAAGCGAAAAAGCATTTTTTGTAAATGCCTTTTCAAAAATCTTCTGCATATACACAGGCATCGGAATTAGATTGGAAACCCCTTCTAAACCAACAACCAAAGCTAAAGTAGTGATGATAACAACAGGCACTAACCAACCCTGTATTCTGTTAAAGCTAAAATTGAATGGAGAAGATGACTGTTTTTTACTTTTCTTAATCGCGTACCTTATGGTAAGCAGCATGGTAACAACATAAAGCGCCAAAGTTAAAAACGATTTTACTGGGGGGGGTAGCTAAGTTTTTAACATCGGCAATAAATATCCCAAAAGCTATAGCCCCTATAATGTTATACAAAAGAAATATGAAAAAAAGCTTGCAGAGGGATTTCCAATTTGGATATATAGATTCAATACTAATTGGCGAATCGTTTTGATAATCAACGTGAAGAGACTCAGGTATGTCCATATACAAATATGATAAACAATATTATTAAACGGATAAAATTATTCCTCACATGCTCATTATAATGAGCATATATCCCTTTAAAACTTTCTTTTCTCAGCAGCTACCCAGGCTTCCAGTGCTTTATGCTTATCCTCATTTTGCTGCAGCCATTGGTTATCAGCGGCTTTGTTGGCACTCAGGTCCATCAGGCGGGCAAATGCCGGCATATGTTCCGTTTGCGCCAGTTTGTAAAAGAGCCCCGCATAATAGTTCCTGAAAAAATCATTACCTGTTTGTTTCTCAGATAATTGACCAACAGCCATAAATATAGCTTTCAGCTGAGCCGCCAGCAAATCGGCCGGGGAGGAGTATTTTCTCAAATCAGTAGTTGCTGCTGCAGCCAGTAATGTTTTATTCAAAGCTGCGCTTGCAACATCTGTTTTTCCTTCTGTTTTTAAGGTGCCGCCTTTTAAAATACTTTGCATATTGGTATAAGCTTCGGCTGATCGCGGACCATCAGGTTCCAGCAGTAAAAAGTTGCAAAGGGCTAATAAGGCAGGGGCTCTTTTATTTTGATGAAAAGCTACCAAAGCATACAACCGCTGACTATTGGCATGTTTGGGATCAAGCTTAATAGCTTCAATAGCAGCCAATTCCCCATCGGCATATTGTTTGGCCCTGAAGTATGCCAGCCCTAAATTGAAGTATAGTGGTTGGTAATCTGGTTTTATTTTTATCCCTTCTTTGTAGGCATCAATAGCCTGCTGAGGCTGTTTTGCGGTATCATAAATGCTCCCTAAAAGTTCGTAAGCCGGACCGGTTAAGGCGCCATTGGCTTTGGTCACTTTATTAAGATAAGGGATACCATCCGCCCCTTTACCTGATGCTGTCAGACTAAAAGCCAGCTGGTAATTGGCCTGCGCATTTTCGGGATCGGCACTTAATACTTGTTTATATTTTTCAATTGCACCTGCATAATTATGTGCACTATTAAGCTCAATACCCTGCTTTATTAGTGCATTTACGTCATCATTTTGGGCAAAAACAGCATATCCTGACATCAAAAAGGCAATAAAAAGCCCGGTTTTTCTTATAAAATCCATATTTAAACATACAAAGACTGCCAATTAAACGAAAAAAATTAAAACATTAATTCATACCTGCATTATAATTTCTAATTTTCGCCTTCGTTTAAGTTGAGAAATTTATTTTATGAGATTAGTGTATACAAGCGTTTTAACATTTGCCGCCTCCCTATTAATATTAACATCCTGTTCGTCAAAAAACAATGATAAAAATAAAGTTGCGGGCCCTGCCGAAAGCAAGCCTTTAGATACCGTGGCCCTACTGGCCTACAACCCTAAAAATGCCGATAAAAAGATTGACGAGGTGATGCAGGAACTGCACCGCACCCGCGGCTTCAACGGCAATGTATTGGTTGCCAAAAAAGGCAAAATCGTATACGAAAACGCCATAGGATGGGCCGACTACCTGCACCGCGACAGCCTGAAATTAAGCTCACAATTTGAACTGGCATCAGTTACCAAAACCATGACCTCCACCGCTATTTTAATGCTGATGGAACGCGGTAAACTCACGCTTGACGATAACGTAAAAAAGTTTTTTCCTGATTTTCCCTATGATGGTGTCACCATCCGCTTGTTGCTCACGCACCGCTCGGGTATGATGAACTATGTATATTTTATTGATGATATATATCGCAAACAACACCTTAATCAAAAGAAGGGGCTGACGAATGCTGATGCCATGAAAATGATAGCTGATTATAAGCCCCGCCCATTCAATGTGCCTAACAAACGCTTTTTATATAATAACTCCAACTTTATGGTACTGGGAGCCATTATTGAAAAGGTGAGTGGCATGAGCTACGCGCAGTTCATGAAGGAGAACGTGTTTACCCCGGCCAGCATGACGCATACCCATGTGTATTCAAAAGCGGTGTACGATAAAATACCGGTTGACGTGGTTGGGCATGACAGGGGGCAATGGCGCTACTCGGTAGCACAGAACTTTTTAGACGGCCCCGTGGGCGATAAAGGTATTTACAGTACTATTGGCGATCTGTTTTTATTTGACCGTGCCCTGCGCGCCGGCAGATTATTAAAACAAGCCACACTCGATTCGGCTTATGTGCCGCGCAACCCAATGCTGCACGGACATTTTAGCTATGGTTATGGCTGGCGTACTTTTACCGCTCCCGGACAGGAAGTTATTTACCATACCGGCTGGTGGCACGGTTTCAGACATATTTATTTGCGCGATATGAAAAACGATATCACCATTGTGCTGTTAACTAATTTAGCCAATGGCAGTTTATTAAAGCTGGATGAGCTGTTTAAAGCCGCCGGCATGCCCATAGTGCGTAAAAGCGCCTACAATGGCAACGGTGATACCAGTGATGATTAGAACTCGGATGTGCGGATGTGTAAATTACAAATGTGCAGATGAAATGAATTGGTATAGCAATTGATATAATTAAGCGTAATGTAATAGTACTCATATTTAACATCAATAATCTGCACATTTGAAATCTGCACATCCGCACATCTGAAATTTGCACATATAATTTAAAATATCATGTTTGATAAATTAATGGAAGCCCAGCAAAAGGCGGGCGAAGTAAAAAAACGTTTAGATGCCATCACGGTATCCGGAGCTGCCGAGGGTGGCAAGATCACAGTGACCGCCAATGGTAACAAGGTGATACAATCTATACATATTGACAGCGCTTTTTTGGCCGATGCGGACAAGGAAGAGGTGGAAGAACTACTGGTTGTGGCTGTTAACAAAGCTCTGGACCAGGCCGAAAATGTAAGCCAGAGCGAAATGGCCGCCATGACCCAAAATATGTTTGGCGACCTGGGTGGTATGTTTGGGAAATAATAGTTTTAAGTCTTGAGTTCTGAGTCTTGAGTCTTTTGTCTTTTTAGGAGAACCGGATGTTTTTCAACTCAGAACTCAAGACTTAAGACTTTTTCCCGCTTTGTAACATTTTTGCCATGATGCTATTATATGTTACAACACTTGTTTGTAAGTGTTTAATTTTGTCCCACTTAACAAAATCCCCCATATGAAAACTACCTATTACGGACAATCAACCTTTGAGATAGAAACAGGCGGCAAAAAACTACTGTTCGATCCTTTTATTACGCATAACTCCCTGGCCAAACATATTGACGTTAGCGGTATTAAACCAGATTATATCCTGGTATCGCACGGACATGGCGATCATGTGGCCGACCTGATCGATATACAAAAAAACAGCGGCGCCAAAGTGATCTGCATTGCCGAAATAGCCAACTGGCTTAACAGCAAAGGCATCGATAATGTACACGGAATGAACATTGGCGGCGGCTTCAATTTTGAATTCGGGCGGGTTAAAATGGTGAATGCTGTACACTCCAGCACCATGCCCGACGGCTCAGCAGGTGGTAACCCTGCCGGCTTTGTTCTATATACCACGGAAGGAAAAAACATATACTTTGCCGGCGATACCGCGCTTACCTATGATATGAAGCTATTAGCTGACGAAAATCTGGACTGGGCATATTTACCCATCGGCGATAACTACACCATGGGTGCCGATGATGCCATCAAAGCCAGCGGTTTTATCAACTGCAAAAATATTATCGGTATGCATTATGATTCCTTCCCGGTTATTGAAATTAACAAGGATGAAGTGGCCGAAAAATTTATTAAAGCAGGCCTCAATTTAAAACTGCCCGCAATAGGCGAAACTATTGAGCTGTAAATATTTTGAATTGTCATGCTGAACGTAGTGAAGCATCTGATTTGCTACATGCATATTTGCGAATAGATCCTTCGTTCCTCAGGATGACAAGATTATTATTACTTGCACTCGTTTATAACTAAATATGTCATTGCGATCCGCCAGCTGGCGGATCGCAATGACATGGATTATTAGGGCACAAGTAAGTCATCAACCCACAAACAACTACACAAGACTTGCGCTAAAAAGGTGTCCCTAAATCAGGAAAAATAAACTTTTTACGACACCTGCCATTTGCTATTGAGCTATGTAATCTTATCTTCGTTTGTTTGCAATCACAAGAAATATTTGAACAGGAGACGCATGTGATGCGTCTATACCCGCTTTTTTTGTAGAGACACATTACATGTGTCTCCTAAACTATTGGTAAAAATCAAAACAGATAGCTTTAACCCATATACATGAAACGTTTTTCCTTCTTATTGCTTTTGTTCACTTGTTTTAAAGGATATGCGCAGCATGCTGGTAATAACCCTATTATACCAGATATGATAGCCGACCCCAGTGTAATTAAAATTGGCGATACCTATTATTGCTACACCACCACTGATGGCTATGGCAGCGGGCTGGCAAAGTCTGGTCCGCCGGTGGTATGGCAATCAAAGGATTTTGTAAACTGGAGCTTTCAGGGCATTTTCTTTCCGTCGGCTAACGGGCAGGTGTATTGGGCGCCAAGCAAGCCGGCTTTTGCTAACGGAAAATACTATTTGTACCCTACCTTAAACTACAACATACAGGTAGCGGTATCGGCTTCGCCTAAAGGCCCATTTAAACTGGCTAATGGGGCAGATACCCTTGCCGGGCCACATGCACCTATCCCTTTTGTTAATGGAAACGGTCCCAAAGGAACCAAGGGGATAGATGCCGAAGTATTTATAGATGATGATAAACAGGCATATCTGTATTGGGCACAAAGAGGCGCGACCCGTTTGCATAAAGATATGATTACGCTTGATACGGCTATCACTGTAATCAACACCAAAAGAAAAGGCTATACCGAAGGTCCCATTGTTTTTAAACGGAAGGGGATCTATTATTTCCTTTATACCCTTGATGGTCATGAGCACTATCAATATGCTTATGGATACAGTAAGAAGTCGCCATTGGGCCCTTTTACTTTCCCTGCTGATGATATTATTGCTAAAACCGACTCGGTGCAGGGCATTTATGGCCCGGGCCACGGATGCGTATTTAATGAACCCGGTACCGATAATTATTATTTCTGCTACCTTGAATTTGGTATAGGAAGCACCAACCGGCAGGTATGGGCAGATAAACTGGAGTTTAATGCCGACGGTACTATTAAGCCGGTTCAATTAACACATACCGGTATAAGCCCGCTCGGTCGCCAACGCGCGCCGCTTAACCTGGCAATCGGTAAAAAGGCAGCTGCATCTTCTGTTTTGCCTGATTTAAAAGTAAAGCCGATCAAAGATCCGTCATTAAACCGTACTGAAACCTATAGCGCCGCTAACGCTGTTGATGCATCAAACGGGACACGCTGGGTGGCTGCACCTACCGATTCAACCGCCTGGTTCAGCATTGACCTGGGCAGTGTACAAAAAATTAAGCGAACGGATGCTTATTTTGTAAAACCCACAGCCGGGCATGCCTATCGCCTGGAATATTCATTGGATGGTATTACCTGGACTAAATGTGGGGGGCACGAGGATGTAAGGATCCAATCGCCGCACACCGATATTTTAGCTATAAAGGCCCGGTATTTGAAACTGACCTTTTTGAAAGGGACCCCGGGGCTTTGGGAATATAAAATATATTAAGGGTCGCGCATAGAGGCCGCCACCATACTTCGACGGTATAACATATTTCCTTCATGTCATTGCGAGAAACGAAGCAATCGCGAACTATGCAAGCCCCTGTACAGCATGAGATTGCCACGCTATCGCAATGACATAAATGATTAAATTTCGATCTTATTTTTATAGGTCATTTCACCTTTGAAGTCCCCGGATTTCATAGCTCAGCAACCAAAAGTAAATGCATAATATTTCTTATCCCGAACTCACCTTATTTAGCTAACCAGTTCTCTTAAATCAAAAGCCGCATCATAAGTACTTATGATGCGGCTTTTGATTGTTAATGACTTAAGACACCTACATTTTTTTCATGGTATCTTTTTTCATCGTAGAATCTTTCTTCATCTTTTTGTGTTTCCACTTTTTCTTGGTTTTGGTAGTATCAGTTTGCGTAGTACCGTTGCCTGTTTTTGCTACCGTACCATATGCGAAAACGCTGCCGAAAGAAATCGCTGCTAAAGCGATCATACAAATTGCTTTTTTCATACTTGTTTCGTTTTAAATGGTTATTTATTTATAACAAATTAACTATGAATTGTTTGCGTTAAATTTTAATTAAATAATTGTTCCGTTAGGTATGATGGCCCGTTTTTTTACAACTACAATGCCATCCTGTACGGTATGGGTACCAAAATCACCATCGGGTAGCTTTTCGCCCATGTTTATTTGTACATCGTTACCAATGTAAGTGTTTTTATCAATGATGGCATTTTTGATGTTACACCTGTCGCCTATACCCATTAATGGCGAACTGCTTAGTTTTAATTCGGCAATTTGCTCCAGCGTTTGATAATTATCGCTACCCATTACATAGCAGTTTTCAATAGTGGTATCAACACCAATACGGGTACGTATGCCAATTAATGAGCGGGTAATTTGTTTGGCATTGATGATGCATCCATCGGCAATGATTGATTTTTCGAGCAGTGTACCGGATATTTTTGATGGTGGCAGCATGCGTGCCCTGGTGTATATATGATTTTCGCCAAAAAGATTAAACTTTGGTATATCATCAGTTAAACCGAGGTTGGCATCAAAAAACGAAGGTATAGTACCAATATCTGTCCAGTACCCCTCATATTGATAGCTTACTACTTTATACTGTTCTATTGATTGCGGGATGATCTCTTTACCAAAATCAGTACGGTCATTTCCCTCCAACAGGTCATATAAAAGCTTGCGGTTAAATATATAGATCCCCATTGATGCCAGGTAAACCCGGCCTTCGGCCTTCATTTCATCACTTACCTCTGATGCCCAGCTTTCAAAGTTTGATTTTGGTTTTTCGATAAAAGCGGTAATCGTATTATTTTCATCCGTTTTTAATATACCAAAACCCGGAACATCAGCCGCATCAACCGGAATGGTGGCTATAGAAATATCAGCGCCAGCATCCATATGCTGATTGATCATCTCTTCAAAATCCATTTGATATAACTGATCACCCGACAAGATCAGCACATAATCAAAATCGTGCACGGCCAAATGATGCAAACTTTGCCTTACCGCATCGGCAGTGCCCTGGTACCAGGTAACGTTTGATGGCGTTTGCTCTGCCGCCAGAATATCAACAAAAGCATCACTAAAGCTGCTGAAGTGATAGGTGTTTTTAATATGTTTATTTAACGATGCCGAATTAAACTGCGTTAATACATAAATACGCGTAATGCCCGAATGCAGGCAATTTGAAATAGGAATATCAACTAAACGATATTTACCGGCAATAGGAACCGCCGGTTTGGAACGTGTTGCAGTAAGGGGCGATAAGCGGCTGCCCTGGCCACCGCCAAGCACAATGGAAATTACTTTAGATGTCATATCGTAGGGTTTAAACTTTCATACAGATCAATATATTCTTTTGCCGAGCGGTCCCACGAAAAATCGAGCGCCATCATGCGTTTGCGCAGCTGTTGCAGCTGGGTATTATTTTGGTATAGTGTATAGGCTCGAAAAATAGCGTAGCAGATATCGTCAACACTGGCATTATTAAAGCGGATACCGTAGCCTCCTTCATCGCCAAAATCAATCACGGAGTCTATCAATCCGCCGGTACTGCGCACCAAAGGCATAGTGCCGTATCTTAACGAGTACAATTGGTTGAGGCCACATGGTTCTACCCGCGATGGCATCAGTAAAAAGTCGGCACCGGCATAAATAAGGTGGGCAAGCGCTTCGTCATAGCCAATAAACACATTGCATTGTCCGGGATATTTATCCCTAAGCTCCAGCAAGGCGGCTTCCATTTCCTTATCGCCCGATCCTAATATCATGAAGCTCAACTGGCCTTCATTTTCTCTAAGACTACGTTCTATAGCCTCAGGCAACAGGTCGGCACCTTTTTCAACCACCAGGCGACCGATGAAGGTAAATAAGGGCTTATTGGGGTTTAATCCAAACCGTTCGCAAATAACGTTTTTATTAGCCTGCTTGCCTTTTATCACTTGTTTGGCAGTAAAATTAGCGGCTATCATAGCATCGGTTTTGGGGTCCCAAACCTCGGTGTCAATACCGTTTATAATGCCGTACCCTTTGGCGCTTTCTATATAAAACAAATACTCCAGTCCGTTAGAACTTACAGAAAGTTCATGCAGATAGGTGGGCGATACAGTAGTATAACGCCAGCAGCATTTTACCGCCGCCGCCAGCGGGTTGATTCCCCCGGCCCAGTCAAGCAGGCCTGTCTGGGAAAGATCGATCTCCGGGAGGTATGACAGCTGATCCCAGCCAAAAGCGCCATGGTACTGCCCGTTGTGAATGGTGAATACAGTAGCTGTATTTGCCAGGCGCTGGTATAACTTGGAATGATACATTAAAAACGGTACCAAACCAGAATGATGATCATGGCAATGGATAACATCGGGCGTTTGATAGGTATAGCTTATCCAATCTAAAAAAGCCAACTGAAAAGCGATGAACTGTTCCCTTTCATCAGGGTAGCTGTACACCTCTTCGCGATCGAGCAAGCCAGGTATCTTCACTAAAAAAAGTTCGAAGCCAAGCTTGTTGGTTTTTTCCTTTAATATTTCAAAATACAACCTGCGGGAGCCCAGCAAAGTGGCCGCGCTGAATACCACATCAAATTCGTTTTCGCGGGTAAATTTGCGGTCGTAATAAGGCATTACAACAGCAGCCTGCAGCCCTGCCATATTTTGATATTTTGGCAGTGCACCTACAACATCAGCCAGGCCGCCAACTTTGGCAACCGGGTAACACTCAGCACTCAGATGGAATATTTTCATTCAGGTTTTATTGGCTCAATTTAAGCAAAGATTACTAAATGAGAAACCTATAACGATTAATATAGTTTTTGAAATTTAGACAGATTAATGTCAAAAACTTATTAAGGTTTTATGCTTTAATTTGAAGTATTTGCACTAAAAACGAGGAAATGGAAGGAAGTGTGATCGGGGCTTTAGATACACTAAGCAGGCTCGGTGTTATGAAAAACGCTATATCCGGAGTAACAGGCAAAATAATGTTGGTGTTGTCACCAACATTGGCGAAAAAAAGAAAGCCAGGGCATGTGCGATTCCTTCCTTGGGGAAGGGGAGGAAGGGGTTTCTTGAATATAGCAAAACTGTACTATTTGCATAAACCCCTCCCTGCCTTTGCACTCAATCCACTTCACCCCTCCCAATGCAGGGAATTAAAAAAATGCCCTGCATTGGCGCAAGTCTTGTGTTGTGAAATTGTGAGGAAAGGCTGACTTGTGACTTTAAAGCCGAGGAAGCACAAGTCATCTGCCCACGAAACATCCGCACAAGACTTGCGCTAAAGGGGGAAAGAAAATAAAAAAATGTCATTTCGAACGAGGTACGAGGAGAAATCTTATACAACATTCGCTCCGTCTATTGTATAAGATTTCTCTCTATCGTTCGAAATGACACGTCTTGCTTAGATATTATTGTTGGTGTTGTCACCAACAACAATATTATCAATGCGCTTCCAGCCAATTCAATCCCGTACCGATCTCCACCATAATAGGAACCTCGGTTTTAATGGCTGTTTTCATGTTGTGCATAATGATCGGTTTAATGAGCTCAATTTCGTCATGAGGTACATCAAACACCAACTCATCATGTACCTGCATGGTCATTTTGGCATCCAGTTTTTGCGCTTTCATTTCCCGGTGAATGTTGATCATGGCTATTTTGATCATGTCGGCCGCGGAACCCTGTATTGGGGCGTTAATGGCATTTCGCTCGGCAAAGCCACGTACGGTAGCATTGGCTGAGTTAATATCGCGCAGGTACCTGCGCCGGCCCATCAGGGTGGTCACATAACCGTTTTCGCGGGCAAAGTTCATGGTATCGGTCATGTACTGTTTAATACCGGGGAACTGTGCAAAGTATTGTTCAATAATATCGGCCGCCTCTTTACGAGGGATACCCAGATTTTGTGATAAACCAAATGCCGACTGTCCGTAAATAATACCAAAGTTTACTGCTTTGGCATTGCGGCGCTGATCGCTGGTTACCTGATCCAGGGCTATGCCGTACACATTGGCGGCTGTAGCGGTATGAATATCCAGGTTATCAACAAAAGCTTGCATCATGTTAGGATCTTTACTAATCTCGGCTATTATGCGCAGTTCAATCTGCGAATAATCGGCAGATACAATGCTGTGCCCGCTATCGCGCGGGATAAAGGCTTTACGTACCTCGCGACCGCGCTCGGTACGGATAGGTATATTTTGCAGGTTAGGATTAACACTGCTTAAACGCCCGGTTGCCGCTACGGCCTGGTTGTAGGAAGTATGCACACGCCCGGTTCTGGGATTCACCATTTGCGGCAAGGCATCAACATAGGTCGATTTTAACTTTTGCAACTGGCGGAAATCCAGAATGTCCCTAACAATATCACTTTTAGCGGCAAGAGATAGCAACACATCCTCGCCGGTTTGGTACTGACCGGTTTTGGTTTTCTTGGCCTTTGGATCAAGCATCAGCTTTTCAAACAGCACTTCGCCCAGTTGTTTTGGCGATGCGATGTTGAACCGTACACCCGCTTTTTCATATACCGTTTTCTCAAACCCGGCAATATCGGTTTCCAATTGTTTGGAAAATTCGCGCAGCGTATCATGGTCAATTTTAACCCCTTCAAACTCCATATCGGCCAGTACATATATCAGTGGGTGTTCTATCTCGTTGATCAGTTTTTCGCTTTCTACCTGCTTTAATTTGGGCTCGAAAACGCTTTTAAGCTGCAGGGTAATATCCGCATCCTCGGAGGCGTATTCTTTGATCTTTTCGATCTCCACATCGCGCATATTGCCCTGGTTCTTTCCCTTAGGCCCAATAAGCGTAGTGATGGAAACAGGTTTATAACCCAGGTAATTTTCTGACAGGATATCCATGCCATGACGGGTATCCGGGTCAATCACATAGTGCGCCATCATGGTATCGAACAGGCTGCCTTTTACCTGTACACCGTACCATTTCAATACCAGGATATCGAACTTTATGTTCTGGCCTACTTTTTCTATCTTTTCGTTTTCCAACACCGGCTTAAATTCCGTTGCTATGCTTTTTGCCTCATCCTGATTGGCCGGAACGGGCACATACCATGCCTCGCCTGCTTTTATGGCGAAGGAAAGCCCCACCAGTTCACAATTATTAGCATCAGTGCCTGTAGTTTCGGTATCAAAGCAAATGCTTTGTTGTTGCAACAATAAGGCTATCAGTTCGGCACGTTTTTCAAATGTATCGGCCAGGTGATATTGGTGTGGTACATTGTCAATGTTTTTTGAGGCGATGGCGGGCGCTTCATAAATATCCTCTACATCAACCGTCATGGTGGTGCGGGCGGTGGCTACAGGATCGCCAAACAGATCGGTTTGCACCGAAACGGCCTTCATTTCGGTAACGCTGAAATCGTCGCCAAAAACGCGCCGGCCCAGGGTACGGAATTCCAACTCGGCAAAAAGTGGCTCCAGCAGATCTTTACTTGGCGCACCCATTTCCAACCCTTCTTCGTCCAGTTCAACAGGTACATTCAACAGAATGGTAGCTAACTTTTTAGATAGCAGGCCCTGCTCCGCAAAATTCTCCACGTTTTCACGCTGTTTACCTTTTAACTCGTGGCTATGGGCAATAATCTCCTCCATCGAGCCATATTGCTTGATGAGGGCTTTGGCTGTTTTTTCGCCAATGCCCGGGATACCGGGAATGTTGTCGACAGCATCACCCCATAAACCCAAAATATCAATTACCTGTTCTACGCGTTCTATTTCCCATTTTTCCAACACCTCCTTAACACCCAGTATCTCCATTTCGTTACCCATGCGGGCCGGTTTATAGATACGGATATTTTCGGATACCAGCTGCGCAAAATCCTTATCAGGGGTCATGCAGTAAACCTGGTAGCCCTTTTGCTCGGCCTTTTTGGCCAGGGTGCCTATAATATCATCAGCCTCATAGCCATCAGAAGTAATAACCGGGATATTAAAACCCAATATCACCTTAATTACATAGGGTAGGGCCTTGGAAAGGTCTTCGGGCATGGTCTCGCGGTGGGCTTTGTAATCCGCATAATCAGTATGGCGTTCGGTTGGCGCCTCGGTATCAAATACTACGGCCATGTGCGTTGGCTTTTCTTTTTTTAACACCTCAAGCAGGGTATTGGTAAAACCCATAACCGCCGAGGTATTTAATCCGCCCGAGGTAAACCGTGGACTTTTACTTAAAGCAAAATGCGCCCGGTAAATAAGGGCCATGCCATCCAAAAGAAATAGTTTTTTCATGATATTTTCACTAATTGCACGAATTCATTCGAATTACACGAATACTAGCACCTTGGCTTTCCGATACAAATGGGTTCATGCAAAAATAGTATTTATGCTAACAAAGAAATTATTTATTGATTCTATAATTAATTCGTGCAATTAGGGGAAATTAGTGCCCATTTTAATTTGTGTTATTCGATAATATTTTTGCCAATTAGTGTTATTTAAAATCGCAACTGGCCAGGTGGTCGTTCACCATACCGGTGGCCTGCATATAGGCGTAGCAAATGGTGGTACCAAAAAACTTAAAGCCCCGTTTTTTCATATCCTTGCTTATGGCATCGGATATAGGAGTACTTGCCGGTATGCTCCATTCGGGATGATTGATGAGCGGCTTACCATCGGGCATAAAGCTATACAAGTATTTATCAAACGAGCCAAACTCCTTTTGCACTTGTATAAACAACTTCGCGTTGTTGATAGCAGCCAAAATTTTTAACCTGTTACGGATAATGCCTGCATCCTGCATCAACCGTTCAACATCCTCATCAATAAAAGCCGCTACCTTTTTTACATCAAAATCAGCAAACGCCTTTCTGTACCCTTCGCGCCTGCGTAAAATGGTGATCCAGCTTAAACCGGCTTGTGCTGATTCTAATATCAGGAACTCAAACAGTACCTTATCATCATGAGTGGTTTTCCCCCATTCTTTATCATGGTATTCCATGTACAAAGGGTCGGTACCGGCCCAGGAGCAGCGGGTTAGTTGTTTAGTTGACATAATTTATTGGTTAAAAAATTATAAAACACGTCATTGCGAGGCACGAAGCAATCATCTCTATGCTGCACAGAGCAAATAGAACAGTAAAACCTGGCATAACTGATCTGCCTCCGTAGAGATGATTGCTTCGTGCCTCGCAATGACGTGGTGGTGTTTGTATTTGGGGTTAAAATTAACTTTCTAATTACTTACAACAACCCGTTACTTGCTAAGCCTCATTTAACTCATCCCAATACTCCACCGCCCTGCGGTAATGGGGGATCACGATAGAACCACCTACCAGATTGGCAATCATGAATACCTCGTTCAGTTCATCGTGCTTTACACCAGCCTCGTAGCATTTGCCCAGGTGATATTTAATGCAATCATCACAACGCAAAACCATACTGGCCACCAGGCCAAGCATCTCTTTGGTTTTAACGTCAAGTGCGCCTTCGGCATAAGAGGTGGTGTCTAATGCAAAAAAGCGTTTGATATTGGTATTAGCCGTTTCCATGATCCTGTCGTTCATTTTGGTACGATAGGCATCAAATTCTTCTATTAGTTTTCCCATGGGAGATAATGTGTTCTTTTTATTGCTATAATATTACTAATTTAATTAGCATTTAAAGGTATAAATATTTATTTTTATCCCAAGAGTTTTAAAATAATTTTTACAGGATAATCAGAAAAGTCATGGATAGTTTAGCGCCTAATATTTTTGTTAAAGACATTAACGCAACCATTAAATTTTACCAGCTGCTGGGCTTTAGCCCGGTAGTTACGGTGCCCGAAACCGGTAACGACCTCATCTGGGCAATGATGACCAAAGGCAATGTTACCTTTATGTTTCAAACCTTTGTGAGTCTGGGTGAAGAGCTGCCTGACATTAGCAGACAGGATGGTGGTTCGCTGCTTTTATACATTAAACTTAAGGATATCCGTCAGTTTTTTGATCAGATTAAAGATCTGGTGCCTGTACTGAAAGGCCTGGAGACTACTTTTTATGGAGCTACAGAGTTTTCTATAAAAGATAATAATAACTATGTGCTTACCTTCGCAGAGGATGAGTAAATTTCACTTATGATCAATTTTAAACGTGCCGACCATATACATATCTGCGTTCCGCCCAACAGACTGGAGGAAGCACGGTTGTTTTACACCAACATTATTGGCCTGCAACCGATAGAAAGACCTGATGTATTCTCATCTGCCGGGTATTGGTTTAAAGTGGCCGATATTGAGCTGCATATTGGTGTTGAGGAGCAGCATCCCTCCTCCATCAGGCATACGGCCTTTGAGGTTACCGATGTTGTAACCGCACGCAGGCACCTGGAAAATAACCATGTTGAAATAGTAGAAGAACCTTTAATTCCCGGCCGTGAACGCTTTGCCTTTATCGATCCGTTTGGCAACCGGATGGAGTTGTTGCAAATGCTATAACGCAAGCTCAATTGACGGATCCCAGAATACGGTTTTAAAATCCTGCACCTGGTCGTCTTTTACCTGTACGCCCTCACTTTCCAGCAGTTCGGCCATCAGGTTGCCGCCAAAATGAAATTTGGCAGTGAGCAGACCCTGTCGATTCACTACCCGATGGGCTGGCACTTTGGGCACCACTTTGCCAGTTGCCTGCATGGCATACCCCACCATGCGCGATGAACCCCTGGTACCAAGGTAGGCGGCAATTGCGCCGTATGAGGTTACCCTCCCTGGCGGGATGAGCCGGGCAACCTGGTACACTTTATCAAAAAAATTAATATCGTCCATGATTAAAGCTAAATGCATAAGGCTTAAAGCTTCACTATAAACCAGGCACTTTAAGCAAAAGAAAACTTAAGATAGTTAATGTTTTTGTTATCCTTTAAATATTTTTTCTCGTAATATGTTTTGATTGACAGCACCTCATCGGCGTAAGGTGAATGGTAAAGATCTTCCGTTTTAACGTGCTGCTTTAGTTTTAGCTCCTCAATTTTTTCGGCAGTATAAGCATGCAGACCATCATTATCCGTTTTTAAATTAACACATCCGCCCGGTTTTAATATCTCAATATACTTATTTAAGAAGCGGGGAGAGGTAAGGCGCTTTTTTTCGCGGCTTAACTGGGGTTGTGGGTCGGGGAAGGTTATCCAGATCTCATCAACCTCGCCATCGGCAAAATAATCCAGCAGGTTTTCAATCTGTATACGTAAAAAGGCTACGTTAGGCACATTTTCTTCCAGCGCGGTTTTGGCCCCGCGCCAAATGCGGTTGCCTTTATAGTCAATACCAATAAAATTTTTATCAGGAAACAGAGTGGCCAGGTTCACGGTATATTCGCCTTTACCGCAGGCCAGCTCCAAAACTACCGGATTGTTGTTTTTAAAAACCCCTTTGCTCCACTCGCCTTTAAAAGGCTTGCCGGCATCTAACTGTAATACATTGCTAAAGGTGTCTATCTCAGCAAAGCGCTTTAATTTATCTTTTCCCACTTTTTTTAATAAAGTGCAAAAATAACCTTTTCTGTAAATTGTGAAACTTTGGTTTTTTTTTGACAGGATCTTTTAAAGGACCGGGTAACCGGTTGCAAGTTGCCGGTAAAAACCTGAACCAGGTAACAGGAAACTGGAGCCAGAACCAGGCAACAGGGGCCACGCAAATTACATTACTACCGGTGGTGGTATCCGCGGAGTAGTTTTATTGGATGTATCCGGTTTCTTTTTAGTAAGCACTTCGTGAACAGCCGATTTTACCTTATCCCATATGCCGTGAACCGCATCACCGCTAATATAATTTGATGCTTTTTGCGATACCAGGCCAACCAATGTTTTAACTAAAAAGTTTGATTTTTTAAACAGGGTTTTATTTAAGGTAACCGGCAATACAATTCGTGACAGCAAACCTAAAAAATCCTGGTTAAAAATGCTCGGATGTTTTTCGCCATCGTCCTTAACACCACTATTTATCAGGGAAATGAAACTTGAAAAAATAGCTGATGGGCTGCTAAAACGTGCAGCTAATGCAGTTGCCTGTCGATCTTCAATAACGCGAATCCTGGAAATTTCTTCCTGCAGATCGTTAATGTTCTTTATTTGGAAGTCCATGGCTTTACTTTTTAAATAATTTTTGAACAAAAAGGTTAACAAGCGGCTTTTCAATGCGTTCTTTATTGAGCTTTATCACAACCGCAATTATTAAATAAATAAGCGCTACGCACCCAAAACCCATCCAATCCTCACCCAGTACATGGCCCAAATAAAAAGCTAAAGTCAAACTGGCAAACATAAAAGCCAGTACCATACTTATAGCAGTAATGGCATCCGTAATTACGCTTGCTAAAATTGAAGTTCCACCTTCAATAGCCTCATATTTTAAAAGCTTAAAGCGTGTTTCGGCGTATTCTTTTAACTGATCAACAATTGGCGGTAGTGGTGGTGGTGTTTCTTTTTTATCTTCCATAGGTGTATGTATAAAAGGCAGTAATTGGTATCAGGTAGCTAGTATCAAGTATCATGACTTTTTGCAGGCATCTTAAACAAATGCAGCTGTCTTGATACTAGCTACCTGATACTCATACTTGATATTAAATTATGCATGTTCAAGGTCGTCCTGATATTCTTCTTCGGCACCCCTGATTTTTGATTTTATATTTTCAACCACCTTATCTTTTAATCCTACCAGGTTATCGATTTCGGCTGCTGCGGTTTCTTTAATTGAATCACCCAGGTTTTTTAATGATTCTGTAAGCTTATCGCGTGTTTCGCCACCTTTATCAGGTGCAAATAAAATTCCTAAAGCTGCTCCTGCTGCCAAGCCTGCAAGCAATGCAACAACTACTTTTGTGTTATCATTCATTGTAATATAATTTTAAGTTGAACATTCATTTTAATATGACTAAATATCTTGCCAAATATCGTAAATCGGCTGTTTTGTCTGTATTTGCTGTATAAATTATTTTTTTGACTGATGGCGTTTTGGTTTCGTTGTTCACAAAAGTGTTCAATATCTACCCTTAATTCTCTGGTGTGCGTATACGCTCCAGTCTATCGGCCGCCATTCTGTTGGTTTCATATATCTCCAGCAATAATAAAAAATACGACAATAATACCGGGCCAAAAACCAAACCCAAAATTCCAAAAAGCGGCAAACCTATAAATACTCCAATTACTGATATAATGGGGTGGGTATTGGCTATCCGCTTGTTGATGATCATGCGTAAAACATTATCAATGTTGCCAATAAACAGCAAGCCATAAACCAATATGGCAACTCCCTGCCAGTTATGTCCTTGTGCAAATAGTATAATACTTGCAGGTATACATAGTGTGGGTGCCCCTACCACCGGTAAAAACGAAATAAAAGCTCCTATAACTCCCCAAAACACCGCATCCGGAATCTGTAAGGCGTAAAAACCCATAGCCAGCAACGCCCCTTGTGTAATTGCTATTATTCCCTGTCCTAAAACGTTAGAATAGGTAGAATCGCGTAGGGCCGCGGCAAATTTTAATGCGTGCTGTTCCCTAAACGGAGCATACTTTAATAAACCGGCCTCAAACTCCCTGATCTGGGTGAGCATAAAGTACAACAAAAAATACAACACCAGCAAGGTGATGATAATGTTTGCGGCACTGCTCAATATGGATGGAAATAGTTCGGTGGCGAATGTACCTAACTTTTGCAGCGTGTTTTCGGCAAACCGGGGCTGGTTAAGATTTGACGCGGCAAAGGCATCAATTTTTGTGGTCCATTGATCAATTGGTAATGATTTGATATTGATACTGGATATTTTACCCACCACCATAATGCTTAACGACAGAAATGGAATTACAATAACCACCAGCGAGGCAAAAATAATAAGCAGGGCAACCAATACTTTGTTCCAGCCTCTTTTTTCGACCAGGTTGATATACAAAGGCCTGAAAATGGTAAACAGCACAATGGCCCCCAGTATTGAGCTGAATAAACCACTAAGCGCATAAAGCAAAAAACAGCCCAGTACAATGATACTTACCAGGATGATATTGTTACGCTGTTTATAGTTGAAAATTGACATGATAGAGTATCAAGTTTTAGTATCAAGTATCAAGACCTTAGTTGTACAGATGCCCTGATAAAATTGTTTTTATAACGTTCTACAATTTAATATCAAGTAGCTAGTATCAGGTATCACGATTCTTTTTGCAGCTATCCTAAAACAAATGCAGCTGTCTTGATGCTAGCTATTTGATACTAAAAAAACTAATCTGTACTGTTAAGCAATGTATTTATCCGGGTTGAGCTGGCGGCTATGGTATCTATATAAAATAAACAATCGGCAGATGGATCAGGTATTTCGTATTTAAGCTGCTCTAACGCCAAATAGATGTTTGAAAGCTGATTTCTAACATCATGTTTTAACGCCCTCAGGTTATCGTTGCTTATCCCTTTCTGCTGCTCTTCCATTTTATTTAAGGTTTATAGCCTTCATTTTATTATATAATGTTTTACGGTCAATGTTTAATATTTCCGCGGCTTTTGTTTTGTTAAAATTGACCTCTCTTAAAACTTTAATAATAGTTTCGTACTCAGCCTCGAGCGCCGCGTTTTTAAGATCATGACGCGCTTCCTTTGCCTCAGGCACTTCATAAACTGGTGTAAAAGGCTGATCAAATGAGGGCGTTTTAAAGTTTGAAATTTCCAACGGCAACGCCTTCATGGTAATCTCATTATCCTCGGTTAACAAAGCCGCCCGCCTGATCACGTTTTTTAGTTCGCGGATATTCCCCTGCCACCTGTAGTGCATAAAACAGTCAATAACTTCGGGCGAAAATGTGGTTACATTACGCCCCAGCTCATTATTGGCTATCTTTAAAAAATGCTCAGCCAGCAGCATAATATCATTGCCACGTTCACGTAATGGCGGCATATATATGGTAAATTCATTAAAACGATGATACAAATCCTCCCTAAACTTGCCTTTTTGTATACCATCCTGCAGGCTTTCATTAGTGGCTATAATAATACGTACATCCAGATCAATTTCCTTGGTACTGCCTATTCTTTTCACTCTTCGTTCCTGAACAGTACGCAGCAGGGCCGCTTGTATCTCGTATGATAGGTTGCCCACTTCGTCTAAAAACAAGGTACCGCCATTAGCCATTTCAAAGTGACCAATTTTGGTGTATAAGGCCCCGGTGAATGATCCTTTTTCGTGACCAAAAAACTCGCTTGCTGCCAGCTCTTTTGTTAATGAACCGCAATCCATAGCTATAAAGGGCTGGTTATGCCGCGGGCTGTTCAAATGGATGCTTTGGGCCACCGATTCTTTACCGGTACCGCTTTCGCCCAATATAATTACACTGTAGTTGGTGGGGGCCACCAATTCTATCTGGCGCAGCAGCTCTTTTGATGCCTTGCTGTTGCCGGCAACAAATTCGTTGGCAAAAGCTTGTTTTTTATTATCCTTGCTTTTTGATTTATCAACAATTATATCATTGCTTTCTGTATCCTCAACCAGGGCATTATGGGTTTCAAAAGCTTTGTTAATGGTATTTAATATTTCGTCAGGATATAGCGGCTTGGTAATGTAATCGTAGGCGCCCATTTTGATAAGCTCAACCGCCATTTTTATATCTGAGTAACCAGTAATAATAATAACCCCCGTTTTTGGGTATTGATTTTTTATATTTCTGAGCATCTCGCGGCCATCTGTATCTTCCAGCCTGAAATCGCACAGTACCAAATTAAACTCGTTATTTTTAAGGGCCTCCATACCGCTTGTACCACTTGAAGCGGTACTTACATCAAAGCCATTGCGAGTTAAAAACTTGGATAGCAATAAAGCCACATTAACTTCATCATCAATGATGAGGATTTTCTTCATAAAAGCAATAATGGTAAACGGTAAATGTGTTAAAACGCGTCAAGTTACAAACAATGTTGCTAATTTATGTAGCTTTTGTTTAAAAACGGGCTTTTAAAATCAAAAAAGCGTTAAACAAAAAGGGAGGTCAATTGACCTCCCTTTTTGTTTATAGGTATAAGTAGGGTCATATTAAAACCCGTACGCTACACGTAGACCGATAAAGCTTACTTTGCTGTTATCAACACCTGTGGTGTATTTAGTAGTTGCTTCGTAACGAATACCTGCATCAATAAAGCTGCTTGCGCTAACTGGGAACTGAACACCTATTTGAGGAGCATAAACAAATGCGGTTGATTTGTCAACACCAACATCTTTTCTGTTTAACAAAAATGCTGCACCAGCTTCACCTTGAACATAAAAGTTTGGAATAATGAAGTATTTTAAACCAGCTTTTACAGGTATTAAGTGAAAAGCAGTTGCGTCATTACCAGCAATACCATCGATATCTTTTTTACCAAAAATGTTATTGTAACCAGCGTTAACAGTAACAAATAATTGATTTGAAAGAACCGGGATATCTGCTTGTACCGAACCACCTAAGTTCCATTTGTAGTTGTCTTTGAAGTTACCAACCGGGATACCGGCATCAACACCAATGCTGTAACGGATACCGCCTGGAGTAGTAGTAGTTGAAGTAGATGTAGTAGTAGGGGTAGTTGTTTGGGCTTTTGCGCTAAATGCAAATGCTGCAAATGCTAAAGCCAGGGCTGAAATTTTAAATGTATTTTTCATAACAATTGTGTGTTTTTGATATATGTTTTTTAAACACAATGCAAAGTAAAGCACAGAATCATATATGATTTTTCATCCTAAAGTCACGAATATTTAATCAATTGATTAACAGCGATTTATTTTTTGACCAAACGGGTACATTAGTCAGTCTATTGTAAAAATAGATTACCTAACATACCTAAACTGTAAACTTAATAATTTCTTCATGTTGAATATGGTTTGTTAAACCATCGATTTTGAGGTGTTGTCGGCAACATTATCGCCTTTTCAGTTGCCTTGACTGAGCAAGAATCTGACGGGAGACGCATGTGATGCGTTTCTACATGCCTTTTTTGTAGAGACACATTACATGTGTCTCCCTGCATTAATATTTATTTAACAGATTACTCTCCTTTAAACTCTGCTTTGCGTTTACCTAAAAAGGCGGCAGCCCCTTCTTTAAAATCTTTGGTACCAAAGCATTTCCCAAATTCTGCAATTTCAATTCCGTACCCATCTACACCATCGGTAAACCCGGCGTTCACCGCATGGATAGCGGCTGCAAGGGCCAGCGGTGCACGTAATAGTATTTTCTGTAATAACTCTTCGGCCTTGATCAGTAGATCTTCCTGGCAAACCACATGTGTAACCAGGCCAAACTGTTGGGCCTCCACAGCGGTTATCATATCAGCAGTAAGAATCATCTCCAGGGCTTTCCCTTTACCTATCAATTGAGTTAGGCGCTGGGTACCACCATAACCGGGAATTAAACCCAGGGTTACTTCGGGCAAACCCATTTTAGCCGTTTCAGAGGCTATACGTATATGGCAGGCCATAGCCAGTTCTAAACCACCGCCAAGGGCAAAACCATTTATAGCCGCAATAACCGGCTTACTGCCATCAGCAATCAGGTTAAATACATTGCTTTGTCCCTCATGGGCAAGGGCAGTGCCTTGTTTTACATCAAAGTTGGCAAATTCACTAATATCGGCACCGGCTACAAAAGCTTTAGTACCTGCACCGGTAATAATAATACCACCCACGGCCGGATTTTTAAAAGCTTCAGAAAAAGCAACGTGCAGTTCGGCAAGTATATCTTTATTAAGCGCGTTAAGTTTGCTTTCGCGGTTTATAATAATGTATTGGATGCGCTCTTTGTATTCTATCAGTAAATTTTGAAATTCCATTGGTCAACTATTTAAAAATTACGGTGTTCATGTACCCAGCCTGTAATATAGGCAACAATGTCCTGGGTGCTGGTTCCGGGCGGAAAAAGTTCGCCTACTCCCTGCTGTTTTAGCTCCAGCATATCATCATTGGGTATAATACCGCCGCCGGTAAGCAGCACATCGCCCATTTCCTTTTCCTTCAGCAGTTTAATGATCCTGGGAAAAACGGTCATGTGCGCACCTGATAATATGGATATGCCTATAGCATCCACATCTTCCTGCAGGGCGGTGTTCACCACCATTTCGGGAGTTTGGCGCAGACCTGTATAAATTACCTCCATCCCAGCATCGCGCAGAGATGTAGCAATGATGCGTGCGCCGCGGTCATGCCCGTCAAGACCTACTTTGGCAACTAAAACACGGATTGGTCGGTTAAAGGTATTACTCATGTAAAACCGTATTGGTTGGCGTAAAAGTAAGAAGAAATTTATGATGTTGTTTTATATGTTGTTAAGTTTAAGATCCCCGTAAGCGTGCAAACACCTTGAGAAAATGCTATCCCTGATAATGCAGTAAGATTTATTTGTAATTTCGAATCTCCTAACCTTAAATTAATAATGGATTCTGAAATAACCATACAAGCTATTGACACTATTGTAAGTGCCGAGTTACTTAAACTTAATTCCATCGCGGAACTATTGAATTTCGAAAAAATTTGTGAATTCGAACTGAAGGAAGATATAAATGAAATTTGTGATAAGAGTCACAGTTACCCAGGCATATACTTTTTCGAAATTAAAAACACCGACTTCGACACCGATACATTAACATGGATGAACGCATTTACTGCTCTCTGGAAAGATAAAGATTACCATAAACAATGGGTTCCTGGTATTAAAAAGATAAGAGTCCGGGCACACACACAAATTACTGATTGGATTCCATTATATATTGGTAAAAGTAAAAATGTAGGTAGCAGGATTAATGAACATCTATTAAAAGATCTGGATAAAACAACATTTGCCATGAAACTTAAAGCCCGCAAAAATCTATATGGCAAAACCTTTAGGGTGCAGGCTTTAAAAATGGACGTTATAAATTATGATGTTATTGTGCCTCATTTAGAATCCGTTTTAAGAAACAAATGGAACCCAATTGTTGGAAAACAGTAGAATTGGCCACTTCCCCATCTCTAAAAATAAATTTTAACTTTGTTTTGTATGATGATCAGTGCGGCAACTCCATTCAACTTACTTGAGCAAACGCTTATTCTGCTACCTCAAAAAGCAATTTATTGGGAGCAGCAAAAGGCATTGATTATTGCCGATGTGCACCTTGGCAAGGTAGGTCACTTCCGTAAGGCCGGCATTGCCGTACCCCGGGATATGGAACAAAGCGATCTGGCTACCCTCTCAGATCTGATACATGAGTATAAACCCGAAAAGCTATTGTTCCTGGGCGATCTGTTCCATAGTGATATGAATAACGACTGGGATTGGTTCATACTTTGGCGCAGTCAATTCCCCGCCCTGCAGATCATCCTGATCAGGGGCAACCATGATATTATAGCCGACAGCCATTACCAACAATTAAATATTGAACTGCATGACGAGTTATTGATAGGCCCATTCCTGATGCTGCATCACCCAATACCTGATGATCAGTTAAAAAACATAGCTAGCTATGTTTTTTGCGGGCATATCCATCCGGGGGTTTGTTTAAGCGGCCGGGGCAGACAACAGCTTACCTTACCCTGCTTTGCCTTTAGCGGTAAGCAGGCGGTATTACCATCTTTTGGGCAGTTTACCGGCAAAGTTGCCATCCGCAGCCAAAAAACCGATAGGATATTTGCTGTTTTGAAGGATAAAGTGATTGCTATTGATTAATCACCATTAACAATCAAAAAGTGAAGTCATCCTGTCCGTAGGCTGACGGATCAGGATCTCACGAGACAAGCTAACCTATACGTTGAATACTCGACAGGTGGGATGCCGAAATAAATTCGGCATGACCCATAGGTAAATACAGTGTAATTTGAATGTAATTTCTTAGATTGATTCTAAATAGACTTTTCGCGGGCAATAAGCCAAAAGCATTTCTATCTTTTGGCATATAATAAATACTTTTGCCTAAAATAAATCTATTTCATAATGAGCGAATTTAAACAAACCTTTAACTCATCGCTGGGAAAAAAGCTGATCATGGCTTTAACAGGCTTGTTTTTGTGTACTTTTTTAATAGTACACCTTGGAGGCAACCTGCTGTTGTTTAGCAACGATAATGGTTTTGGTTTTAATGTGTATGCAAACTTCCTGACACACTTTCCACCTATCGAAGTTATCGCGTACATCTTATACCTGTCAATACTGGTACATGCATTGTATGCTATTATCTTAACGATAAAAAACCGCAAGGCACGCCCGGTGGGTTACGCTGTAGCGGCCAAGTCAGATGCTAGCTGGTCATCAAAAAATATGGGGCTGTTGGGTTCTATTTTATTTGTGTTTTTGGTAATTCACATGGGCGATTTCTGGTTCAAGTACAAATACACCAACGAAGTTAACTTTAAAGAGTACCGTACAGATTTGGCCACAGGCATAACTACGGAGTCGGCCTACACACCGGTATCCGCCGATTTCAGCCACTCAGTTTCTACCGAAAACAATGTGGAAATAGTAAGGCTGAAAGATCTGCATGCACGTGTAACGCATACCTTTGGTAACATCTGGTATGTATTGATTTATGTAATAGCCATGGGTGCATTATCATTCCACCTGTTACACGGTTTCCAGAGTGCATTCCGTACGTTAGGTTGGGTACATCGTAAGTATACACCTATAGTATATGGTATTGGTGCATGGTTCTTTGCGGTTATTATACCTTTAGGATTTGCCCTTATGCCGGTGTACTACTTTTTTGCACACAAAGGTTAATTTAAGTTGATTAAGTTAAATGGTTGAGTTACATCAGCCACTCACTAATATAAATTATACGAGAAATGAGTTTAGATGCTAAAATTCCTCAAGGCCCATTAGCCGAAAAATGGAGCAAGCATAAATTTAACCTGAAGCTGGTTAACCCGGCCAACAAGCGTAAATACGATATTATTATTGTGGGTACGGGTTTGGCAGGAGCTTCGGCCGCGGCTTCATTGGCCGAGCTGGGTTACAACGTAAAATCTTTTTGTTTCCAGGATAGCCCCCGCCGTGCGCACTCTATTGCGGCACAGGGTGGTATTAATGCAGCAAAAAACTATCAGAATGATGGCGACAGCGTTTACCGCTTATTTTACGATACCATTAAAGGTGGTGATTACCGTGCCCGCGAAGGCAACGTGTATCGTCTTGCCGAAGTATCCGTAAATATTATTGACCAATGCGTAGCACAAGGTGTTCCCTTTGCCCGTGAGTATGGTGGTTTATTGGATAACCGGTCGTTTGGTGGTTCGCAGGTATCACGTACATTTTACGCACGTGGTCAAACGGGACAACAATTACTGTTAGGTGCATACTCGGCGCTTAACCGCCAGATACATGCCGGTAAAGTAAAAATGTATACCCGCACCGAAATGCTTGATGTGGTTGTAGTTGATGGCCATGCCAAGGGCATTGTTACCCGCAACATGATCACCGGCGAAATTGAATCACACGCAGGCCACGCGGTATTATTATGTACAGGTGGTTATAGCAACGTGTTTTACCTGTCAACAAATGCTATCGGTTCAAACGTTACCGCAGCATGGAGAGCCCACAAACGCGGCGCTTTCTTCGGTAACCCTTGCTATACTCAAATTCACCCAACCTGTATCCCGGTAACCGGCGATCACCAGTCGAAATTGACATTGATGTCAGAATCATTACGTAATGATGGTCGGGTTTGGGCGCCAAAAACACCTGAAATAGCTGAGCAGCTGCGTAAAGGCTTGTTAAAAGCTGATCAGGTTAAAGAAGATGACCGTGATTACTTCCTGGAGCGTAAATACCCAGCCTTCGGTAACCTTGTTCCGCGCGATGTGGCTTCACGCAACGCCAAGGAAATGGTTGAAGATGGTCGCGGCGTAGGCGCATCAGGCTTTGCTGTATTTCTTGACTTTGCCGATGCTATTAAACGCCTTGGCGAAGAAACTGTTAAAGCCAAGTATGGTAACTTGTTTGATATGTACATACAGATCACCGACGAGAACCCATACAAACAACCCATGCGTATTTACCCGGCCGTACACTATACCATGGGCGGTCTGTGGGTTGATTATAACTTAAGTACCAACGTACCGGGCCTTTACGCCTTGGGCGAGTGTAACTTCAGTGATCACGGCGCTAACCGCCTTGGAGCATCTGCTTTGATGCAGGGCTTATCTGACGGTTACTTCGTGATTCCTTATACCCTGGGCGATTACCTGGCTACCATCGGCCCTAAAAAGGTTGATACCAGCCACCCCGCCTTTGAGCAAACGAAAAAAGACGTACTGGACCACGTAAATAAATTACTGGCATTAAACGGCACCAAAACGGCCGAAGCCTACCACCGCGATCTTGGCCACATTATGTGGGAATATTGCGGCATGGCCCGCACCGAAGAGGGCTTGATAAAAGCCAAAGAACTGATAAAAGCCCTAAAGGTTGATTTTTGGAAAAACGCCAAAGTTGTTGGCGAAAACGAAGAGGTGAATGCTTCATTGGAAAGAGCCGGACGTGTTGCCGATTTTATTGAACTGGGCGAACTAATGGTTGATGACGCTTTAATGCGCCGTGAATCATGCGGTGGTCACTTCCGGGTAGAATCACAAACAGAAGGCGGTGAAGCAAAGCGCGATGACGAGAACTTTGCATTTGTTGCAGCATGGGAATTTAAAGGTGAAAGCCAACCCGAAGAACTGCACAAAGAGCAACTGGTATTTGAATCGGTGCATTTATCACAAAGGAATTACGCTTAAATAGATTTGAGACGTGAGATATGAGATCTGAGACAAATATTCTACTAAAGCAAATAGAAAGTCTCTTATCTCATATCTAAAATCTCATATCTAAACAAAATGCATAATCTAAAGGAATTGAAAATTTGGCAAAAAGCAATTGATCTGGCGGTAGATGTATATAAAGCTACCGTAAGTTATCCAGCCGATGAACGGTTTGGATTAACAAGCCAGATAAGGCGAGCCTCGGTTTCAATTTCTTCAAACATTGCAGAAGGAGCAGGGAGAAATTCAAAAAAGGAATTTTGTAACTTTTTAGGCATAGCCAACGGATCTGCTTATGAGTTACAAACACAATTGATTATATCAAATAAATTAAATTTATTAAAAGATGATTTGTTGAATGACTTGCTTAAACAGATTGAAGAATTGCAAAAAATGAATTATGCATTTCAAAAAATGTTACTGAACCAGTAAACAAACAAATATCTCAATTCTCATATCTCATATCTCAAATCTAGAAAGAATGAACGGAAATATGAACCTGACGCTTAAAGTATGGCGCCAGAAAAACGCTCAAACAGCGGGTAAATTTGTGACCTACAAGGCCGAAGGTATTTCGCCTGATATGTCATTCCTTGAAATGCTTGACGTTGTTAACGAAGGTCTTACCCTTAAGGGTGATGAGCCTATACACTTTGATCATGATTGCCGCGAAGGTATTTGCGGTATGTGCTCATTATATATCAATGGCCACCCGCACGGTCCTAAACGTGCCATTACCACCTGCCAGCTGCATATGCGCAGCTTTCATGATGGCGAAACCATTACAATTGAACCATGGCGCGCAACCGCGTTCCCGATTGTAAAGGATTTGGCGGTTGATCGTGCTGCGTTCGACAGGATACAGCAAGCTGGTGGTTACGTATCAGTAAATACAGGAGGTGTTCCTGATGGCAATGCCCTCCTGATCCCTAAGGTTATTGCTGATGAGGCCTTTAACTCTGCTACCTGTATTGGTTGCGGCGCTTGTGTTGCAGCCTGTAAAAATGCATCGGCCATGCTGTTTGTATCGGCCAAGATCACGCAATTGGGTTTATTGCCGCAAGGCCAGCCTGAGCGTTATCGCCGTGCACAATCCATGGTAGCCCAAATGGACGAGGAAGGATTTGGTAACTGTACCAATACCGGTGCCTGCGAAGCAGAATGTCCTAAGGAAATTAAGCTAACCAACATTGCCCGCATGAATAATGACTATTTCAGCGCCAAACTGTTCAGGGAAGAAGAAATTCACGAAGAACAACATGGTGGTTAATTGTTGATTAACCGTATATTAAAAAGGCTTTGGAAGTTTTCTAAAGCCTTTTTTATTGAAAGACAGATCATACATTAAAACAAAAACATCCCGTCAATTGCGAGGTACGAAGACAACCGACCAGAGGGAGCTCATTAATACCTAATAAAAACAAACACAACATTAATAATCTCTATACTATACAGAGTGAATAGAACAGTTCAGACCTTACATGATCGACCTGCCTATGTAGAGATTGCTTCGTACCTCGCAATGACGCGTTTCTGTTATTTCTTGTATCTATTATTTTGATTCTTACATTCAGGCCCTTTTATCCTTTGTCTAAAAATCCCCCTACACCAACTTCATACCTATCGGATCCCATTTAATAACCTTACCTTCAAAATAGCTATCATTACAGGCCAGGCAGGGGGCAGCCGCGCGGAAACCGAATGCGGCATCTTCAACTACGGGCTTACCGGTACGGATGGAGTCAAAAAAATTGGCGAAATGATCATTCGAGTCATTATAGCCCTCTGGTTCTCTGTAAACAATATCATCCATTTTGGGGGCCTGCATATCAACTGCCGAATATTTTTTATTA
Source organism: Mucilaginibacter sp. (assembly GCA_030445275.1). Classification (GTDB taxonomy): domain Bacteria; phylum Bacteroidota; class Bacteroidia; order Sphingobacteriales; family Sphingobacteriaceae; genus Mucilaginibacter. The sequence goes on from JAUCSE010000089.1 coordinate 100,252, forward strand.
TACGCTTCAACAATGGCTTTCTGCATGGCTACAGGGTAGGTTTCAAATGAATCCCAACCTCCATAACCCGGAGCTACCGGCATTTTACTTTTATGTATGGTAAAGCCTCCGCCATCGCTCATATCAATAACCCCTTCAGAGCCTATTATTTTGGTTGATGCACGGTCACCTTCGCCACTTACAAAATTAACCCTTAGCACGGCCTCAAAGGCAGGATGCTCCGGTGTTTCGGGATAGGAGATCACCGCGCTCATTACATCGGGCACATTCCGTCCGTCTTTCCAATAGGTTAAGCCGCCTATTGAAAATATTTTCTCAGGGCCTTTTGAGCCGGTTATAAAATGAATGCCCGAAAGCAGGTGCACAAACAAGTCGCCAGCTACACCGGTGCCGTATTCACGGTAATTGCGCCATCTGAAAAAACGGTTACTATCATAAGCATGTTTTATTTTACTGTTGGCCTGAAATTGATCCCATCCAACGGTTTGCGCTGAAGCGTCAAGCGGAATGGTATATTGCCAGGCGCCCAATGCACTTTGTCTGCTAAAAGAAGCCTCAACTGCGTTGATCTTGCCTATAGCACCCGCCTGATATAATTCGCGGGCTTTTTTAAAGGCGATACTACTTACCCGCTGACTACCCACCTGGAAAACCGCTTTGGTTTCCTGCTGTGCTTTTATTTCATTAAGCCCCTCGCTAATGTGATGCACCATTGGCTTTTCGCTGTAAACGGCCTTACCCTTACGCATAGCTTCGATGGATATCGGGCTGTGCCAGTTATCGCTGGTGGCTACTATCACGGCATCAATATCCTTACGGTTCAGGATCTCCTGATAATCAGATGTAGTAAAAATATTGGGGCCATACACTTCCTTAACACGTTCCAGCCGGCCCTTGTACAGATCGGCGCAGGCTACCAGCTCCACTCCCGGGACGGTTAATGCCGCCCGTGTATCATTAAAGCCCATGATACCCATACCAATAGTGGCTATCCTGATCTTATCGTTCGAACTTATGCGTTTCTCTGCTTGTAATATCCTTTGCTCATGTTCTTCCTTAGCGGCCAGACTGGTAAGTGATGCCGAAGTGAGGATAACCGAAGTACCAAACTGTTTTAAAAATTTTCTTCTGTCAGTTGCCATAGGTTTAGCTTGTAATTATTACGGTAAATGATTAATTGGTTCATACAATCGGGTATGTTTTGCAGGCGCAAGTACGGGATGTATTTATATGCAATATAAAAGAACAAAATTTAGCTTGCAACTTTTTAATTTTATTTAAAAAGTTTAATTTGCATTCCAATTCCTGAATTAAAACATTCTTCTAAAAACCTTTGTATGAAAAAATTATCCTTATTACTCTGCTGTTGCATGGCGAGTATTTTATCGTTTGGCCAGGTTGCACAAAGCGGCTTGTCTATCATTCCCGAACCGGTAAAATCCACACGCTTTGCGGGTCAGTTTCTGTTACCCAAAAGTGTTATCGTTGAAGCCAGCTCAAAACCAGAGCTTGCGCCTGTAACCAGTTATCTGAAAAGAAAACTATCTACCGCGCCTGGTTCATTGGTAACTATAAAAAGTGTAGCCCCAACAGCAGCTATTAAGTTGGTACTGAATAAAACTACCGATCCGCTGATAGGTACTGAAGGTTACAATTTATCAGTAAAGGCAAAGAAGGTGGTAATAAGGGCCAATGCTCCCGCAGGTTTATTTTACGGTGTACAAACTTTGATGCAACTATTACCTGCAGAAATTGAAAGTACAGAACAGGTAAAAAATGTAAAATGGGTAGCGCCTTGTGTAGAAATTACCGATTACCCACGGTTTGGTTGGAGAGGGTTGATGTTTGATGTAGCACGTCACTTTTTTACCAAGGCCGAAGTAAAGCAATATATAGATGCCATGGTGAAGTATAAGCTTAACCTGCTGCACCTGCACTTAACTGATGATGAAGGCTGGCGTGTGGAGATCAAAAGTTTGCCTAAGTTAACATCCGTAGGAGCCTACAATGTTAAGAAGACAGGGCAGTTTGGTACGTTTACGCCGCCAACAGCGGATGAGCCACGCACCTACGGTGGTTTTTATACTCAGGAAGATATTAAGGAGCTGATACAATATGCCAAAGACCGGTTTGTAAATATATTACCCGAAATTGATGTTCCGGGACATAGTCTTGCCGCGGTTGTGGCCTACCCGGAATTGTCGTGCACACCCGGTGCTGATAAATATGTGGTTAACTCAGGCGAACCATTTATGGACTGGAGCGGGCCACACAATAAAGCTATTGTTGACAATACTCTTTGTCCGGCCAACGAAAACGTATATGCCTTTTTAGATAAGGTGATCACCGAAGTGGCTCAATTGTTTCCATTCGATTATATACACCTGGGCGGCGACGAATGTGCCAAGAATTTCTGGGAGCAAAGTGATGCCATTAAAGCCCTGATGACAAAAGAAAACCTGAAAACTCAGCAGGAGGTACAAAGTTATTTTGAGAAACGGTTGGAAAAAATAGTGGAATCAAAAGGTAAAAAATTTATGGGTTGGGATGAGATCATTGAAGGTGGCTTAGGTCCTAATGCAGCAGTAATGAGCTGGAGAGGTATACAGGGAGGTATTGAAGCAGCTAAGCAAGGCCATGAGGTAGTAATGAGCCCTACAACTTATACTTATCTTGACTACATGCAAAGCGATCGCGTAAATGAAACTCATATTTATGCTTCATTGCGCCTGAGTAAATCATACGAGTTTGAGCCGGTACCTGATGGTGTGGATGCCAAACTGATTAAAGGTGGCCAGGCTAATTTATGGACAGAACAGGTTTACAACATCCGCCAGGCCGAGTATATGACCTGGCCACGGGGTATGGCCGTTGCTGAATCGGTATGGTCGCCGAAGGAAAAGAAAAATTGGAATTACTTTTTTGGAAAGATCGAAAAACAATTTCCCCGTTTTGACGAAGCTGAAACCAAATACGCGCCAAGTGCCTATGATCCGTCATTTGATGCCATCCGTAATGCGGATAAAACCCTGAAGATCACCCTGACCAATGAAGTGGAAGGATTGGATATCTACTACAGCTTTGATAATTCGTTCCCTGACAGGTTTTATCCAAAATACACCGCGCCAATTGATGCGCCTAAAGATGCCACCACGTTAAGGGTGATCACCTACAGGGGTAAAAAACCGATTGGCCGCATGGTTACTATGCCGTTATCAGAATTGAACAGTAGGATTAAGTAAGGACGGTTAACGCTACACAGCGTCATTGCGATCCGCCGACTGGCGGATCACAATGACGCTTTTTTTATTTTGTCATGCTGAACGGAGTGAAGCATCTATTCATCGACAAGCATATTTTACGAATAGATTCTTCGTTCCTCAGAATGACAATTGGTGTAATAGTAACTTTATAAAACCTTCAACTCTTCCAGCTCAACAGCTAACTGCTCAGCAGAGGTAAAGTGGATAGTTTTAATACCTGCCTTTTCGGCGGCTAATACGTTGCGGTAGTTATCGTCGATAAAAAGAGCTTCCTGCGAATTTACCTGGTAGCGATCAAGCAGCAGCTGATAAAACTCTGGTGTAGGCTTTCGCATTTTTTCGGTTCCTGAAACTACAATACCATCAAACCAGTTTAAAAAATCAAAACGCTGCAAAGCCACCGGAAAAGTTTCGGCCGACCAGTTGGTTAGCGCGTATATTTTATATTTATTGCTCGCTTTTAGTTGCCTGAATAGCTCGACAGTTCCGTGAAAAGGCTCGCCCAGCATTTCCTCCCAACGGCTATAAAACGCGCGAATATTGGCTTCGTGCTCCGGGAATTGGGCTACCAATATATCCGTCCCTTCCTGTAATGATCTGCCGGCATCCTGTTCTTCATTCCAATCAGACGTACAGATATTGGCCAGGAAATCCTTCATTTCCTGTTCGTCATGGAATATAGTACGATACATGTAATGCGGATTCCAATCAATCAAAACCGCACCGAGATCGAAAATTATGGTATTGATCATTTTTTATCGGCAGGCTTTTTATCGGTGTGCTCGTAAATTTTAGCATCGGTAACTACCGAATCTTTTAGCGAAAGGATCAACTTTTTAACATAGGTGGTTTTACCTTTCTTTGATATCTCCTGAATCTCGTATACCATTTCGTTGGTGTTACTCAATTGCGGGCGATGCAACAGGTGAATTACCTCCTGGTATTTTAGCCCCTTAAGCTTATGATTTTGGAGCAGGTCGTCAACCATATTATTGCGAAAAGGGAATTCTAAACCATCTCCATAGTCCCAATCTTCGCGGGTAAACTTTGTATGGTACTTGCAGGCGGTTAAACAAACCACAAGTAAACTAAACAGGATAATTATTTTTTTATTGAACATGGATATAGCAATTGGCCCTCCAAATATAGCTATTACCTTATTCAGCATTCAATAAATAGCTTTTAAAATCATCAAAATGCTTACTCAATGGCACAGCCAGCTTTGTTTTTGACTGCAATTCTTTAACCTGTTCGGGTATCTCAATTTTAGCAGTGATCTCCTCACTAAAAACATCCGGGAACTTGCAGGGATGAGCGGTCGATAAAAATACACCCGCGGTATCAACGCTACTATGATCGTGCTGATAATCAGTTAAAGCTTGCCATGCGATAGCAGTATGCGGACAAACCACATAACCATAAGTATCAAAAACCCAGTTAATGGCTTTTACAGTTTCTTCATCATTATATTTAAAGCCGATCACCAGTTTTTTCAACGCATCCATATCCTCTTTAAACAGGTCGGCTATGCGTACCCAGTTGCTCGGGTTACCTACATCCATCGCGTTTGAAAGAGTAGCAACAGATGGCTTTGGCTGATAAACACCAGTCTTTAAAAACTCAGGCACAGTATCATTAGCATTGGTAGCCGCGATGAATTTTTCGACAGGCAGCCCCATTTTCCAGGCCAGCAAGCCGGCACCGATATTACCAAAATTGCCACTCGGTACCGAGAAGATCACTTTTTTAACACCCTGCCTCAATAACTGTGCATAAGCATTAAAATAGTAGAAAGTTTGCGGCACCAAACGCGCTATATTGATGGAGTTGGCTGATGTTAAACGGAATTTTTCATTCAGCTCCGTATCGGTAAAAGCTTGTTTTACCAGGGCCTGGCAATCATCAAAAGTACCGTCAACTTCCAGCGCACGAATGTTTTGGCCATTAGTGGTTAACTGCTGCTCCTGCACACCGCTTACTTTGCCTTGGGGGTATAATATGGTTACCCGGGTATTAGGAACACCCAAAAAGCCTAATGCTACTGCGCCACCGGTATCGCCACTGGTAGCTACCAATACGTCCAGCTGTTTTTCGCCCTCTTCTAAAAAATAACTCATTACACGGCTCATGAACCGGGCACCAAAATCTTTAAAAGCTAATGACGGGCCATGAAAAAGTTCCAGTACATGAACATGGTCATCCAGTTTCACAACAGGCGCATCAAAATTAATGGCATCATCAATCAGAGCTTTCAGATCATGCTCAGGGATAGAATCGCCCAATAAGTTTTGAGCTACCTTAAAAGCGATCTCAGGCAGGGTGTATTTATCCAGATTATTGATAAAATCAGCATCTAAACGAGGGATGCTGATAGGCATATATAAACCTTTATCCTGCGGCATACTGTTAAAAACAGCGTCTTTAAAGGATACTTCTGATAAGGTGTTGTTGGTACTGTAGAGTTTCATTTTTTATTTTCTTATCCTCACGTCATTGCGAGGCACGAAGCAATCTCTAAGCTTTACAGAGCGGATCTGCATAGTCGGGGATTGCTTCGTTCCTCGCAATGACGCGTGGTTTTGTTGTTTTGACTTCTAACTTTTGACTTAATATCAGCCTATTACCCTCGGCCCGGCATCATTGATGGTGGATACATAAGTATTTGAACCAATTTTAAGACCGGTTAAGTGTTGCTGCAGTTTTTGAGTGATGAGCCTGGCTGTTTCTTCGTCTTTCGTGAACGCGAAAACAGACGGACCAGAGCCGGATATACCAAAACTTACCGCGCCCAGGCTCATAGCCATTTCGCGCATTTTGTAAAAATCGGGGATCAGCATGGAGCGTACAGGCTCCACCAGTACATCTTTCATACTACGGCCTATTAGATCAATGTCCTGCATAAATAAACCGCTTACAAGGCCCGCAATGTTACCCCATTGGGTCACCGCGTCCTTCATCTGTATGTTTTTACGGATAATCTGACGGGCTTCGCGTGTAGGCACATCCACATCAGGAAAAACAATGGCACAATATAATCCAGCCGGGTGTGGCAGACGTACCACATCAAGTGGTTCATAACTACGGATCAGCACAAAACCACCCAACAGGGCCGGGGCCACATTATCGGCATGCCCATGGCCGCAGGCCATCTCTTCACCTTTCATGGCGAACGGTAAAAGCTTGGCTGGGTCGGCATCATCGCCCAATAAGGTTTTGATGGCAAACAAACCTGCCACGGTGCTGGCCGAGCTGGAACCCAACCCGCTGCCTATTGGCATTTTTTTGTGTAGTTCAATATCCAGTCCAATATCGGTACGCCCAACGCTTTGCAGGTAATGCTGTACACTCACACTCACCGTATTTTTAGCCGGATCAAGCGGCAACCGCCCATCATCACCAGTAATTTTACTGATGGTGATGCCCGGTTTGTTGGTAATACGCATTACCACCTCATCGCCCGGTTCATTAACCGCGAAACCCAGCACATCAAAACCACATACTACGTTGGCCACAGTAGCCGGGGCAAAAACATGCACCCCTGTCCCAACTAAGGGCGAAGTAACCAATGAGGGCGCTTTTACTTCTTGTATCTTATTATCTTCCATTTTGTTATCAACTACTATAGTTTCCCCGCCAACTGGCGGAGGCAGAGGACTAATTAGCACCCAGGTTTATCAGATCAGCAAACACACCGGCTGCGGTAACTTCGGCTCCTGCGCCGGGTCCTTTTACTACCAGCGGACGTTCTTTATACCTGTCGGTAGTGAACGATATGATATTATCACTGCCTGATAGCATGTAGAAGGGATGATTTTCATCAACCATTTGCAGGGTGATGGTCACTTTTCCATTCTCCAGCTTACCTATATAGCGCAGTACTTTACCATCTTTTGCGGCTTGTTCTTTCAGTTTAGCAAAATGGGCATCCTCTGTTTTAAGCGTCGCGTAAAAATCGTCAACTGATTTTGCTTCCAGGCTGGCTTTAGGCAATACGCTTTCAATTTCAACGTCGGCCTCTTCCATGGCATAGCCTGCATCGCGGGCCAGGATCAGCATTTTACGCATAAAATCTTTTCCACTCAGGTCATCACGCGGATCTGGTTCGGTATAACCTTTTTCCTGTGCCGCTTTTACTACATCATGAAAGTTAGCATCACCTTTAAAGTTATTAAAGATGAACGATATAGTTCCGGATAATATGGCCTCAATGCGTTGCACCCTGTCGCCACTGTTCATCAGGTTTTTCAGTGTGTTGATGATAGGCAGGCCGGCACCTACATTGGTTTCGTAAAAAAAATCGACACCATGACGGCGTGCGGTATCTCTGAATGTTTTATATTGTTTGTAGCTGGCCGAATTACCTATTTTATTACAGGTGATAACTGAGATATTGGCTTTGAAAACCGCCTCGTAAAACCCTACCGGAACAGGGCTGGCAGTATTGTCAATGAACACGCAGTTGGGCAGGTTCATTTCTTTCATTTTATCAATGAATGCTTTTAAATCTGCCTGATAAGGCGATACCTCCAGATCCTGTTGCCAGGTATCTAACGAAATACCATCGCTATTAAAAGTCATTTTGCGGGTATTGCTTACGCCGGCAATTTTAACCTGTATACCGTTATGTTCTTTCAGATATTCGCTATGGGCATTCAGTTGATTGAACAATGTTTTGCCAATATTGCCTGTACCCAGGCAAAAGGCGTGCAGGGTTTTGGTAAGCTGCACAAAAAAGGCATCATGAACGGCGTTCAACGCTTTAGAAAGATCATTGGCCGAAATGATAACCGATATATTATACTCTGACGATCCTTGTGCTATAGCCCTTACATTAACTCCATTACGCCCCAGCGAATGGAACAGCTTGCCTGACATACCCGGGGTTTGCTTCATATTTTCGCCCACAACCGCCAGTATGGCCAGGTTTTTCTCGATCACTAAATGCTCCAGCTTTTTGGCCAGCAGTTCCAGTTCAAATTCCTGTTCAATTACCTGTTTAGCTCTTTCGGTATCCTGTGGTTGTACCGCAAAGGTGATGCTATGTTCTGATGATGACTGGGTGATCAGGATGATGTTGATCTGCTCCCGGGCAAGTAAGGAGAACAAACGACCGCTAAAGCCAGATTTACCCACCATACCGCTACCCTCTAAGTTCAGGATGCTGATATTGTTGATAGAGGAGATCCCTTTGATAGGCAGTGCCGATGCCTTGCAATCATGACGAATCACAGTACCTGTAAACTCCGGCTCAAAAGTGTTTTTGATAACGATAGGGATCTTTTTCAGAAAAGCCGGGATCATGGTTGGCGGATAGATCACCTTGGCCCCGAAATACGACAGCTCCATAGCTTCGGTATAAGTAAGTTCTGTTAACGAGAACGCTTTTTTCACCATGCGCGGGTCGGCGGTCATCATACCGTTAACATCAGTCCATATCTGAATTTCTTTGGCGTTAAGCGCCGCGCCGAATATAGCAGCGGTATAATCAGAACCGCCACGGCCGAGCGTAGTGGTTTGCCCTGCCTCGTTACCGGCAATAAAGCCGGTTACAAACAGCATTTTACCCCTGTTTTGCTCGTAAAGGTTACGGATCAGCATTTCTGTCAGATCGGTATTTACCTTGGCCTGGCCAAAAGCGCTATCGGTTTTTATTACTTCTGATGCATCAACAAAAAGCACTTCCTTAAAATGCTGGGCGGCAATTTTGCTCACCATAATGGTTGAGCAGCGTTCGCCATAGCTTAGCACCTGGTCGCGGGTTTTAGGGGTAAGCTCCCTGAGGGTAAGTACGCCCTGCAATAACTCTTCTAACTGATTAAAATGAATTTTTAAACGGGTAAAAGCCGGGTTTTGGTTTTGCACATCGAGCAGGTTTTTCACCACTTCAAAGTGGCGTCTTTCCAGCTCGGCCAGCGCCGCGGTAAACTCTTTGCCCTCGGCAGCATCCTCGGCCATTGAGGCCAGCAAGTTGGTTACCCCACCCATGGCCGATAGTACAACTACCGGTTTATCTACATTTTTAACTTCATCACCCAGGATGTTTAAAAGGGTTTGGATGCTTGTAACTGACCCTACGGATGTACCGCCAAATTTTAGAACTTTCATTTATAGTTTAGTATCAATCAATATTTAAAATATCCCCGGTTGGCCTCACCTAAATCCTCTCCTTTGGAGAGGGTAGGGTGAGGCTATTTAAACAAAAAAGCCTTCCTCTTTGCGGAGGAAGGCTTTCATTTGGTTTCTTTTTATATTTTTACACCATACGATTATCTTCCTCCGAGTTTTATGCCGGTGGTAATAATAATGGTAATAATGGTGTTGTTAAGTGTCATATATAATATCCGTAAAGTAAGTAGATTATTTTCTAATTCGCAAACTAAAAATGTTTTATTTTTCAATACAACTCTGCCTTAAATCTTTTGGCTAACAAACCTGTTGCTAATTTCGTATCTATTTCAACTACAAAAACTCCCGGTTTACTGTAAGGTTGGTGCTCAATATAACTACCATCTGGGGCTATTAAAGAACTTGCCGACCCGGGGTAACGTGTAGCATAATTTGAGCTTGCAAAATATATAGTGTTTTCTAAAGCCCGCATCATCATTGCCTTTTCATAATATGGATTGTCTTTATTTCCCCATTCTGTAAGCTCAATACCTTCAATATCGCTTCCCACAAAGTGAGGATGAAACACTATTTTCGCACCATGCCGGGCTGCCCATCTTACCAATTCAGGATACCGGAACCCTTCATGGCATATAACGATACCAAACTTTACTCCATTCACTTCGAAAATATGCCGCTCGGTACCCGAAATCCAAATATTATCTTCAGTGGGGTCTAATTGGGTTTTTGCCTGATACCCCAACACTTCACCTGTATTTGATATAACATGGACTATGTTTAAAACTCCTTCCGCTGAATGCCAATCCATGGGCAATATAATGGCTATGTTATTTTCGGAAGCTATTTTGCAGGCCCTATTTAAGGCCATCTGTAGTTTTTCTGGCGAACCAACTTCAACCTCAAATTCTTCTGCCGGGTATCCTGGGATATAGGATTCCGGAAAACAGATGATCTCGGCTTGTTGCTTTGCGGCCTCTTTTACCAGTTTTTCAACCTGAAACAACCCATCATTAATAGAACTTGGAAATGGTGGCGAGGCTATTGCTATTTTCATGATATGTTTGTTGGCATGCGCTAAATTAGGGATTTGTAAGATTAATCCATTATGTAATTATTACCTTTGAGGCTAATTCTATGCACGGACTAATCACCAAATCAACAGGAAGCTGGTACCAGGTACAAACCCCCGATGGGCAACGGATAGATTGCCGTATTAAAGGGAAATTTCGTATCAAGGATATCACGACCACCAACCCGCTGGCTGTTGGCGATGTGGTTGATTTTGAAATGGAGCCGGATCAGGAAAACGGTGTGATCACTAATTTACGTCAGCGTAAAAACTATATCATCCGTAAATCCATCAACCTGAGCAAGCAGGCGCAGATCATCGCGGCCAATCTTGATCAGGCCCTGCTGGTAGTTACTTTAGCTTCTCCCCGTACTTCGCTGGGATTTATCGATCGCTTTTTGGTAACTGCCGAAGCTTATGACATACCTGCCCGCTTAATTTTCAACAAGCTTGATCTTTTTAGCGATGAAGGCCTGGAGATACTGGCCGACTATAAAGCGATATATGAAAACATTGGCTATCCATGTTTCGAAGTTTCGGCCCTTGAAGGCACTAATATTAACCAGGTACAGGAGTTATTAAAAGATAAGGTAACCTTGTTTTCGGGCCACTCTGGTGTAGGTAAGTCAAGCCTGATCAATACCTTGCTACCCAATCTTGACCTGCGTACGCACATGGTATCTGAATGGAGCGATAAGGGTATGCATACTACCACCTTTGCCGAAATGTTTGAATTGCCACAGGGTGGTTTCATTATTGACACGCCCGGTATCCGCGAGTTAGGTGTTATTGATATAGAAAAACAGGAACTTGGCCACTTTTTCCCCGAGATGCGCTCGCGCATGAACGAGTGCCGTTTCAATAACTGCCGCCACATTAACGAGCCCGGCTGCGCCGTACTGGAAGCCCTGGAAGAAGGCGAAATAGAACTATCGCGCTATGAAAGCTACCTGAGTATTTATAATGGGAACGATACCAGGGCTTAATACAGGAGCAAAGACTTTTGGAACAAGGATTAAAGAAAAGCTATAAAACCAGTTTGTCATCCTGAGCGATAGCGAAGGATCTATTCGTGAACGATGCATGTTATAAAATAGATGCTTCACTCCGTTCAGCATGACAATTAAATTTTACTCATTGCCCTTAATCCAATTTCTTGCTTACTGCTTTCACCAACAGATCGATTATCGGTTGTTTGTTGGGTAAATATTTATTGCAAAGAAATAATCCCCCAAGGCCTGTTTTTGGATTAAAGAACAGGAAAGTACTTATACCCGGATCGTCACCATCATGACCAATGGTTCCGTTGGTATATAAATTCCAGAAGATACCTTTGTTCCGGTTTGTTAAACTGATGTTTTTAGGCGGATGTTCTTTAGTGAATTGCACTGTAAACATCACTTTAAAGGATGCCTCGTTGAGCAGCGTTTTATCACCCTGATAACCTCTAATTATTGCCATCAGGTATTTGCTTAGATCATCGGCAGATGTTTTGAGGCCGCCATCGGGATAGGTCAGTAGGTCATATAAGGGAAAATAACTACTTTGATTAAGATAGAGTTTTGCGTGATTTTTCAGATTAATGGATTTAACAAACCAGCCGGAATGATCCATTTTCAATGGCTTCAAAATATATTTCGTGGTGAAATCAGCATAAGAAAGATGCGATCTGATCTCGATCAGATAAGCTACTAATGCCGATCCAATATTACTATAGGCAGAAGTGCCGCCTGCCGGTCCCTCACCAAAATTAACCTTGCTATAGTATTTCCCGCCGGAAGCTAAGTAATTATAAAAAAAGGACCTCATGGAACTATCCTTCACTTTTTCCCGATACCCATTTTCACTTAAGGCATTTAAAGCAGTACTGTCAAATGATCTTAATTTAGGGTAAAACCTATAGGAATTTGGATATATAGCAGGATTATCAATGATCCCGGAAGTATGGTTAGCCAATTCCCTTATCGTAATTTTACTATCAGGCTGATTAGGGTTAACCACTTTGAATGGCAGGATATCATTAATATTGGTTTCTAAAGTAAAGTATTGAAGTTCAACTGCCTTCATTAAAGCCATTGCTATAACCGTTTTACTTACTGAACCTACATTCTGTATCGCATTTATGGTATATGGTATTTGATTACCGATATCGGCAAACCCAAAGCTCTTTTGGTAAATAATCTGATGAGCATTTACTAAAACCACACAAAGTCCCGGCAAACTATCCTTTACAAACGCCCGATGCAAATTATTGGTAAGGGAATCCGTTATGCTTTGCGCATCGGCTTTTTTAAACACTGATGACAGCATTGCGCCACAAATTAAACAGGAATAAACGCACCTTTTAATTACCCGTATCATATATCGATTTAAAATCCCCTAATTCAATCATTTCTTAATCACCCCTAAATAATCCCTTAAATAACTGCATTCATTTACGGCCAGTTTATAATAAGCTGTTTTTGAATAACCCTTTTCCAGCTCTGCAAAGTAGGGGTTGCGCCTTACGGCTTTATCATAATCTTTTTCGGCACCCTTGAACTTCGTATAGTTGTAACTCCGGTAATCATCGATATAAGATGGCAGTTTTATTTGCTTTTGTTTGCATTTGGCTGCCATAAAAGTACATTTTGCCTTAAACTCCGCATTGGTACTTAATTGCCTTGCTTTTAAAAAGTATTTTTCGGCATTAGTAGTTTTTATATAATCGGTGTCATAATAATACAACGATGAACGGCCATAATCTGTTGATGACCAATTATAACTGATTAAATACCAAGCATTACCATAGGTGGATGTGTTATACAAGGCTGTTCCCATTGTAAAATAATATACTGATGCATTTTTAGGATCGGCCTTTATCCGCTTCTGAAAACCGGCCATAGCTTGCGCGAATTGTCGTTTATTGTATCCCTCATAATACCCCTTCGATTCATCGCCCCTGAGGTACACTTTGGGGTAATCAAGCAATTGGCTGATAAAGGGATCGGCGCTGTCTGATTGATCATCATAATAATTGGTTGGGTACTTGTTTAATCCTTTTGCGCTTACCACATTTAGTGCAACAGCAGCCGCGGCATACTTATGCTCGCGCAAATATGCCGTACCTAACAACTCATAAAGTTCATCATTGCCATAATGCCCCAACTTTTGTGTTAAAAAATGTAGATAGGGACTGGTTGGGGGCACCTTTTTCCAGCTAACTATTTTATTTAATGCCCCTGAATGAAGATAGTTTTGCCAAAAGTTGGTTGTCTGGTAGCTGGCCTCAGTAACTTTGCTTACTGTTGCATCACCCTGTAACATGGCAAGAGCCGCTTTGCTGGTATCACCTTGTTTTAAATAAGCAGGCGCCATTATTTCCTGGTAAAAATTGCGGGCCGTTATGGAAAATGGCGACAAACCATAAGAGCCCAAGTTATACGATGTGCTGTCTTTTACCTCGTGTACTACTTTTTCGTTTAGCCATTTTAATGATGGCAGTAATGTGGCCTCGTTTACTTCATTGTATTGCTGCATGCCTTGCGCGGTTAGCAGTAGCTGTATAATTTGTTTCTGATCGTTAAATTTTGAACTTAGCTTTTCGCTGTTCAGCGCTGTCAGGTATTCAAGCCCGGCTTTGGTATCTTTTTGCATCCATGACAAATACGCCTGTGCAAGGTTGCCTAAATTATATTCGGGATATTTTTTATCCGCTATTAGTTTTTGGCAAAAGCTTCTAAGCTGTTTAATATGATTCAGAGCTTTATTCATACTGCTATCGGGCAGGTTGCCATAGTAATTAACTATTGTTGAGTTTGGGATCAATGTTCGGCTCAGATACTGATCTTCCAGCTTATTGATCTCGCGAATGAGCAGCACACCCACCATATCTGAAGATGGCTCATAATCATAAACTTCTTTTAATGAATTGATATTAAAATCAGAATCATTAAAGCCGTCAATGGCATGAATAACCGCTTTCTCGTTTTTATTGGCAGCCAATGCTAAAACAGAAGACGTTTTTACTCCTATATAATTAAAATTACGGTAAGCCTGAACGCGCCTTTCGGGATATGAAGCAAATATTTTTGAAAACAGGTAGGCCGACCTCACCGTATCGCCCAGCCAACGCGATTCGCCTGCTTTTAAGGCCAGCGTCCAACCTTTTACATGGCTATCTGTTTTATAATTAACCAGGTATTTATCGTATACATCAGCAGCTTCCTTATAATACTTCCCATAGTGCAGCAAGCGTTGGGCCTGGTATAAATACCGCAGCTTAATAAACTTGTCCTTTTCGGTATTGGCATTGGACAAAGCCTCTTCACCGGCCTCCTTCAGCGCCGCGGTATCCATAGTTTTTGAATCCCAGGCCTCATACCTGACATTTGCAATAGGCTCAACGCCTTTAGCAAACTGGTAATAATGAAGCGCGCTTTTATTGGAGGCCAGGGATTGCAGGAAAGTGTTGCTTTTTAAACTATCGGGCAGTGGGCCTTTCCCATCTAAATATCCATTATATAAAGCACTATCAGCATTACCTTTTAAATTATACATCGCTTTTTCAACATCTTCAGCCTTTACCGCATGACCTAAATATGTTGCCCACTCCCTTGAGTTTAGGGTAGCCTCGCTTACCTGCTCTTCATCGTCATATAAAAAACTGTAGGACGTAAAGTAAAACGGCTTATACTCCTGCGTACGTTGTATGTTATTATGAAAAAAAGAAACGTAATAATCAAAGGGGTCACCCTCGCCGCCGCAGGCAATATCAATGGCAATTTCGGCAAAAAAGAAAATGATTAAACTAATGGAACAGATGAGCAGTTTTTTCCAGATCTTCATAGGTATAGGTTTTTATAATAGCTTCGTCCAGATGAAAGTAAATAATATTCAGGGTGTCTGCTTTAATCAGCGGTGATAAATATCCGGCTGCCGCCTGCATATTCTTTGCCGAAATATCCTCCCAGCGTATTTCATCGTTTGCTTTCAACCCGTACGCAGGCAAATTTGTTTTAGCTGTGTAAAAATTATTTCCATTGATGGTAAACTGTGCCGTATCATTAAGATCGGCAAGGTGCACCCTTTTAGAAATCCCGATATACTGCTGATCACGAAAAGCAACTGCCCAGCTAAAAAGGGGCAAGCCAACATCAACCGGTATAGGATAAGCTTTCACATTATCGCCCAGGTACTTTTTCAGCTCGCTCATATCAAGTATGGAGTTTTGCCGCCCGTATTTGCGCAAATTGCCCATATTGTAACACATCAACATAACACGATTAACTGGGGGTATTCCGCTCCCTTTTTGATTCTTTATTTGATGAAGCCTTAATGTGGCAGAGATTGTCTTTGTTTTTAACTCTTTTACCTGGCGCAATTGCCCGAGCAGGTAAAAATAGCTTTCGCGGGTTGACGCTGTCCAGTCGCAATCAATCTGGAGTTCGTTAAACGAGGTTTTACCAGCCTGCTGCACTTTGCCATTTACAAAACGGACAATATTGCGGGCAAGGACATCAAGCTGCGACCGGCTGGTGGTTTTTAATATATTATTTACAATAAACACAACGGGGACAATTTCAACCGTGTCAGGCAATTTATCCTGAAAGTTTATGGGCGACACAGGAATGGGGATTGCACCGCTTTCGTCCATATCCACATCCATCATACGTACATAGAGCTTGCGTGCATGAAAATGACTTAACCAGGCCGCTTCTGTTTTATTGGCTTTATAAACGGTTTTCCAGTAATAAAACGAGGTGTTTACTACGCGATCATGACGGCGGCAAGAGGATATTGTGGAGCAAAGAATAAGGACAAAAAGAGCAAGGAGTGAAGCTTTATAACGATTTTTCATCCTTATCTTTTTAAAACGATGTTCTTTGTCTTTGCTCCTAAAAGTCCTTTATCTTAATCCAAAGCCGCTTTAAAATCAGCCATCAGATCTTCCAGATCTTCGATACCTATTGACAGGCGGATCATGGTTTCGGGGATACCCATTTCGGCTCTTTTCTCGGCACCTAATTCAAAAAATATGGTTTGGGCCACCGGTATGGCAAGGGTGCGGGTATCGCCCAGGTTACTTGATTTTACAACCAGTTTCAGTTTATTTAAAAAGGCAAGGCAATCAATACTCTCATCCAACTCGATGCTCATCAATCCACCAAATTTGGCAAACAGTTTGCCGGCACGCTCATGTTGAGGATGGCTTTTTAATCCCGGGTAAAACACTTTCTTGATCAGCGGATGGCCTTCAAAATAGGTAGCCAACGCCAGCGCGTTGTTACAAGCCCGCTCTAAACGCAGGGCCAGTGTTTCTGATCCTACCGAAATAGTATGCGCCGCCTCCGGTGATAAGGTGCCACCGCCATCCCTTAATCCCTTTTTACGGATCTGGGTTAGGCCAAGCGTTTCAGGTTTCACTTGTTTTTTAAAGGTTTCAAAAATATTGGGATATACCGACCAGTTAAATAAACCGGTATCGGTAACACTACCACCCAGGGCATCGCCATGGCCACCAATATATTTGGTTAATGAATTAATAACCAGGCTGGCCTTAACATCAATAGGGTTAAACAAGTAAGGCGAGGTCATGGTATTATCAACCACATACAGGATACCTTTTTGCGCGCAAAGCTCGCCTATAGCATCCAAATCAGCCACTTGTGTGGCAGGGTTGGCAATGGTTTCTACAAAAACCAGCTTGGTGTTATCTTTAATTTCCTTACGTACATTTTCAACATCGGTAGCATCAACAAATGTGATGTTCAAACCCAGATCAATATAAGTTTGAAATATGCTGCGACTATTGCCAAACAGGAACGAGCTGGCTACTATATGATCTGTATGTTTTATAAGGGCCATTACCGTTGCCGAAATTGCCGCCATACCCGTTGAAAAAGCGATAGACGATAATCCTTTTTCCATCTGCGTAACTTTATGTTCTAAAGCGGTAACAGTGGGGTTGCCCTGGCGCGAGTAAGCATAGCCTTTTTTCTTGTTCTGAAAAATATCAACCAGGTCCTGTACATCTTCATGCCCATAAGTTACCGAAGTGTGTATGGGTTTATGTAGTGATCCATGCTCTGGTTTGCCTAAGCGGTCGGCATGTAAAATGGTGGTGGTAAAGCCTCTTTTAGTTGTCATTTCTATCCCTATTAATTAAAAACATAATAGCGGTTGCGAACTTAAATGTTTTTGAGCAAAAAATATGATTTTAATTTGAGAACCAGGAGGTAAGAATCAAGACACAAGAACTAAAAACAAGCATCTTATATCCTGGCTCTTGTTTCTTGTTTCTAATTCCCCCATCTTGCTCCATCAAATTCTAAAACAAATGAGGGCTGTATTACAACGCGTTTCTGAAGCAAGCTGCACGGTTGATGGTAAAATAACCGGCGAAATCAAACTTGGTTTCCTGGTTTTATTGGGTATTGAAAATGACGATACCGATGATGACCTAAACTGGTTGGCTAATAAAATTGTGGGCATGCGTGTTTTTGGCGATGAAAATGATCTGATGAACAAAGCCCTGGCCGATGTGGATGGTAACATCCTGCTGATATCACAGTTTACCCTGTTTGCCCAAACAAAAAAGGGCAACCGTCCATCATTTATCCGCGCTGCCAGACCCGATAAAGCTATACCGATGTATGAGCAAATGATAAAAATACTGGAAACCCTGACCAGTAAAAAGATAGCCACCGGCATTTTTGGGGCCGATATGAAGATCCATTTACTGAATGATGGGCCTGTCACCGTCATCATGAACACAAAGGACAAAGACAATCATTAAAAAATAATTACAATTAATTATGGAAATTAAGGAAGCACAGCATCTTGTAGATAAATGGATAAAAACCATGGGGATCAGGTATTTTAATGAACTTACCAATACAGCTATTTTGATGGAAGAGGTGGGCGAAGTGGCCCGCATTATGGCGAGGCAGTATGGTGAACAATCATTTAAAAAATCGGATACCGAGGTTAACCTGGCTGATGAAATGGCGGATGTGCTGTTTGTATTGATATGCCTGGCTAACCAAACCGGAATTGACCTCACGGATGCGTTGGTAAAGAATATGGAAAAGAAAAGCATCCGTGATGCCGACCGACATAAGAATAATGAGAAACTAAAATAGTTTATATTAAAATTATATTTCGAATCAAACAAATTAAACAGAATTTAATTTGTTTGATTTAATTTTTTAATAATTTTGTAAGGCTATCTTAGTTTATTTGATAAATTAATTTGCCTTACTATGAAAGTTTACCTTATTTCTATTACACTATTAATTACCTTTTCTGCTTGCAGCCATAGGGCTCCTGAAGAAATGACAATGGCTGCCGATGTTACATTAGCGCCGCCGCCCGCCCCTGCATCGATGAAACAGGCTGCTTATGGTGGCGGTAAAGCAGAAAAGTCATCGGGCAGTAATGAAACTTCTGCTAATCAAACAGCCGACACCTCCAAAAAGATCATTAAAGAGGGTGATATCCGTTTTGAAGTCGGGGATTTAAAAACTACCAAAGAAAAGATCGTTAATTCGCTAAAGAGCTTTGGCGGCTATGTTGCCGAAGAAAGTGAAACCAATAACGGTGACAATAACCGCAAGGAATACAATTTAAAGATCCGTGTACCATCCAAAAACTTTGACCAGTTTTTGGAGACTCTCTCGGCCAATGCTGATAGGATCGATACTAAAAACATCCGAATTAAGGATGTTACTACGGAATATATCGATATCACCACCCAGTTAAAAAATAAAAAGCTACTGGAAAACCGCTATCAGGAACTTTTGGCAAAAGCCACAAAAACTGCCGACCTTTTGGATATTGAGAACAAGCTTACCGAGATCCGAAGCGATATCGAATCGACCCAGGGGCAATTGAATTACCTGAACAAGCAAGTTGCCTACAGCTCATTGGATATTACCTTTTATACCAAACAAAGCGGACAAGTAAACAACGGAAATGAATTTGGCTACAAGCTTAAAACCTCGCTTGCCGATGGCTGGGGCATATTGCAAAACCTCTTCTTCACTTTAATTACCTTATGGCCGGTTGCCATCATCATCGTAATTATTTATTGGCTGTTTAAAAAGTGGAGGAAGAGAAAAGGAGTGAAAAAGGGGGAATGATCGCTGCCATTATCTATCTCCGCACGTCATTGCGAGGCACGAAGACAACCGACCGAAGGGAGTTCATTAATACCAATAAAGACAAACACAACATTAATAATCCATACGCAGGCAGCTCAATTATGCAAGTTCGCTGTTTAGTCATTCGCTCTGTACAGCATAAAGATTGCTTCGTACCTCGCAATGACGTGATGGTTATATTATTTCAAAAGCAAAACCTTACCTAAACCAACCTCACCAACCGCTCTCCCTGCAAAACAGGGATGGCGGTTGTAATATCTACCTGCAGGCAGAAAGCGATATCTTTTTCGATACCCAATTTTTTAAGGCGTTCGCCGTGTGATGTTTTTTTGAGGTACAGGTTAATATCATCCTTACCCAGCTGAAAAAGATCATTGGCGGCAATAGCGGCATCATCCAGTTCAAAGCCCTCGGTTTTTAACTGTTCAATAACAGCGCCTGCAAACAGGGTATCTTCCAGGTTAAAGTTATTTTTCCAACCGGCACATACCAGTAGTATATTTTCATCCTGAGTTTTTAACCAACTGCTTAAAGCTGTAAGATTTAAAAACGACCCGATAACGATCCGTTTTGCACTGCGCGATAAATGCAGCGCGTGGGTTCCGTTGGTGGTAGTAAGCACTACGGTTTTACCGGCCACTTTTTCGGCAGTGTAGGAAAATGGCGAGTTGCCAAAATCAAACCCATCAACTACTTTTCCGTCACGTTCTGCTGCCAAAAGGTAATCCAGCCCTTTCTCTCTATACGCGGAACACTCCTCAACCTGTGATACCGGAATAATAGCCTCAGCACCGTTTTCAATACCATAACATATAGATGATGTTGCCCTGAAAATATCAATAACCACTACAATATACTCTTCCACATTATACAGTGGCAGCAATGCGGGAGTCAGGCAAACGTGTGCACCCCGGCCTCTGCCGATTGGCGGAGAGGTTTGGTTACCAATATTTTTAGACATAAATTAGAATAGATGATTTAAAAGAACCCTATTTATCATTCCCCCGCCAGCTGGCGGGGGTTAGGGGGCTTACGCTTTATAAAATGGTGGCTTTACAATCTTAGCCTTCACTTTATTGTCCCTTATACTGATGTATATCTCAGAACCTTCCTTAGCAAATTCAGTATTTACATAACCCAGTCCAATTGCCTTTTGTAAGGAATGGGATTGTGTTCCTGACGTTACCCTGCCTATATCATTACCATCAACATCAACAATGGGGTAGTCATGGCGCGGTATACCGCGATCAATCATTTCAAAACCAACCAGCTTACGGCTTACACCAGCTTGTTTCTGTTGCTGCAAGGCATCAGAGTTGGTAAAATCTTTACTGAATTTAGTTACCCAACCCAGTCCTGCTTCTAATGGCGATGTGGTATCGTCAATATCATTACCGTACAAGCAAAAACCCATTTCCAGGCGTAAAGTATCGCGGGCACCTAAACCAATTGGTTTTATACCAAATGGCTCACCTGCTTTAAAAATAGCTTCCCAGATATGTTCGGCATGCGCGTTATCAAAATATATTTCAAAACCACCTGCACCGGTATATCCCGTTGCCGAGATCACCACGTTATCAACACCGGCAAACTTTCCTTTTTGAAAGGTATAGTATTCCATAGATACCAGATCAACGTCGGTTAAGCTTTGCAGAGCTTCTGCAGCCTTCGGACCTTGTATAGCCAGTAATGAGGTACGATCTGATATGTTTTTCATATCAACACCCCAGGTATTGTATTTTGAAATCCAGTTCCAGTCTTTTTCAATGTTCGACGCATTAACCACCAGCATATAGGTTTTTTCGTCTAACCGATAAACCAGCAGGTCATCAACAATGCCGCCGTCCTCGTTTGGTAGGCAGGAGTATTGTACCTTACCATCATACAGCTTTGAAGCATCATTGCTGGTAACCTTTTGTATCAGGTCAAGGGCATGGTCGCCTTTTAAAATGAATTCGCCCATGTGGCTTACATCAAATACGCCAACCGCTTTACGCACAGTTTCATGTTCCGCATTGATGCCTGCGTATTGTACGGGCATATTGTAACCAGCAAAGGGCACCATTTTGGCACCTGTTTTAATATGTATATCGGTTAAGGCAGTGTTCTTCATCATCAACTTATTTATGGCCGCAAAAGTAATTATTCTGACCGGAATTTTGAGGTGGGATGGAAAAAAGAGGAATGGGGAGGGGATAAAGGAGCAAAGATAAATAGACAAAGGACTTTTTCTTTATTGGATCAGTTCTCTTTATAGGTGAGCGTAGGTAAAAAGTTACGTCATTGCGAGGTACGAAGACAACCGACCAGAGGGAGCTCATTAATACTAATAAAAACAAACAAAACATTAATAATCTCTATACTGTACAGAGCGAATAGAAGGTGACCTTGCATGTTTGACCTGCTCACATAGAGATTGCTTCGTCCCTCGCAATGACGCGCGGAGGGAATTACCTCAATCTCGCATAAAACTCAGCCAGGTCGCGGGCTACATGATTTACATCGTGCTGCTCTTCAACCAGTTTACGAGCATTGGTGCCAATGGTGCGGCAATGTTCCTCATCAGTAATACACCGCTCAATGGCATCATAAAACTCATCCTGATTATTAGCGATCATGATGTTATGCCCATTTTTAAAATTGATACCCTCGGCACCAAGCGACGTAGATATAATACATTTTTGCATAGCCATACCTTCCACTATTTTTACACGCATACCTCCACCTGATAACAGCGGAACAATCATGATCGATTTGCTGTTTACAAACTCAAAGGCATCATCCACTTCGCCCTGGATAAATATTTTGCCCATCACCTCGTAATCATCAAAGCGCTCAGGTATGTTATGGCCGGCAACATAAAATTTTACGCGCAGGTCGCCATCGGTTAAGTCTTTATGAAAATTATCAATAAACCATTCAATACCCTCGCGGTTGGGCAGCCAATCCAGCGAACCCAGGAAAAACAAGCTCGGGAACTCTGTTTTACTAAAGTCGGGCTTGTATTGTGTTAGGTCAATACCTACCGGAAATATTTCAACCGGAATAGTGGTTCCGTATGAAAGGATCGTATTCTTATCTTCGGCAGTGAAGGCGGCAATAGCATCAACTTTATTGAGCTGTTGCAGTTCATAATCCTTTACGCGCCTGGCCAGCAGGCTGAGGTACCATTTTTTAAACAGATCGCTTTTTTGCTGCGCCAGCCTTTGCCATACCTGATGTTCAATGTTATGCGAGCGGTAAACCAGCTTTGCTTTGGAGTTTTTGCGTATAGCTGATAAGTAAGGCGTTACAAACAAGCCCTCAAATTGTACAATGTCGTAAGCGTTTTTTCTTAACTCGCGAATCAGCAGTTTTTCAAACCCGGCATCATAATATTTGTCAATATCATTTGATTTTTTCCGGAACAGGTTAATCATCCCGTCAAGCATGGATATGCTGATATCAATATTATAGGAAGTATAATTTATTTTTTCAAGCAGGTCATCAGTCGCTACCTGTTCGCTGCCATTATATTTTTTTGCATTAAGCGCAACCAACGATACCTCATGTCCAAGCGCAACCAGGCCTTTTATGGTGTTACACACCACAATAGCATATCCTCCATTTTGCGGAAATGGCACTCGGTGAGTTAAAATAAGAATTTTCAATTGGTTACTTGGTTTCCTGCAAAAATACCAACCTTAAAGCCTTAATCAAAGTATCTTTAAAAAATACTTAGCTGCGGGTCGGTTACTCTGAATGTTCGGCGATGAAATGGGGTATATCCTATCTTTAAAACCGTTTCGCGGTGTTTAATAGTTGGATAGCCTTTATTGCTATGCCAGTCATACTCCGGATGCTCTGCTGCTATTTGCAGCATATAATCATCGCGATAGGTTTTTGCAAGTATTGATGCCGCTGCTATGCTGAAATATTTACCATCGCCCTTAATAATGCATTCATGCGGAATGTTGGGGTATTTTTTAAAACGGTTGCCATCAATAATTAAAAACTGAGGCATAATGCTCAATTTTTCAATGGCACGGTGCATGGCCAGGAACGAGGCATTCAAGATGTTTATCTCATCAATTTCCAGGTTATCAACCGATGCAACCGCGTAGGCAATGGCTTTTTGCTCAATCTCGGTACGTAGCTGATACCTTACCTCCTCGGATACTTGTTTAGAGTCGTTAAGCAAATGGTGATCAAAATCGTGAGGGAGTATTACCGCCGCAGCAAAAACAGGTCCGGCAAGGCAGCCCCGTCCGGCTTCATCACATCCTGCCTCAATAAATTCATGCTGGTACCTGGCTGATAACATATGGGCAAATATAAGTAGCTTATTGCTGGAATAAAAGTAGGGTAGGGGATTAAAATATCCTCAGCGTGAGCAGGGTAATATCATCAATCGACTTACTTTTAACCACATGGTTCAAATGCTCCAGCAGCGCGTCATTAAAATTATCGGGCGATAGATGACCATTGGCTTTTACAAAATCAAGCAGCTTATCCTCATTCCACACTTTGGTGCTGGCTGTTTCAAAATCCATCAAGCCATCGGTATAATTAAATACCAGGCTGCCGGGTTCCATGTCTATTTCGCCCTCGTTTAAAAATGGCAGCTCATCAAAAACACCAATCATGGTAGTTCCTAGTTTAAGTGGTACCGCTTCGCCATTGGCATATAAAATGGTGGGATTATGGCCGGCATTAATATAATTAAGCTTTCGTTTCTTTTCGTTATACCGGGCCAAAAACAAGGTTATAAACCGTTCGCCTTTAGTGTTGCTTAACACTATTTTATTAAGGCGGTCAATAATATTGGTCAGATCTTCTTCCACCGCAGCCCAGGCATGCAGACTGGCCTGGAAATTGGCCATCAGCAAAGCAGCGGATACTCCCTTGCCTGATACATCGGCAATACACCATAAAAACTCATTTTCATTAAGCCGTATGAAATCAAAATAATCGCCGCCGATGTTTTGATGGGGCAGGTATTTAGCGCCTATCTCCACACTGTCGTCTTTATGCATTCTTAAAGGAATCAGCATATTTTGCACTTCAACGGCCAGCTCCATTTCGCGTTGAAAACGTTCTGATTGCAAACGTTCACGAAATAGCTTTTTATTCTCCAATGCCACAATGATCACATTCATCAATGTTTGTATAAAGTTCAGATCGTTGTTAAGCATCTCGCCAGAGGTATTGAAATCGCCGATGAGGGCGTAGGCTAAGGCTTTGCTTTTATGGTATATAGGTATAAAATAGTTGTATTTACGAAGTATAGGATCCTGATGATCAGCTATGGCAACAGGCACTTTTATTTTACTTAATTTATTGCACGCCCTGCTCAGTAACACCCCTGATTCAATATCACCGCCATATTTGGAGATGCAAACAAATTTATTTTCTTTTTCAATTAAAAACCGAAGCTTGCCTACTTGCAGATAACTCTGCAATATCACCTCGAGCATTTGTATAAGTATAGGAGTGGCGGTGTTTTTATTAATGGCCCTGGTAATCTCCAATAACGAGTTTAGCTCGGATTGTCTTTTGAGCAACAGGCTGATTAATTCATCTTCGCCAGAACTATCGTCTATGTATTGCATCTGTTGTTAGTGGTCTGTCTAAAGTAAAAAAAATATTCTCAAATGCGTGTACTTTGTGATTTTATATCAAAAGCGTCGCGCAGGCCAACGGTAACCAAATTAAATGCATATACCAGCAGCATAATGGCCAAACCCGGAATAATGGCAAGGTACGCCGAGTTCATGACAATATAACCATAATGTTCCTTGATCATTCCGCCCCAGGTAGGCATGGGGGGCTGCGCACCAAAACCTAAAAAGCTAAGTCCGGCTTCGAGTAATATAGCCGACGCAAAATTCGAGGATGCAAGCACCAATATGGGTCCGGTTATATTTGGTAAAATATGCTTGGTAATGATACGGGTATTGTTAAAACCAAGCGCCCTGGCAGCTTCAATGTATTCAACCTGTTTAAGGCCCATCACCTGCCCACGTACCAGGCGGGCAACTTCAACCCACATGGAAAGGCCCACTGCAATAAATATTTGCCATAAACCCTTACCCAGGGCAAATGAAATGGCAATAACCAGCAGTAGTGCCGGCAGGCTCCATAATATGTTCATTAGCCAGCTTAAAGAGGCATCTATCCAACCGCCAAAATACCCGGCAATAGCGCCAATGCTTACCCCCAATAACATACTGATCAGCACTGACATCAACCCCACCGCCAGCGAAATTCGGGTGCCCAAGAGCAATCGACTCAGCATATCGCGCCCATAAATATCAGTACCTAACCAAAAAGTACGGGTGGTAATTTGCTCTTTTTCTATTCTATCGGTAAAGTGCTTATATATTTCTTTGCTTTTATTGGCAGATATCCCCGGGCTTAATAAATCCTTGCCATAATGATAGCGGGATTTAACTCCATTAACCACCTCGAAAATATTATATGCTTTCTTCTCGGGCCTATCTTCATCCCCAATATATTCATTTACAATGATGGAATCCTGAACAAAATGATAGCCGGTAATAGGGACATCCCGGTAAAATGTGGGCTGACCAAAAAACATCCGGGTAAAGAAACCAACCGTATCAACCGGTTCGCTTTTCCTTATCTGCAGCATCATGAATGAAGATCCAGGCTTTTTAATGCTCAACTGTATGGTCATATTGTTGGCATGAGGGCTTTGATCGGGCATTATTAAATAGCCGAGTATAGCTACAAGCAGCGTAAGTATAATAAAAACAAGTCCGGCAACGGCAATTTTATTGCGCTTAAACGCTTTCCAGGCTCGTTCAGATGGGGTAAGTTCAGCCAATAGTTATAATTAAGTTTTTGGCTAAATATCGTTTAAATACGAGCAACTAACAAGCATGTAAGTCAATATTTACAATCGTTGGTTATTTAGCCTCACCCTGCCTTCTCCAAAGGAGAGATTTTAAAAAGAAAGAAGTTAAAGTCCTCTCCAAAGGAGAGGATTAGGGGAGGCTTGATTATTCACAATCCCTGGTTATTTTACTACCCGGCCTTTCCACAAGTATTTATGATTATTGCCCATTAAGCCTATTACCACAAAATATACAATGTGCAGAGGGATAAGCAAAATAAGGAGACTTACCAGGTAGGTGCGTTTAAAAAACGTAGTTATGGGCAATAAATACAATATCTCGAACAGGTATTTCAATAAAAACTGAACCAGGAAAAGTTTAAAAAAGTAAAAGTCATAAAAACCCAGAGCAGCGTTTACCAGTAACGAAACATTAAACAGCCAGATACATATACCAAAGGCCACTACTTTTTTATCTTTATATTTTGTTGACTTTGAAGCCCAGCGACGCCTTTGCTGCATAAACTCCCGTAAGGTGTGCTTGGCATGGGTATAAACCACGGCATCAGTTTGTTTCAGGAAGCCAATTTTTCCTGGATAGCGTTCTGCAACCTTTTGCAATAATAATTCATCATCGCCAGATGCCAGGTCATCAATGCCTTTAAAGCCCCCAACCTCATAAAATACATCTTTGCGGTATGCAAAATTTGCCCCGTTACAGGTTGATGCCCGGCCATTACCAATAAATGCCCCCCCAATACCTATCAGGAAACCAAATTCAAGGGTTTGCATCAGCTCAAATAATGATCGCTCTTCAAAGTAGGTTACCGGCGATGATACCATGACCAGGTTATTGGTTTCATAATAGCCAACAATGGTTGATAACCAGGCAGTACCCATTCGGCAATCGGCATCGGTAGCCACCATCAGTTCGCCGGTTGATAGGTTAATTGCTTCGGCTATTGCTTTTTTCTTGTAGGAGTTTAGCGGTTGGGCCTCATTCAGCTGCAGGAGTTTTACCCCGCGATCTGCATAACTGCTAATAATGGCTGCGGTATTATCTGTGGAGTGGTCATCAACAATGATCACTTCCAGCAGATGTTTGGGATAGTCCTGCGCCAAAACATCCTCGATAGTTAAATTTATTCTTTCCTCTTCATTGCGGGCGGCAATAAGTATGGTAACCTTTGTTTTAAAGGTGGTGATTTTTGACGGGATAACTTTTACATTGGCCCATCCCCGTATCAAATAAATTAATAACAACAGGTAAATACCCGTTAAAAAAAGCGAAACAATACTATGCAGTGCGATCAAAGAATTTGAGTTTAAAAACGAATAAAGATCCTAAAATAGCTGGAATAATTAAATTTATGAGCCATATTGATGACACCCCTGCTATAACGGCTATTTTTTGATCGGTTACATAAGCAAATAAGTGCGATGCCGTAAAGCTACGTACGCCAACATCGAGCAGGTCAAGTGAAGGTACTGCCGATGTGATAAAGAAGTACACAAACAGAACCATCACCATTGGAAAAAACGCGAACTCCGGCATCAGCAAATGAAATACAATACAATATTGGACCGTAAATGTAATGTAACGGGCCATACTATAACCCAATATCCTGATCAGCTCATTGGTTTCATAGCGCCCCATGATTTCAAAAAAACGGTGATATTTTTTCAGGAAGCCAATTCTGTCAAGCAAATTAACTATCCATTTTATATGAAAGAAAAACACCAGCAATATGGCCAATGTTAAGGCCGATATCAGGATAACCCCGGCAAACAACCATATACTCATGGGTATGTAGCGGTAAATAAACCAGATAATAGCAATTAACCCCAAAACGTTGGTCATGATGATCTGGCCAAAGGCTCCTACAGCCATGGCAAAAACACCGTGTATGCGTTTTCGGTTTGGTAAAAACATTACCCGCCCGCCATATTCCCCAACCCGGTTAGGTGTTGAAATAGCCCAGGTTAGGCCACAAAAAACCGCTTCAATAGATTCCCATAAGCTAATACTGATCAGGTTTTTGGTTAAATACCGCCATTTAAATGCCTCGAGTACCCAGTTAACTACCATCAATAAAACCACAATACCCATAGTTACAAACACATGGGTAGCATTTATTTGGGCGGTTAAGGCCTCAAATTGCTTAAGATCATTGTTCTTTTTGTAAAACTGGTGATATATATACCAGGCAGCCATAGCCAGTACAGCCGCCTTGAGCGAAACAGAGATTATTTTTTTGGTAGAAGTAGTCAACGATATAATTTATGCAATGTTACAAAAAAACCGGGCAAGGATTTACTTGCCCGGTATAACATAACATAATTACTAATTGTTTATTTTAATCGCGCTTTAAAAAAAGTAATGGTGTTAGCGTAAGCATCCTTTGTGGCATTGCTGTCATAAATAGGATTGCTTGGGTTAGCAAATCCATGATCAGCATCATATTGATGCAGGTAAAGTTTTTTACCGGCTGCTTTCATATCGGTATCAAACTTAGCCACAACCTTGGTATTTATCCATTGATCTTTATTGGCAAAATTCCCCAATACATCAGCATTTAATGCTTTAAGCTTGTCAACGTCTTGCTCAGGCATACCATAATACATTACGCAGGCCACCGCTTTTTTACCTGCCAGTAAACTGGTTTGTAAACTCCATCCGCCACCAAAGCACCAGCCTATAGTAGCGATATGTGCCTTAGCACCAGCATAGGCAATGGCCCCGTTGATAATGGCTTTGGCTCTGTCTTCATTTACGGCTTGCATATATTTGCCGGCTTCTTCGCGGGTGGTGGCCACTTTGCCATCGTAAAGGTCAAGGTCAATGATATTTACATTACCCAGGTCGTTATATACTTTTTCAGATTCGCGCTTTACAAAATCATTCAATCCCCACCACTCATGTATCACCAGGATATAGTTATTAGTGGCTTTTTTGGCTTTCAGAAACCAGGCTGTTGATTCCTTGCCTTCGGCTGTTTTATAAGTTATGGACGTACCAACAGCACTTTGAAAACGGATAGGTAAGGGGTTTTGATGCGCCATTCTGAATTTTGGGCTCGATGCCAGCATAGCAAACTGTCTGGTTGCCGATGGTTTACCACAGCAAACTACTTTAGTTTGTGCAAAGGTAAAAGCACCAAGGCAAATAAATAAGGTAAAAAGAATAAGTTTTTTCATGGTTGTTTTTTTAGGGTTAATGAGGTTATATAACCATTACGTTAGTAAAGTAACTCGCGTTGAGGTTTGGTGAAAATAATTTCAGAAAAGAGGCCGTCTCTATAAAAATCTTGTCATCCTGAGCGTAGCGAAGGATCTATTCGGCGATTAGATTCTTCGCTACGCTCAGAATGACAAAGTAGCTTATTGGGAGGACTTACGCCATCACCTTATCAGGTGTTATAGGCAACTCTCTTACTCGCTTACCGCTGGCGTTGTAAACCGCATTTGCTACAGCCGCAGCCATGCCAATTAAAGCGATTTCGGCCATACCCTTTGCACCCATGGGGTTTATATAGGGATCTGGCTTATTAACAAACAGCGCATCTATCTGCGGAATATCAGCATTTACAGGTACATGATAATCGGCAAAGTTGTTATTGATGTAGCGGCCATACCGATGATCAATGATTGATTCTTCCATCAATGCCATTCCTATACCGCCAATAGCCCCGCCCACAACCTGGCTGCGAGCCGTTTTAGGACTTACAATATGACCGGAATCGGCCACGGAAGCCACCTTATCTATTTTAACAACACCTGTTGCAGCATTTACCAGCACCCTTACAAAATGCACCGACCAGGAGTTCATAGAATAATTTTTTCTCTCGTCCCCACCGTTTGATTTTGTGGTTACCTCCAGCAATGGCAAGTTGTGTTGTTTAAGTACCTGCACATAATCAGGATTATCAGTATCGCCGTTGCCTATCAGTTTTTGAAACTTTTGCTTCAGTTCGGCACAAGCATCGTGTACTGCTGATCCTACGCTTGATGTTGTGCCCGAACCTCCCTGCATTGGCGCATCGGGTAAATCCGATTCGCCGTTTTCAAAGGTGATTTTATCAGCCGGAATACCCATCTTTTCAGCGGCTATCAGTACCATCGCGGTACCGGTACCCGGGCCAATATCGCTCACAGCAGTTTGTAATATCAGCCTACCATCGGTCATCATGGTAGCTTTAACGGTAGCACCGTCACGATAAGCACCAAACATACCACCGCCCATGCCATACCCAACAAACCAGCCATCTTTTTTTACCGCGCCGGGTTCCTGTTTACGCTCTTTCCAGCCTATATGGTCAGCTCCCATTTGGTAAGCCTCATTTAAAAACTTGCTTGAATAAGGTTTCCCACTTTCGGGGTCGACTTCGGCATAATTACGCAGGCGTAATTCTATCGGGTCGAGTTTTAAATCATAAGATAACTCATCAAGCGCCGACTCCAGCGCAAATGCCCCGGTGGCCTCGCCTGGTCCGCGCATCCACGTAGGGGTACCCACATTAAGCGATACCAGGTTATATTTGGTATTTACATTTGGGCAGGCATACGTGTTCAAACTTACACGAACCGTACCTTCGGTAAAGTTTTCGTATGCAGATGTCTGGCCATAAGCTTCGTGGGTAATGCCTGTAAGCTTGCCATCGGCAGTAGCGCCTATGGCAATTTTTTGCCAGGTATAAGGCCGGTAGCCAACTGAGGTGAACATATCGGCCCGGCTTAACACCAATTTGACTGGCCTTTTAACCACTTTAGCGCCTACAATGGCTGCAACCTCATGTGGCCATGTACGCAATGCACTGCCAAAAGCGCCCCCAACAAACTTGGAGTTCACCTGTACGTTGTGCACGGGTATTTTAAACAGGCGGGCAACATCGTTCTGGGTAGCTTTAACTCCTTGTGTTTTGTCCCAAACGGTTAGTTTATCATCGGCATCCCATCTTGCAATTATGGCATGCAACTCCATGGGATTATGTGTGTTTGTAGATACGATGTATTCCTGCTCTACCTTAAACGGAGCCAATTTCCAGGCATCTTCGGTTCCCCGTTTGTAAAGACCATCACCATGCGGAGGGTAGCCTTTACCAATACTTTCCTGTAAACTGGTTTGATGCGGCTCTTTATTATACTGAGCCTTTACCAGCGATGCACCATACAGGGCACGTTCATAGGTATCTGCAATTACCAGCGCAATTGGCTGACCATTGTAAACTATCTTGTTATCATCAAATATTTTTAACGGCCCTTTCTTAGGGGCAGGCTTACTGGGATCCGGCTGAAAACCGGGGACCTTTGGTGCGTTTAAATGGGTAACCACAGCCAGCACTCCCGGAGCATGCTCCGCGGCTTTGGTATCCATGGAGGTAATGGTACCGTTGGTTATAGTACTACCCACCAAAACTCCGTATGTTAAACCTTCAACAGTATATTCCGCAGAGTATTTCGCGGCTCCTGTAACTTTTAACCGCCCGTCTATCCGGCTCATACCATCTGATGACGATGGCATATTTAGGTTGATCACTTTTTCCATAGGATATTAAACTAAGCCTGCCGCGTGTTTTAAAGCCTCGGCTATAGTAGCCGGACCCAGTTTTAATTTAAACGAATTATAGCCGTAGCCTTTAGCTCCCTGCATGGCCAGCTGCGCCGCCTGCTTAAAGTTATCTTCAGATGCTGGTTTGCCGATGAGTGATCTTTCGGCATCAAACAAACGCCAGGGTTTATGTGCCACGCCACCCATTGCCAGGCGGGCGTGTTGTATAATCCCGTTTTCTATATCCAGCGCTGCCGCAACCGATACCAGAGCAAAGGCATAGGATTGCCTGTCGCGCACTTTTAAATAGTAACTGTTTTTGCTGAAGTTATTATCAGGGATCTCCACACCAATTATCAGTTCGCCTGCTGTCAATTGGTTATCCATTTCAGGATGATCGCCGGGCAAACGATGAAATTCGGTAAATGGCAACCTTCGTTCGCCTTTTTTACCGGCAATTATCACTTCGGCATCCAGTGCAGCAAGGCTTACACACATATCGCTCGGGTGCACGGCTATACATTGTTCACTGCCTCCAAATATGGCATGCATACGGTTGACACCCTCATATGCACCACAACCAGAACCAGGAACCCGTTTATTGCAGGGCATCGTGGTATCATAAAAATAGCCGCAGCGGGTACGCTG
This sequence comes from Mucilaginibacter sp., assembly GCA_030445275.1. Classification (GTDB taxonomy): domain Bacteria; phylum Bacteroidota; class Bacteroidia; order Sphingobacteriales; family Sphingobacteriaceae; genus Mucilaginibacter. Next base: position 132,887 of record JAUCSE010000089.1, read on the forward strand.
CATCATATTGCCGCCCACAGTAGCCATATTACGTAACTGTGGCGATGCTCCGGCTTTAAGGGCCATCGCTAAAAGCGGTTGCTTTTTGGCAACCAGGTCGTTTTCCGATACTACGCTGTTTAGCGCCAATGCACCTATATGCAAGCCGGTTTTTGTTATGGTTATATTTTTTAGTGGCAGGTGATTTATATCAACCAGCTTATCCGGTGTAGCTACACCACGTTTCATCAGGTCGACAAGGTTGGTGCCTCCGGCTATTATTTTTGTGCCAGGCTTGTTTATGACATCAAGAACGGCTTGTTGCGTGGCCGGGCGAAGATATTGGAACTGTTTCATACGGTTTGCCCTCCATCTTTTACTTCCAATATGGCATTCACTATATTGGGATAAGCCCCGCAACGGCAAATATTACCGCTCATATATTCCCTGATCTCCTGTTCTGAACCGGCATGCCCTTCGCGTATACAAGCCACTGCCGACATGATTTGTCCCGGCGTACAATAACCGCACTGAAACCCGTCATGTTTTATAAAAGCTTCCTGCATGGGGTGCAACTGGTCGCCCTTGGCTAAACCTTCAATGGTGGTGATCTTTTTACCGTTCATCATAATACCCAGCGTTAAACATGAGTTTATCCGCTTACCATCCACATGTACAGTACAAGCGCCGCATTGCCCATGATCACAGCCTTTTTTAGTGCCCGTTAGGTCAAGTTGCTCTCGTAATATATCAAGCAGGGTTGAGCGCGGCTCAACCGAAAGATTTTGCTGCTTACCATTAACTTCCATCTTTAATGGCAGCTTTTCAAAAACGGATGCCACTTTATCATCAACACGCATTTCAGCGGCCTTTAACGCCGTTACCGGGGTAAGAGCAACGGCCGTTAGTAATGACGATTGTTTAAGGAAATTCCTGCGTGAACTATCTTCTACATCCGGCTCTATATCAGGCCCGTGAAAGCTTTCTTCCTTTTCCATAAATAATTGGCTTAATTATGATGTTAAGTTAGGCATTTTATTAAAAAGGATAAATGGGTAAAAAATATTTTACAATTTCAATGGCAAAAGCTAACTGAATAACAAGCAAATAGTTCATATTTTAAACTATGGATACTAAAGTATCAGTACTTTAGTGTAAATTATTTTTTTTATGTCGATGCCGGTTATCCCCCAAAATGAAATGGGCAGACTTTTAAGTTTGTCGGAGTTTGATTTGGATTATATTGCCTATCGGGATAGCTTTAAAAGTCTGGCGAAGTTAGCTGCAAAAATTGCCGGAACAGAGATATCACAGATTAACCTGATCGACTCATTTACTCAATGGACTATTTCAAGTCATGGTTTTGATGGTGACCAAACCCCGCGCGAAAATTCTATTTGCCAGCACACTATTTTAAATGATGACTATTTTGAGGTGAGTGATCTTTCTGCCGATGATCGTTTTAAAGATAAGCTTTATGTAACAGGCGACCCATACCTGCGGTATTATTACGGTTTGCCATTAAAAGTAAGCAATGGACACCATATAGGCACTTTATGTGTGCTCGATAAAAAAACAAAAGCGCTGGGTCCTGAAAAAATTGAACTTCTGCAAATAATTGCAGGCGAAATTGTAAACAGACTCAATTATTTAAAGATAATTGAGGATCTGAAAAACAACTTATCAGAAACTAAAGAAATACAAAAAAAAGTAGCTCATGATATCAGAGGTCCATTAAATGGCATTATTGGTTTAGCTCAAATTATAAGCGAGCAGGGTAAAAGCAACCGGATAGAAGAAGTGCTGGAACTTATAAACCTGATACACGAAAGCGGAAAATCACTACTGGAACTTACCGATGAGATATTAAAGACTGATAAACGCGAAAAATATATAGAGGTACCTAAAGAAGCTGAATTTAATCTGCGGCTATTTAAAGATAAGCTGGAGAAACTTTATATACCGCAGGCTATTAATAAAAATATAAAACTTAATATTAATACTACGCTTGAGTCAGAAACTATTCCGTTTCTAAAAAACAAATTATTACAAATAGCCGGCAACCTGATATCAAACGCTATAAAGTTTACGCCGGATGGTGGAGAAGTGATTGTTAATTTATACCTTAAAACGGAAGCTGGGACAAATATATTAGGTATTCAGGTAATAGATTCTGGTGGGGGGCTTAATGAACAAGACATCGCCACTATATTAGAGGGAACGGCCTCATCAACCACAGGAACCAGCGGCGAAGCTGGTTATGGGCTTGGGCTGACGCTGGTGAAACACCTGATAGAAACACTAAACGGTACCCTAAACATATATTCGGCACCAGGTACAGGCGCAACATTCGAAGTAAGGTTGCCACTAAAACCAGTGGCTATGCAACCATAGCGGATTTGATTTTTTAAATATAGCAAACCACTGCGGGTAAAAACCCGCTGTTGCAAATGCCCCGAAAAACCGATAATAGGATATATTAAAATAAAACACCGGGCAAAATTTACCCGGTGTTTTATTTTAGTTTATATTTTACCAACGGCCGCCACCGCCGCCGCCTCTGTTATCTTTTGAGTAGCCACCGCCACCACCGCCACGGTTACCACCGCCGCCGTAGCCACCACCGCCGCCACGGTTGCCGCCATAACCACCACCACCGCCACTTCTGCGGTCATTTGGTTTTTTTTCTTCAGCCTGGCTTACTGCTATTGAACGGCCTCTTACTTCGGAGCCATTTAAGCCGGTAATAGCAGTTTGAGCAGCCTCATCATCAGGCATTTCAACAAATCCGAAACCTTTGCTTCTTCCAGATTCTCTGTCAATAATTAACTTTACGGTGCTTACTTCACCATACGCTTCAAAAAGCTCTTTTAAATCGGCTTCCTCTAATTGAAAAGGAAGGCTTCCTACAAATATGTTCATCAATCTTTAATTTATATGGGCAAGATCATTTTACTTGCCATCTTTTGTTAACATCAAATATAGTAATAGATATTTGATGATTACTGCAAGAATTTGTGAATGAACGTTTTTATTTTTTTTAATAGTTAAAATATCATTTAATTAAAACAAAATAATATCAGTTTACGTTCAATTGCCCGCCTCTTTTAACCGGGCGAGTTCAAAAAAGTTTATCTTAGCTTACTGATTCAATGAGGTATAATTTGCCATTCAGGGTAAATTTATCTCCGGAGGCCTTACCGGCCAACATTAAACCAACAGGCGAGGCCGGCGAAACGGCAAAATATGTTTTACCATTAACTGACAAACTGCCCGCGCTAATAGCCAGGTAAAAGCTCCCATTATTGGTGATGATCACGCTGCCGGTTTCGGCTTTAGCGGCTGTACCCGTTGTGCTGATCCTGTTGAGGGCAACCATCAACTTGTTGGCTTCATTTAACTGGGCCAGGTTACGGTTGGTTTCCTGTTGCATCATGGCGCGCCCGGTTTCGTATTTATCACCCGCGCTGCTCTTGGTATCTTCGTTCGATGCTTTTTGGGCCTCTTTAATGCCTAGTTCGGCAGCTTCCATGCTTTTACGCACATAACTTACACACAAGTCATATAATTCTTTTTTCAGATCGCTCATTGATGGTATTAATGCAATAACATATTATAAGCTACCGGTAAGGCGCCTATCTAAATTCCTGGGAACAAATAAAGCAATTTTATGATGAAGAGTGGCTACTATAAATTCGGCCTAAAATAAAAGCCCCCTTGCACTCGCTGCTTGGGGGCTTTAAACCTAAACCTTATCACTATTTGCAGGTGTGAACCTACAAAGTAGATAAACGTATCAAATTGCCAAAATGGTATATTGACCTATCTCTAATTGACAAAAAAATGATAATTGAGACTATACCAATTCAATTAATCACTGATTATCAACAACTTCCATATAATGAAGATTATATGAAGCTGATTATTACCATAGCAATCTCTTGATAAAAAAGGGTTATCAGTCTGAGCTCCGTCGAAGACTCGCGCGTAGAAGGCCCACCCACTATGCTTCGACGGGGCTCAGTATGACAGGCAACCCAGCGTCATTGCGCAGCGTGGCAATCCCTGATAAGCAGAACCGCCCTGTAAGTAGGGGATTGCCACGCTGCGCTCGCAATGACGTATTTTTATTATAAAACAAAAACGCCTGCCGGTTTTACCAGCAGGCGCTTTAACAATATTTGAAGTTTTTTCAATTACACATTCTCCATGCCGTAATGTTTCAATATATCAGCAGGTACACCATTCCATTTGTTAGGAGCATTACCTGCATAACCAACGTCTTTAACACCCATTTCACTGGTAAAAAAGCCTGAGGCGGTTAAATCGCGCATGCGGTTAAAAAAGGAAACACCTTGAGCCATTTCGGGTTTGGCTTTTTTAGGATAGGCTATCAGGTCTATCACTTCTATTTGCTGAGCTTTGGAGCTATCTGTAAAAGTTTTACCAAAACGGTTTAAACACTGCATATCCAGCCAGCGCAGGCCACCACGCATGGGGGTCTGGTGCTCGGGCATATCTTTTACAATAAACTCTATAAAGTCAGGCACTTTGGCATCAGATGCACTGCCCGATTTTTCGTCTTTAGGAATAATAATATCAGCAAGCACGGTTATTGTGGCTAATTCTGCTGCTGTAAAAAACTTATCAGCGTTCAGTTTTTTATCGCGTTCAACTTCAAATGGTTGACGGCCGGCCGCTGCTTCGGTGGTTGGAACGGCTTCTTCTACCGCTTTTTTATTATCGGTTTTACAGGCTTCCAGTAATAATCCTGCCGAAAGTGTGCTTAAGCCTAATGCTTTGAGGGAGTCACGTCTGTTCATAATAATTGTTATGGATACTTGTTAAACGTTTAATTTTTTTCTTTCCTGTAAAATATACTCAGCGGTACGCATTGACATGGCCAGGATTGTCCAGGTGGCATTTTTATCACCCTGCTGTACAAACGGCGCGGCATCAACCACAAAAAGGTTTTTACAATCATGCGCCTGGCACCATTTGTTCAAAGCCGATTTTTTAGGATCATCGCCCATACGGATAGTACCCACCTCGTGGATGATCTTTCCTGGAGCTTCTAAACCATAATTGGTTTCAGGACCTTGCGGACCACCATAAATTGCACCCATGTTATGCATAATTTCCTGGAAGGTTTCCTGCATGTGTTTGGCTTGTTTTACTTCATCATCAGCCCATTTATAATGGAACCGCAATACCGGGATACCGTATTTATCAACCACATTAGGGTCAATTTCGCAATAGTTATCATAACGGGCTATAGCAGTACCACGACCGGCCATACCAAACTGGGTGCCGTAAAACCGACGGTAATCATCTTTTAACGATGCGCCATAACCACCAGCTTCTTTCGTTTTACCATCGCGGTCCGGCACCAGGCCGTTCATGTTCTGGATACCACTGCCAAAGCCATATGATGGCATGTGCAAGCCGCCGCCATACTCAATATGGTAACCACGCGGGAAATCCAGTTTCTTATTATCAAGCCACCAGGGCGAATAGATATGCACACTGCCCGCACCATCTTCATTATAACGCTTACGATCCATTAATTGTGGCAGAAAACCGCCTGCGCTTGATCCTGTTGAATCATGCAGGTAACGACCTACCACACCGCTGCTGTTAGCTAAACCGCCCGGATGCTCTGCCGATTTGGAGTTAAGTAATATCCTGGCCGATTCGCCGGCGCTGGCACCCAGTATCACCGTTTTGGCATTTACCTGGTACTCCTGCAAATCATCTTTATTAACGTAGGATACGCCGGTAGCCAATCCTTCTTTATTGGTGATCACCTCACGCACCATGGCGTTGGTAATTACCTTTAAGTTACCTGTTTTAATGGCCGGTATAACCAAACATGATGATGCCGAGAAATCGCCATAAATTTTACAGCTGCGTCCGCACTGCCCGCAAAAGAAACAAGCGCCACGGTCTTTGTTACCAGGCAGGGCTTCTGTTAAAACGGCGCCACGACCCGCAATAGTGGTTACACCTGCTTTTATGGCACCTTGTTTTATATACAGCTCATTTAATCTTGGTTTTGGCGGGGGTAGGAATATGCCATCGGGTTCATTCTCCAAGCCCTCCTTGGTACCATAAACACCTATCAGGCGATCAACCTTATCGTAGTATGGTTTTACATCGTCATAAGTTATTGGCCACTTGTCTGTAAGGCCGTCTTTGGGTTGAAAATCATGCGGCCCCATACGCAAAGAGATACGCCCCCAGTGATTGGTACGTCCACCCAGCATTCGCGAGCGAAACCAGGCAAACTCCGTATTATCTTTGGTTGTGTATGGCTCGCCTTCCAGTTCCCAGCCACCGTAAGCAGCATCAAAGTCGCCGAATGGACGAGTGGTACCCGCACCGCGACGGGGCGACATCCAGGGCCATTTTAACTGTTGTGAATCCTTTTGCGGGTCAAAATATGCACCAGCTTCCAGCATTAATACTTTTACACCGGCATTGGCCAAAACATAACCAGCCATGCCACCGCCGGCACCCGAACCAACAATCACTACATCGTAAGTTTCTGTTGATTTTTTGATTTGTAGATCGCTCATATAATATCAAATGTATTCTTCTGTCGGGAGAAGAAAAAAATGCACGCTTAATGCGCACATTCGCATTAATTGGTTTTAATGGTATAAATATATTAAACGTGCGCGTTCAATACATCAATGTTTAAAATTATTATAGTTGTTTAATAGATATATTACGGAATGCCACTTCGTGGTTATGATCCTGCAGCGCGATATGACCTTTAGGGTATTTTGCAAAATCGGTCCAGTTTTTAAACTTGCTGTTGCTCAGCAATTCTTTCCATTCGTCGCTACCCATCTGAACTTCAACAATTTTGGTACCGTTTAGCCAGAAGGTAAGATGCCCATCTTTTTTGCGCAACACAACTGAGTTCCATTCGCCAGCGGGTTTTGCCACATCTGCCGAAGGAGCTTTCATATCATACAAAGAGCCGGCAAGGTGATTTGCTTTTTTATTGTCAGAAGCTTTTTTATTATCAAGCACCTGCATTTCAATACCGGTTTGGTAGGTATCCTGGAATTTAGGATCTTCATGAACACCGAAAATGATACCACTGTTGCCAGTCTCAGAAATTTTCCAATCAATTTTTAACTCGTAATTTTCATATTCATTATCAGTGATCAGATCGCCTTGCCCTTCGGCATTTGGATCAAGCTGCAGCGCACCGTCAACAACTTTCCATGCACCAGAACCCGTTTTTAAATAGGTGTGCCAGCCGGTGGTAGTTTTGCCATCAAACAATGATGTATAGCCTTTAGATTGCGCCGATACTGCGAAGTGCAGGGCGGGGATAGCCATCAGGCTCAAAAAGATCTTTTTCATTATAATCATTTTAGGATTAGTGTACGATATACAATTAGTTGGGCTAATATATCTGCTTTTTTCTAATTGCTAAAACGATTATATGAAAAATAAATTGCTCCGGCTGTGGGAGCAATGTAAAAATATGGCTATACAAAAAAAGGGACTGCTTATGCTTTAATGCCGACGCGTATTAAAGGATAGGTTTGAGGCTAATCCTATGGTTACATACCCATAGCTATCCTCAAAAAACTGGTTATAATCATCCTGCCCGCGGTAACCGCCACCCACCATCAGAGCTGCACTAGGCATAAAAGGGAACTGGTAATAATATTTCAAACTTACATTCAATCGCTTTTTAAAGTCAACCGCCGAGTAATTATCATACTTATCAGCAATGTAAGTAAAGTCAAACCTGATGCGCTGCCAATTCTGGTACACCTTTTTACCTTTTTCTAAAGGATCATCATATGCTTTGGCAAAGTTGTACATACGACTGCCATTAACCCTGATAAAGCCATAATGGCCCTTTAACCCTTCAGACACGCCAAGGCCAAACAAACCAGCATGAACTTCAAGTGCCAGGTTATCATACCGGTTAATAATCAGGTTCTCTTTATCAATCCGTTTACCGGTGTAATAAGTTAATGTATAAAAATTAGTGGTAAACTTTCCGCTATCACGGTTAAAGCTGCCATCGGGGTTTAATGATGGCCCCCTTACACCATTTGAATGGTGCGAATAGCCAAAGGATAAAAATTGGGGTTTATAGATATCCTCATTAAGCCTGTAAAATATGGTTGCACCCGGCATAAAACTTGGCGATTTTACGGGAGCGCCGTAGGTATCCAGCAAGCGTATTTTAACCCTGGCAGTAAACACCGCGAAAAAGCGGGATTTAGGCGTATTGAATAAAATAAAGTTGGGGGCAAGGTCGGCAGTTAGCAATGTTTTTATTTTATTAAAATAATCATTACCTCCCTCAGATACTCTAAGATTTTGAATAAAAATATCGTCAAAAGCATTATTGATGCGCCGTGTCCTGTACAAAGCCGAATCAGCCGCGGTGTCGGCGGTTAAAGTATATGATTGTTTTGGGCCGGTGTTTTTAGCCATTACTTGAACAGGCCATGCCAGGCTAATCAAACAGCAGATCAGTATTAAAGCCAGAGCAAATTTGATATATCGGGCAGTATTTTTTAATACTGCCTGGTGGGGTATAGAAGTGATCAACTTAGTATGTATTATTTAATCGATAATAGATGAATTTTATTCAATTTATATACTAACAATACCGTGTTAAAATATTGTTAAAATTGAGCTGGCAATATTAAATATATGCGGCATCTTCCGTGTCAAGCAAACGTAAAAGCAATCTGACATAAAAAACACTTTCTTATTGGCACAAAAACATTAAAAGACTGTATTGTTGATATTTATAGTTAATAAACCGTTTGTTTTTCAATTCTGTTTTGTTATATTTGATTAAAGCCAATTCCCAATTTTAACCTGAGTATCATGATAAAAGTTTCAAATATTCTTGCGCGCAAGGGCGGTCGTGTAGTTACTATTGATGCCGGTACATCCGTTTTAGATGCTTTAAAATTAATGGCCGATAAAAATATTGGCTCGGTGATTGTTTTAGAAGACGGCGAATACGTTGGCCTGATGACCGAAAGGGATTACGCCCGTAAAGTTATTCTGAAGGGAAAATCATCGCACGAAACGCTGGTAAGGGATATTATGAGTACGGGGCTACCCCGCATACTTCCCGAAAACTCCATCGATACCTGTATGCACATCATGAGCGAAAGCAATATCCGCTATTTGCCCGTATTTATTGATGATAGCTTATGTGGTATCATCTCCATTAATGACCTGGTTACCGAAACCATACTGGCCCAGCTGGAAACTATAGAACAACTAAAAAGTTATATACATTCATAGTAATCTCTCCTGCTTCAAGCTGATTGAAATTATATTGAATTGTCATCCTGAGAAACGAAGTATCTATTTGCTCACTTGCATATGGAACAATAGATGCTTCACTATGTTCAGCATGACAAGATGAAAGAACACGACTGCAGCTACCATCCTGTTTAATTGCTATTTAAACAACAAATTTTCATACCTTGCATAATTTACTAACAACATATAGTGACGTTTCAGGATTTTAATTTTAACGAACAGTTATTCGAAGGCATACAAAGTATGGGATTTACCACCCCTACGCCTATACAGGAAATGGCCATCCCGGTTATTTTAAACGGACAGGACCTTATTGCCTGCGCGCAAACCGGTACAGGTAAAACCGGCGCTTATTTATTGCCCGTTTTAAACCATATCAGCAGCACCAATAAACACCATACCAGTACGCTTATTTTAGCGCCAACACGTGAGCTGGCCCAGCAAATTGATCAGCAGGTTGAAGGTCTGGCTTATTTTACAGGCGTAAGCTCATTAGCCGTATTTGGCGGGGGCGATGGCATGGCCTATGAGCAACAACGCAGGGGCATTCAGAATAATGTAAACATCATTATTGCTACACCAGGCCGTTTAATAGCCCATCTTACATCAGGTGTTTTAAAGCTAAACCATTTGACCCACCTGATACTCGACGAGGCTGACCGCATGCTGGACATGGGTTTCTCTGACGATATCATGAAGATCATCAGCTATCTGCCCAAAACCAGGCAAACACTCTTATTTTCAGCAACCATGCCGGGGCGCATCCGCTCGTTGGCTAAATCGGTGCTGAAAGATCCTCAGCAGATCAATATCGCTATATCGCAGCCTGCAGTAGGTATCGATCAGCAGATCTATCGCCTGCATGATCAGCAAAAAACACCATTACTACAGCTTATCCTGCGCGACTCGGCTTATGCAAGCACCATTATTTTTGCGTCAAGAAAAGAGATTGTAAAATCATTATACAAAGAGCTTAAGGCCATTAAGATCAACGCGAACGCTTTTCACTCCGATCTGGAACAAAAAGAGCGCGAAGAGATATTGCTGAAATTTAAAAACAAACAGCTCCCAGTTATTATTGGTACCGATGCTCTGTCGCGCGGTATCGATGTGGAAGGCATAGACCTGGTAATCAACTATGATGTTCCCGGCGACCCGGAGGATTATATCCACCGTATTGGCCGCACCGCACGTGCCGCCACTACTGGTACCGCCATCACTTTTGTTAATCACCGCGATGAACGCAAGCTAAAAAACATTGAGCAGCTGATAGAAAAACCTATCCGACTGGTTGGTTTGCCTGATGAACTGGCCTCAATACAGCCGCACCCTGTTCAGCAGCATGAACGATCTGATTCAAAAAACAAACCCAACAGGCGTTTTAACAAAAAGAAACCCAAAAAGAATATCCAGTAATGATCAGGAGCATGTATAAAAAAATGCTTTTACAGTTTGTATTGGGTGCCGCGCTAACTGTATCCGCTGTTAACTCTTTTGCACAGGACAAAAAGACATCAGGCAATCCGGTTGTTGATGGTTGGTATGCCGATCCGGAAGCCCAAATATTCAATCATCAGTATTGGTTATATCCAACCTACTCTGCCAAATATAATGAACAAGTGTTTATGGATGCTTTTTCATCGCCCGATCTGATACATTGGACCAAACATAATCACATTGTTGATACCAGCGGAGTTAAATGGGTAAAGCGGGCCTTATGGGCACCTGCCGTTACTGAAAAAGATGGTAAATATTACCTATTCTTTGGCGCTAATGACATCCAGAACAATAACGAGAAAGGCGGCATTGGTGTCGCTGTAAGCGATAATCCAGGAGGACCATTCAAGGATTACTTAGGCAAACCACTGATAGACCAGATCATCAATAAAGCCCAACCCATTGACCAGTTTATTTTTAAGGATGATAACGATCAGTATTACATGATATACGGCGGCTGGGGGCAGTGTAATATCGTTAAATTAAAAAATGATTTTACTGGTCTTGTGCCATTTGAAGATGGTGTAACCTATAAAAAGATCACCCCCGAAGGCTATGTAGAAGGCCCGGTAATGTTTAAGCGAAACGGAAAATATTATTTTATGTGGAGCGAAGGCGGCTGGACAGGTCCGGATTACCGCGTGGCCTATGCCATTGGCGATACCCCATTCGGGCCGTTTAAGCGTATCGGCACCATTCTGAAACAGGATGCCAGCATTGCCACCGGTGCAGGTCACCATTCAGTGATCAATGTACCCGGTACCGATGAGTGGTACATTGTATACCACCGCCGTCCATTAACCGAAACTGATGCTAACCACCGCGTAATGTGCATTGACAAAATGTACTTTGACGCCGATGGGAATATCAAGCCGGTAAAGATCACGAATGAGGGTGTAGAGGCGCGAATGTTGAAATAATAAGACTTTATTATATTAATCTTGTCATCCTGAACGTAGTGAAGGATCTATTTGTGAACTTGCATATGGAAGATTAGATTCTTCACTACGTTCAGAATGACAAAAGTTTTATGAGGCGGGTTTTTACCCAAACAGATCGCTGCTCAAATACCTGTCGCCACGGTCGCAGCAAATAAAAACAATCACGCCCTCTTTTAGCTCAGCGGCCAGTTTTATAGCTGCTGATAATGCACCACCGCTACTCATCCCGGCAAAAACACCCTCTACTCTCGCAAGTTTACGGGCCATTTGGGTAGCCTCTTCCTCTGAAATATCCATTACCCTGTCAACCCGCGTGGCATCGAATATTTTGGGCAGATAAGCCTCAGGCCACCTGCGTATACCCGGGATAGATGAGCCTTCAGTAGGTTGGCAGCCCACGATTTGTATATCTTTATTTTTTTCTTTCAAATACCTGGAGCAACCCATAATGGTACCGGTAGTGCCCATAGCGCTTACAAAATGGGTAATCTTCCCTTCCGTATCACGCCATATCTCAGGGCCGGTTGTCTTAATGTGAGCGCCATAATTATCCGGATTGGCAAACTGGTTCATTAAGTAATAACCGGGGGTAGCACCTTTTTCTTCGGCATAATCGCGACATTGTTCAATGCCCTCCAGCAAAGTTACTTTAGCGCCAAAAGCCTCCATGGTAAGGGTACGTTCGCGGGTGGAATTGGAGGGCATTACCAGTTCAATTTCAAGATTAAACAAACTTGCCATCATGGCCAGCGCTATACCTGTATTGCCGCTGGTAGCTTCAACTAGTTTAGTATCAGGTTTTATATCCCCACGCTCCAAAGCGCTACGAATCATGTTCAGCGCCGCACGGTCCTTAACGCTGCCTCCAGGATTATTACCTTCTAGTTTGGCAAATATTTGTACGTTAGGATTGGGGTTAAGTTTTTTTATTTCAACCATAGGCGTATTGCCTATCAGATCAATTATACCAGCCATATTATTATTTCTACAAAAGCTAAATTAAGAGGAATATTTTGCTTTGGGTATCTCTAATTAAAAACTGGTGGTATTGTGAGGATAATATGATATTGGACTAAGCTTCATCGCTTTTCAGCGTTCTGTATTGTGGCGTATGGTATACCCTTGAATTTGGCGGGATGCTTTTGGTGAGCCAAACATTACCGCCAATAATACTATCACGACCAATAATGGTTTCGCCTCCCAATATGGTAGCGCCTGAATATATAACCACATTATCCTCAACCGTTGGATGGCGCTTGGTATACGCCATACTTTTATCAACACTTAGCGCACCAAGGGTAACGCCTTGATACAGTTTCACATGATCGCCAATTTTACAACTTTCGCCTATTACTATACCTGTACCATGATCAATATAAAAATACTCACCAATTTCTGCAGCGGGGTGTATATCAATACCTGTTTTAGAGTGTGCATACTCGGTCAATATCCGCGGGATCAAAGGAACATCATCTACATACAGGCTATGCGCCAGGCGATACAGCGATATGGCATAAAAACCGGGGTAGGTACGTATTACTTCAAACTCGCTGCGGGCAGCAGGGTCGCCATTAAATATGGCCTGAATATCAGTGTTAAGCACCTCATAAAGCAGGGGCAGTAGTTTAAAGAAACGAGCAGCCCGTTTTTTATTATCGCAATCATCGCAGGCCTTAGTGACCTCCATGATGTGGAACAGCTCATTCTCTAACAGCGTAAACTCCGCTTTCAGCTCATCAACATTGGCAAATACTTTTCCGGTTTGCTCTGGGTAAAGCAAATGAATAACCCGAAGCGCCCACTGAGTGATCTCCTCATTAGATGGCACAGCCTCAAGCTTTTGCTGCTTGCTAAAAATTTGCCGGTAAAAATCCTCACTCATGTTTTATATCCGGTTGTTAGGATAACAACTGCGAAAATGCAAGTTTATATAAAAGAATGTGCTTTATATGTAAAAAGGTACGGTTAATTACTTGTTTAATAAAATAATGTGCGCATAATCCCGCTTTGTTTTATCTTGTACTTTAATTTATTATACCTATTTATGAAAAGAAGATCATTTGTAAAAACGTCGCTTTTAACCAGCGCGGCGGCAAGCATATTACCCTACAGCAGTATGGCAAAAGAAAAATCTGGTACTGAATTTTATGAACTGCGCACTTATACCCTTAAAAATCAAACTCAGCAAAAACTGGTTGAAGATTATTTTCGGGATGCAGCCATTCCGGCACTCAATAAATTGGGCAGCAAAAATATTGGTGTGTTTACAGAGCTTAAACCTGCCGAGCAAACAAAAATTTACGTACTGATACCTTTTAACAGTCTTGCCGATTTTTTAAATGTACAGGAAAAGCTTGATCAGGATACCGTTTATAGGGAAAAGGGAGCCGCCTATTTAACCGCCCCGGCTACTGAACCTGCTTATGAACGTATTGAAAGTTCATTATTAAAAGCATTTGCCCACATGCATAAAATGCAGGTAAACAAAAAAGGAGAGCGCATTTTTGAACTGCGCAGATATGAGCATGCCAGCGAAAGTGCTGGTAAAAAGAAGCTGGAAATGTTTAATGATGCCGGCGAAATAGACATTTTTAAACGCCTTGGTTTTAACCCGGTATTTTTTGGTGAAACAGTTATTGGCGATCACCGGCCCAACCTGATCTATATGATCACCTTTGATGATTTGGATGCTAAAGCGGCACATTGGAAAGCTTTTGGCAGCGATGTGGAATGGAAGAAGATAAGCTCACTACCCGACTATTCCGATGCCAAACTGGTATCGCATATTACATCAACAATGTTACAGCCAATTAATGGATCGCAGATTTAAACCATTCAATTAAAATTACGTCATTTGTGTTTAGTGTTCATAATACACTATATTTACATTAACCAATTAATAAAGCAAAACAATGACTACCAGACGTTCATTTCTCAAAACTTCGGCAGTGCTTTCGGCCGGACTTTTAGCAGCCCCAAACTTATTTGCGTACGATAAAAAATATATCGGCCTGCAATTATACACGGTTCGTGATGCCATGACAAAAGATCCGGCAGCAGCATTGGCCAAAGTTGCACAAATAGGCTATACCTCGGTTGAGGGTGCCACCTATACCGGCACTGAGCTATTTTATGGCTCTGATGCCAAAGCATTTAAAGCCTTGTTGAAACAAAACGGCCTCATCATGCCAAGCGCGCACTATCGCCTGGGCGAGGAGCAGGTTAACGGCGCATCGCAAAAAGGAACCATCCTGAACGATTGGGAAAAAGCGGTTGCCGATGCGGCAGAGGTTGGCGTAAAGTATATGGTATGTGCTTATTTATCACAAACCGAACGCGGCTCCCTTGACCATTATAAAAAAGTTGCCGAAGATTTCAACAAAGCAGGCGAAGTATGTAAAAAATCAGGCATTCAGCTTTGTTACCATAATCACGATTTTGAATTTATACAGGAGGATGGCAAGTATCCGTACGAAACCATATTACACAACACCGATAAAAACCTGGTAAAATTTGAAATGGATCTTTATTGGATCACCAAAGCCAACCAGGACCCTTTAGCCCTGTTTAATGAAAACCCGGGTCGTTTCCCGCTTTGGCATGTGAAGGATATGGATAGAACCCCTGAACGGAAATTCACTGAGGTAGGCAATGGCACTATAGACTTTAAAAAGATATTTGCACAATCAAAAAAAGCGGGTTTACAATACTTTTTTGTAGAACAGGATGTATGCCCGGGCGATCCTTTTGATAGTATTACCCAAAGTATTACTTATATCAAAAAGAACCTGGTATAAAAACTTTGTTACAGTATATAATAAGTAAAAGGCCATCGTTTATACAATAAAGCGATGGCCTTTATTATCATATTAAATCGCTTCCTGCCTAATTATTATGGAAATGGAAAATGATATCAGTATGATCAAATATTTGCTCCTGATTTTGGCAGCATCTTTCTTGTTTGCCTGTGCGGCAGAGGCACAAACAGGAAAATCATTAATCGCGAATAATACCATATCGGCATGCCCCTAACCAGTATCTGAAAAGCAACGGGGCCATAATTACAGCAATGCGAATAGTCGATTATTATTTCATAAAATTGCTGCATGATCCGTTTTGTAATCAGCATTTTGCTGTTGCTTGTTTCCTTACTGGCAATTTTTAAAGCTCCTGAATATTATTTATGGATGTTGGTCATTTTAGTTAGCGAGTTTCCATGGATATTCATGGCATTTACCTTCATTACGCTTTTAAGTGGTTTTTATGTTGATAAATATCAGCCTGCAGGTACCATTCTGGGGATTATTGCTTTGCTTTTGTTTACTTCGCCAATAGTACGGGCCTACCTGGTGGCTGGCCGCGTTAAACAGAATTTTGAAACTACTTTTGGTGCGGGAAGCGCTGTTATTGGTTCAGGCAATGATCAAACACCATTCAGTTTTTGGAAACAATTTAACGGCACCCCAAAACTCAGCAGTAAGACATTTATATACCATAGTTATCCCCGTTTAAATTTATCCCTGGATTATTATAGCTCCGGAATTAAAGGCAAAAGGCCCTGCGTGGTGGTGATTCATGGGGGTTCGTGGAAATCAGGTGATAATAAACAACTACCGGAGTTAAATAGTTACCTGGCTGCTATTGGCTATCAGGTAGCTTCTATAAATTATCGTTTAGCACCTCAATATAAAAACCCTGCCCCACTGGAAGACGTTCTTTCAGCTATTAATTATCTGCGCCAGCATGCTGATGAATTACATATTGATACCAATAACTTTGTTTTATTGGGTCGCTCGGCAGGAGCTCAAATAGCCTTGCTGACTGCTTATACCCAACATATACCAGGATTAAAGGCGGTTATTGATTATTATGGCCCTGCCGATATGGTTTGGGGATACTCTGCACCGGCAAGCCCGTTAGTTATGGATTCGCGCAAGGTAATGGAAGATTATTTAGGTGGCACTTATCAACAGGTGCCTCAAAAATACACCGCCAGTTCCCCACTTGAATTTGTAAATCGCCAAACTATACCAACGCTTATTATTCATGGCGATAATGACGTACTGGTTTCGCCAGAGCACAGCAGGCGATTAAATATAAAACTGCAGCAGAATGGTATAAAACACTTCCTGCTCAAACTACCATGGGCTACCCATGGCTTTGATTATAATTTAAATGGCCCGGGCGGACAATTAGCCACCTATACTGTTGAACGCTTTTTAAATGTGATGACTAAATAAACTTATAAAAAGCCTCTGCTACTTGATTAGGCTTAAGGCCTCTTTGATATCCAGATCCGTTTTACTCACCACATCTTCGGGGTTATACACCACCCTATAATCGGGCATAATACCATGTCCAAGCGCCGGATGTTTGGCAACCGATACAAACCGTAGCCACGGAAACTCCACAATAATGTGCGTATTGGGTAATGTTAAGTGCTGTATGGTACCACCACTGCAACCCTCGGCACCACCAGCGGTTTCCCGGCCAATAAATTTGGCGTTCTTACAAAATGTTTTAATGGCAATGGAAGTATGTGCCCCTGCAGAAAAGGTAGCGCCATCAATTAAAACGAATAAATTACCGTCGAAATGAGCGGATTTATCAAGAGGTATAATGTCAATCAAATTACCAAAAACGGGCTTAAAATCAGCATGATAATAACTACCTTCTTTAAGGTTTGTGGGTTTAAAGCTTTGATTAAAGCTTGCTGTCAATGTGGTATCAAAGTATTTTTCAAAATGATTTATCGCGATGTTGGGTAATCTTGATTTTACACTGCCCACCATAGGGAAAGGTGAATTGGCCAGGTAGCTTAATAGTTTTGCTGCAACCCTGATATCGCCCCCGGTATTATGCCGCAGATCAATGATCAGGTTTTTTACCCCTTTTTCATGGATCTGTTTAAATGCCTCTTTAAAAATAATGGTATCACTATATTGATAACTATGTGCCTCAAACCATGCGGTCGACCCATTTTTTAAAAACCGTAACGGTAAGTAATCCGTATTTTTGGCTATTATCCAGTTGGTATAGTTATCAACTGTTTTGGAATTCTCTAATTGCGGCGCACCCTTCACCGCCACATTAACTTCAATGGTTTTTAATGCCCCTTGTTTGGTACGCAGGGAAATATGGTAGGGAGGCTGCCAATGGTAATAATTATTACAAGCATCCTCAAAGCCATCATATTCACTTAAAAATAATTCTTTAAATGTTTTGTTATATCCATCGCCGGCATACAGAGCAGATCCATGAGCTATAATTTCCTCTACAGGAACATTATTCATACTCACAATTTCATCCCCGGTATTAAGCGCTGCTACTTGATGTGTAGTGACCCAGGCTTGATTACCGCGAACCAGTACCTCAAAAGGCAAATGTGGTGTTTTTACTCTTTTATATCCCTCGGAATGTTTTAATTGGGTATGCCCGCAGCCCAGTTTACTGATCAGCGGATAAACGCGGCTAATAAAGTCGTTTTCATATAACGGAGTATCAATACTCCCCGCTATCTGGGCGTAAAGCTTCTGCAAGCTATCCGGAGCAGTATACATACCATAAGCCGGATGCATCTCTTTAATAGCCGACCAAAGGATAAAAAGATCATCATGCATGCTTTTTACAGCTAGTTTTTTAGCTACAGTATCTGTACTACCAGGCTTTGACGATGCATCTTTTTTGGTTCCCGGCTGATTACAACCCGCAATTATAATCGTCGTGAAAAAATAAAGAATAGCTTTAAAGATTAGTTTAGGGTTTGTTTTCATTGTTAATATATTAAAATATGTTCAGGAGACACATTACATGCGTCTATTATTTAATTTCCGATCCTCTTTGCTCCCTGAATCTGCTGAAAAACAGCAAAGCCAGCAGGCACAGTACAAATCCGCAAATGCCGTTGAGGCGCAGGCCATAGTCATTTCCCGGATCTTTACCATAAACGGTTAAAAAGGCAAACAGGGCTATACCCAACGTTTGACCTAATTTTACAAACAGATATTTTACGGCGAAAAACATCCCTTCACTGTTTTCGCCGGTTCTTTTAGCGTCATTCTGGGCTATCTCGGCCAGTATGGCATTGGGCAGTATACCCAGCGATGCTAACGGGAACGATGTGCTTAATACCAGGATATAAACCTGCGCCGTTGATGATAGCGGAAATTTCCCCAGGAAAAATATAGCTACAAAAATGAGGCTCAGTAAGCCAAACGAAAAAAGCATGATCGGTTTTTTACCTATCCTTTTCGATAGGTAATTGATGAGCGGATAAAACGTAAGGGAAAACAGTACCATTATACCCATCAGCAAACCGCCCATTGACTCGGGTAGGCGAAGCAGTACAGTTACAAAAAACAACAACCCGCTTGATATGATGCTGAGCGCCATATAGTACGAGAAATCAGAAATTAGGTAATATTTAAAATTACGGTTACTGAACGTTAGGCGAATGGCCGCCGCCAGGGGTAGGTGCGATGGAACACTGTTGGAATATTTTTTTTCATCGATAGCAAAAACAGGTACCAGCATTACCAAACCAGCAAAAACACAAAGCCCGCAGATGGTATATTGAACAGCCATATCCCTGTTGGCTGTATGAATAAGATGTTGCACCAGATCAGCATAGTTGTTGACCAAAGCTGATATGATGATACCGATTACAAAACCCACTTGTTGCAATGATGATAGTTTTACTTTTTCGGCAGCCGTATCAGCAAGTTCAGGCAGCAGGGCATTATACGGGATGATGTAGGCCGTAGCCCCCATAAAAAAACAGATCAGGGTAGAGGTGAGCCATATGGCATTATTGATACTTTCGCCTTTAACCGGTGGGTAAAAAGTAAGCGTACAAAAGATAACCGCGGGTAAAATGGCCCATTTCATAAACGGGATACGCCGGCCTTTGGCATTGTTGCTCTTATCACTCAATAGGGCTATACACGGGTCAAAGATTGCGTCAATAAACCTGCCTGAAGCCGCGATAAGCGACATGATATTAAATATACCGAAAACAAGTAATTGAGGCACAAGCGGCATTAAACCGGCGTTGGATGGCGGCAAATAAAAGTAGGGCAGCATCACAATAATAATATTGGTCATGATACTCCAGCCTATCATTCCGCAGGCATAGGCAAGCTGTTTTGAAAATGGCAGTTTAGCAACAGGCATTACCTGCAATATGCAAATATTAACGCCAATAAACAGGTGGATAACCTGCTAAATTTTCAACAGGTAATTATTGGAGCGTTTTTTACAATCCCGAATAATAATCATAACCCTGTTCGGCCCAATAATCGCGGGGACGAGTGTTGCTAAAGCTGATACTGCCTATCCTTTTCAGATTTTTAATGCCATATTTAACCGGGATAATAAGCCGCAGGGGAGCCCCGTGTTTTGCGGGTAATGGCATTTCATTTACTTCATAAGCCAACAGGGTTTGCGGGTGCATAGCGCTTGGCATATCAATACCAACATAATATTCCTTATCTGGCGTTTCCATACCCACATATTCCAGCTGTGTTTGATCATCAAGCTTATAATGGCTTATAAAATCGCTGAATTTAACCCCTCCCCAGTGCGATATCTGATCCCAGCCTTCCACACATTTAAAATCATAAATGATATCTGTTTTGGGTAAGGCCTTTATTTCATCAAGGGATATCTTCAATACTTCGCCCGATTGCTTTTTTACCTGCAAACTCCAGACGGCAACATCTATCTGCCCCTCAGAACCTATATCGCTGTTATGACGCACGTTTTTGGCAGCCATTTCCTTGGGATAGGTTTTAACCAGGTTGTTATTGCTAAAAAGTTGCCTTACTGCCAGCTCGGTTTTATTTAATGCCCTTCGCAAAGGTTTACGGGCTCCGGCCGTTATGCCTGCCACTTCCTCCGGCGAATTGTACAACCATTTCCAGCCACCATAAGCAGCCCCCGATAATACGATGAAACTGCTGAATGAAATAAAATTGCGCCTCGAGATCTTCTGATCAACGGTAAGCGGTTTTTTGGGCTTCTTAGGCTTTTTACTGAATGGGTTTTTCATCGCTTGGTGGGGTAGGTTCAATTATTGGTTGCGGTTTTTCATTCACCACTTCAAACCCGGATATAACCGATCTGAAATTATTCCATCCGGCCAGTATTACCTGTACAATGTGTATCACAAAGAAAAGTACATAGCCAATAGTTAATGCAAAATGAAGTATGCGGGCAAAATGATAGCCTCCGCAAAACCAGGTTAAATAATAAAACTGCACCGGCTTGTAAATAGCCAATCCGGTTATTAATGAGCCAAAGCCCATTACAATAATGGCTGTATAGGCAATACGCTGGGCCGCGTTGTATTTGTTTTGAGGCGGTGCCATTTTACGGATATGCAAATCATGCAGCAATACTAGCCAGGCTTCTTTAAATGACTTTTTTTGAGGTACCAATTCGCGCCACTCACCCGATATCATCGTATACAATACATACAAAATGCCGTTCAATGCAAAAAACCACATAAACAAAAAGTGGAACGCCATACCCTCGGCCAGGCGATGGGATAAATGCAGCGTTTTATAAAACCACTCCGGGAAAAAGCTGAAATACGTATGCCCGAACAGGGTTATCTTATACTCATCATTGGCCCAGTAAATCAGCATCCCGCTCCATATCATAATGGTTAGTATCGGGAAATTTACCCAATGTGTCCACCGCATGGCTAATGGATGTTTTTCTTTGATCACTTTCATATTTATATACTATTTAAAACACTTTTGACCGGCAATAATTATGCTGCCGGTCATCAATGCTGTTAATAGAAACACCTGTCGGCAGTTTTATCTGCTGGCATTAACAGATGTGCCAAATTCAGATTTCGCGGCAGTCAAAATTGCACCGTTAGTCTTGTTTTGCACAAAGCCTATCACTTCCCAACCCTGGGTATTAAAGCCTTCTGGTAAAGCAATGGAGGCATTACCATTACCCCCTGTTAAGGATTGGCTCTGTATTTTACGCACAATTTGAACATGCGATAGCGTATGTCCGCCGTTTTCGCCGCGTTCAACTTTTGTTTGGGCAGCTTTTTGCACCAGGGCCAAAAGCAAGGTGCTATTTTTATCAACTCCATCAGTCCTGTACGTTACAGTAACCTGGTTGTGATCCTTTTGAGCATTAAGCGTTAATGTAGCAGCAGGGTTTGCCCGCAGCCCGGCGGTAATGGCATTCCGCAGTGTGCCTTCTTCCGAACCAACAAACTCCTTTTTTCCGTTCACCACAATCTGAGGGGTATAAACCGATTTCAGGTTTAACCAGCTGGCGTACTCATTTTGACGTTTTGAATAATCGGCACTGCTAAAAACATCCTTCCAGCCCAGGCGGTTCCAGTAATCAACATGAAAAGCCAGTATGTAAACCGGCTTATCCTTATTTTCTTTTTGTATCCGGGCCACCAGTTCATCCGCCGATGGGCAGCTTGAACAACCTTCTGAGGTAAAAAGCTCCACAACGGCAAAACCCTTGCCATCGGCCTTTACACTTTCCTTTTTTAGGGCAATCTTATCCTTATGATTAATAAAGGATGCCAAAATTATTACTGCAAGAGCAAAGCTTGCGGTAAGGGCAAATATTTTAATTGATTTCATATTTCTTGTTTGATATACGTTTTTACAGCTTAGTCGGCCTTAACCGGATATCCTTACAATAAATTTTATATTTTTCCCTCAGGCGATGGGGGCTACTTAAATTAAGTATAATCGGTTGGGTATATGTAAATTTAACTAATAAATGATGCAGTATCACCATATGGTAGCAAGCATTTATTTTTTGTAAGGATTTATGCCTGGCAACGACTAAAGGATTATGAATAACACAATTAATGGCAACTGAAAATAGTTTATTGAATCCTCATGACTGGGTAAGGGCGCATGCCGATTACTTATATGCATATGCGCTATCGCGCATTAATAATGAAGAACAGGCCAAAGATCTGGTGCAGGATACTTTTTTGGCTGCATTGCAAAAAGTGGCAGGTTTTGAGGGCAAAAGCTCTGAGCGTACCTGGCTAACAGCTATCCTGAAAAATAAGATAATTGATATTTACCGGAAAAAATCATCCGGGTTGGGAAACAAGGAAGAGAAACAGGCTGAAGATGAGCAACGGGATTTTTTTGAGGAGGATAACGGGCACTGGACCGAAGCGCACAGCCCACAACCATTTGGCACTGAAGATCATGACCCGCTTAGGGGGAAGGAGTTTAATAGCATACTGCAAAAGTGCATGCAAAAATTACCTGCCCTGTGGATGTCTGTTTTTACTATGAAACATATGGACGATGCCGCTACCGAATTTATTTGTAGCGAACTCAAGGTTAGTCAGGCCAACTTTTGGGTAATTATTCACCGGGCCAAGCTTAACCTGCGGGCTTGTCTTCAAAAAAACTGGATCTAAAAACCCGAGCTATGAGTTACTTTAAAAAAGTTATATACAATTGCAAACAGGCCACCCTGCTGATCGAGAAAAAACAGATTAAACCCCTGAGTTTTCGCGAAACGATAGAACTAAGGATACACCTGGCCGGTTGCTCCATGTGCCAGCTATATAAAAAACAAAGTCATGTAATCAATATTATGGTTCAGCAGCTTTTTCACGATTCGATGCAAACAACCGTTACACTCGACGATGATTTTAAAAAGGAATTGCAGGATCGTATTGAAGAGGAATTAAATAAAAATTAAGCTGTAAGGTTTCAATGCATGCCGCGACTAATTGATATTATCAATAGTTAATCATGTAATTAAACCACAAAATGATCAATGAAATTTTCTCTTCATCAAAAAATAATTACCTGGGCTGGGCACCACTATTCTTACGCCTCATTATCGGTTATGGCTTTATGGCTCATGGTTGGGTAAAGTTAAGCAGGGGGCCAGCAGGCTTTGAGAAGCTGCTTGCTCAAACCGGAGTTCCATTTCCGCATATTACCTCCTGGATTTCGCCCTTAATTGAATTATTTGGTGGTGTGGCAATTTTATTAGGTGTGTTTGTAAGTATAGTTGCCATTCCGCTTATTTTCACCATGCTTGTTGCCATGTTTACCATTCAAATTAATTATGGCTTCAGTTCTGTTAAAACGATAGGCTTAACACCACATGGCCCATTATTCGGTCCTCCCGGGTATGAAATAAACTTATTATACATTGCAGGCTTGCTCTCCCTTATGTTTACCGGTGCGGGTATATTTTCTATTGACCATCTGATCATTAATAGAAAAGGGAAGCTAAAATAACGACCGCATTGAAGCCCCGTTAAATAAAATTAAAATACTTTGTAAGGTTTACCTAACCTGCCCGACTAAGGTTTAAATGTTAATAAGAACCACACATTTAAAACTAAAAATCAAAAGTATGAAATCAATTATCGCAGGCGCTTTAGCCGCAGGTTTAGTAGCTGTATGTTTATCTGTAAATGTACAAGCCAAATCATTATCTCCAGTTTCAACAGTAGTATCCACTACAGCAGTAAGTGATACCGGCAAAATGGACAAAATGTCAAAAGGTAAAATGGATAAGATGAGCAAAATGGACAAGAAGAAAGAGGACAAGATGGATAAAATGTCTAAAAGTAAAATGGACAAAATGGGTAAGAAGAAGATGGCAAAAGAGCCAGAAAGCAAAATGTAAGTTGTTTTTTGTTTTGACCAGGAGGGAGCCTACACTCCCTCTTTTTATTTAACCCTGTCTGATAATGTTTAACCTATTAATTTTATGAAAAAGTATTTATTAATCATGGCAATTGCCTTTACCTGCTTACAGGCATCGGCACAAACCGGTCTTACCAAGGGCGAGGAGGCTCCGGTGTTTAGTGCAAAGGATAATGCCGGCAAAACCGTTGATTTGAAAACCCTGCTCAAATCGCACAAATCAGTAGTGTTGCTTTTTTATCGGGGTGAGTGGTGCCCTTATTGCAATAAACATCTGCAGCAATTACAGGATTCATTGCAACTGTTAACGGCTAAAGGAGCCTACGTAATTGCCGTTACCCCCGAAACCAGCGAGGGTATCAGCAAAACCATCCAGAAAACACATGCCTCGTTTTCTATCATCCAGGATAAAGGCTACCAAATCATGAAAGATTATAAGGTAAATTATGTATTGGATGATGCCACCGTGGCCAAATACAAAACCTATGGCCTGGATCTGAACAAAAGCAACGGCAATACCGATCACGTACTGCCAGTACCGGCCACTTATATAATTAATCAATCAGGCAAAATAGCCTTCGTTCATTTTAATAAGGATTATACCAAAAGGGCCTCGGTGAGGGATATGCTGCAGGTGTTGTAGCCTTTCCTTGTCATTCTGAACGTAGTGAAGAATCTATTTTGCGGCATGCAAACTCACGAATAGATCCTTCACTACGTTCAGGATGACAAAGTGGATTAGAATAACTCTAAAACTCCATTTCCCCATCAGCCCAGCCTTCCAATTCCTGTGCGTTGTGGCTTGCAATCAGGGTGGTTGTCCCCAATTCCTTTAAAAGGATTTTTAATCCGGTTATCAGTTCTGTTTTCATTTTAAGGTCGAGGGCCGAAAAGGGTTCGTCCATTAAAAGCAGTTTGGGTTTAGTGGCCAGGGCTCTTAATATGGCCAGGCGCTGCTGCTGTCCGCCAGATAAATGATCCGGTTTATGTTGGGTTAATGTATCCAACTTACCCAACAGCAGTAATTGTTTTATCCAGGCCTCGTCGGTAGTGGCATATTCCAGTTGTTGTTTAACCGTCATGTTAGGAAACAGGGCATATTGCTGAAAAACAAAACCGGTATTCCTTTTTTGAGTTGGCAGGTTAATCTTTGCTTCGGCATCAAACCAGGCGATCCCATTAACTACTATAGTGCCTTTTTCGGGAGTTATTAAACCCGCCAACACTTTCAGAAAAGTAGTTTTCCCTGAGCCTGAAGGGCCATATAGCTTGGTTATGCTACCGGGTGCAAACTGCTTGTTAATCTGCAATACCTGCTGACCGCTATAGGCCTTCAATTTTTTTTCTATGGCTATGCTGATCATTCTAACGAGGTTTTTGCCTGGTATTTATTAAACACAAAAACAGCTATTACCAGTACAAACGTAATGGAAAATAAAACGAGCGAATAGTTATTAGCCATCGCGTAATCCTGCGCCTCAACCGAATCATATACAGCAAGGGAAGCTACCCGGGTTATGCCTGGTATATTACCCCCTATCATCAATACTACGCCAAACTCGCCTAAAGTATGGGCAAAAGTGAGTACTGTGGCTGTTAACAGTGATGGTTTAATGTTGGGCAGCAAAACACTTTTAAAAGTTTGCCATTCTGTTTTTCCCAGGGTATATGATGCCTCTGAAAGCGCTTTGGGCAATTGCTGCAATGCCGATTTTACCGGGCCTATCATAAACGGCATGCTGTAAATAACCGATGCCAGCACCAGGCCCTGAAAGGAGAATACAAACTGAACATCAAATGTTTCCTGTAGCCATTTGCCCAGGCCATGCTTCGGACTAAATGCCAGCAGCAAATAAAAGCCCAGCACCGATGGCGGCAATACCAGGGGCATGGTAATAATGGCCTCAATAATGATCTTAAAAAATGATTTCCCTCGCGAAAGCCACCAGGCAAACGGTAGCCCGATCACCAACAGTATTAGGGTAGTAATACCTGCTAATTTTAACGTAAGCCAAATTGGTGTAAGATCCATTGGTAATATAAATACGTTTATTTATTCAATCGCTCATGTCATTTCGAACGAGGAACGAGGAGAAATCTTATAAAGCATACCAAGCGAACATTGCAGGTCATATAAGATTTCTCGCTATCGCTCGAAATGACATCTGTTTTTTATAAAGATTTGTTCTTTATAATTTCATTCATCAAATATGTACGTTTATAGCAGGCGGTAACCATAATCAGCAAAAATCTTCCTGGCAGCCGGACTTAATATGTACTGATAAAATTTTTCGGCATTGGGGTTATTGGCCGCATGTTTTAGCAATACCATTCCCTGTAATATCGGCTGATATGCCTTAGCGTCTATAACCTGATAATATAACTTTGTTTTAGCATCCTTTACCAAAGCCTGCGTAGTAAAACCTATATCAACCACCCCGGTTGTGATATAGGTATTTACTTGCGATATACTTTCGCCATAAACCATCTTGGTTTTTACATCATCTAAAATGCCCTTGCTTTGCAATAGCTCCTCTGCTGCCTTACCGTAGGGAGCTGTACCCGGATTGGCAATGGCTATTTTATTTACCCTTGCACTCATCAATAGGCGCTCCCAGTTAGTAAAACCTATATTTTGCGAACTGCAAATGATCAAGCTTCCGGCAGCGTATACTACCGGTTTTTTTTCAGTAAAGCCGTTTTTAAACAGGGTTTCAGGAAAACTCATATCGGCCGATAAAAACACATCGAAGGGTGCACCATTACTGATCTGTGCTACCAGCTTTCCTGATGAGCCGACAACAGGCTCAATTACTATTCCCGTTTTTTGTTTAAAATCCTTTTGCAAAACCTCAATTACCGATTGCAGATTGGCGGCAGCTGCCACCCTGATATTTTGCGCTAACAAAACGCTGTGTACAAAAACAAGGGTAAGCGTTAAAAATATAAGCAGTTTTTTATTCATTTTATTAATCAGATTAAACCGTGCTATTGTTAAAATAACAAGATACTAATATACATGGTTAGTAAACGGGTATCCGTTTTTTTAGTATCTTATCCTTATAAAAACATAAAATTAACTGTAATAAACTTATTTCCACCGGCTAAATAACTGTATTACTTACCTTTAATAGGATTATAAAAAGAAATATATTATAATTGTATCCGGCCTGACGCTAACCAAAACTAACCCACTTTCGTGCCTGTAGTGCTAAAACTATGGGTACGAAAGCTTCTTACCCGGCATGTGAGCATGTTTAAATTTTTAATGAGATACTTAATACCTGTAATGGTATTTTTTTTATGCCTTGTTGTAAACGTAAGGGCGCAAACTACCGTGCCTATAAACGATAAGGTTCAGCAGCATATATTTGAATATAAACAGATTTATAGCTTTGAAGATACTACGGGCAACTTTACTTTTAACCAAGTAAAAGCCACCGCTATTACCGACAAATTTACAGTTAATCAGGAACCTACACCGGTAACCCAGCGCCCAAATTCAGCTTATTGGTATCGTGTTAAAATTGGTAAAAACACGAATACTAAAAACAACTGGTTACTGGAGTTTTTTGATCAAACCATTGATAGCATTACCGTTTACTCGCCCGATGCAAAAAATAATTATACCGCGACTTACCTGGGCAGTCGGCATCCATTTACAGCCAGATTTTATCAGCACAAAAATCTAAGTATTAATATAAGCCCTAACGCGGATGGCGATGGCGTTTATTATATCCGTATCAAATCAAACCATTCTGTAAATATTATTATGGTACTGCGTTCAGTAAGCCGTTTTATCAGTTACGCGCTTGATGAATATTTCTTTTTTGGTGTTTTTTATGGGATGATACTGGTATTTGGCCTATATAATTTTATGATGTTCATAGCCATGAGGCAGGTACAATACCTCTATTATATTGCCTATAACATCAGCATTGGCCTGTATGAAATGTGTGCCGATGGTATTGCCTATCAATACATATGGCCAAGTTTCCCCTTATGGAATCAATATGCCTATGGCATAGCCTTGTTTGCCGCCAGCATTTTCGCTGTATTGTTTACCCAAAGTTTGCTCAATTTAAAGATTAACGCCCCCCGCTTAAATAAAGCGATCCGTTGGATTATAGTAGCGCGTTGCCTGTATTTTTTAGCTTGCATTTTTATCAATAACTGCTGGTTTAACTACAAGATCATTGAGTTTATACCCTTATCACTGGCCTTTTATGCAGGTTGTTATACCCTGTTCACCGGGTATAAGCCCGCGCGTTTTTTTGTTATCGGTTATGCCTTTTTGCTGGTAGGTTTTATTATTAAAAGCTGCATAGCACTCAATATGTGGTGGTTACCCGTTACCGAGTTTGATTACTATAGTCTTAGCATTTGCTTTATTATGGAAATGCTGTTCATATCATTTGCCATTGGCGATAAGGTAAGGATATTAAAAAATGAAAAAGATGATGCACAGCAGCACATTATTGCGCAAATGAAGCAAAATGAAGAACTAAAGGATATACTGAATAAACGCCTGGAAGAGCAGGTACAGGAGCGGACCAAGGAGCTGGTGGAAAAATCGTCCATGATAGCCGAGCAAAATGAGGAACTGAAATCGGTCAACGAGCTGTTGCAACATCAGGCCGAAGAAATTTCGAGGATGAATGTACTGCTCGAAAAGGATAATATTATACTGCATAATGACATTGAAAAAGTAACACATGATCGGGTAATGTCTGCAGAGGTCGATTTTGATGAGTTTAGCAAAATATACCCGGACCGCGAAACCTGTTTCAAGTTCCTGTCTGATCTGAAATGGGAAACAGGTTATGCATGCCGTAGATGCAGTAATACCCATTATGGCAATGGGCATTTACCTTACAGTCGCAGATGCTCCAAATGTGGTTATGAAGAATCGGTGATTGCCTACACTATTCTGCAAAATACCCGCATTCCTATCAATAAAGCTTTTTACATGATATTTTTAATGTACTCTACCAAGGGCAAAATATCATCACATAAACTATCAGAGATTCTCTCTATACGTCAAAGTACCTGCTGGGCCTACAGTTCGCGTATAAAAAAGGTGATGGAAAACAAGAAAAAGGACATCAAAGATGCCGGCAACAAAGGCTGGAGCAAGCTGGTGATTGATAATACGGTCAATTAATTAGTTCCTTAGTGTAATTTACACGCTAACTTATATCTTTTTTCTATAATAAACCTATATTTTTTCTTTAAAATTAACTGTGATATAAGCGTATCATAAATATTTATTTTATTTATAAAAACTCGCTCTATTACATCCAGCCCCCCTTTTGCGTCACTTACACACCTGTGTTTGAAGCGTATCAATATTTTCATAACTTATTATAAATCAGTTATTTATGAACATTTAGTTTGCTTGTTACGTTTAAAATAATATAAATTTGTAATAACAATTATAAAACCATCATACATCTACATTCTTGAAAAAATAACCAATTGCAAATATTTAATATTTGAATGGGTTTTATGTTTTAAGCATTGATTAATTCTGTTTTTTCAAGGATTTATTGATGTAAGCAGGCTTTATGTTGTGATATAAATTTTCAATCAAACCAATTTAACTAAATAGCTTTTTATGAAGATCAATTACAAATTAAAGTGGCTGGCCGCGCTAACCCTGCTACCAGCGGCGCTGCTTTATTCCTGTAAAAAGGATTACCGCAGTTCGGCAGCGCCGCAGGCTCCGGCAAGCGGAACGGTATCACGCGCCGCAAACGAAGTGGTTAATGCCTGGGTAACAACCTCCGACCAATCGAAGCTTTTGCAGGCCCAAACCAGTTTTAACTTTGCTGCCGATGCGGGTACCAACGCCACTACCGTAACCGTTGATGAAAACGCCACCTACCAGAGCATTGATGGCTTCGGCTTTACCTTAACAGGCGGAAGCGCTGGTTTATTAAACGGACTTGGCGGTAATCAGGCAGCTGTGCTTAATGAATTATTTGGTACAGCCAACGGCCAGATAGGTATTAGTTATTTGCGTATCAGCATTGGGGCATCCGACTTAAGCTCCAGTGATTTTACCTATAACCAAACATCGGGCGATGTTAACATGAACAATTTTAGCATCAGCCAGGAAAACCAGGACCTGATACCTATCCTCAAAAAGATCATCGCCATAAATCCCAGCATCAAAATACTGGGTAGCCCATGGACAGCCCCAACCTGGATGAAGGTTAACACAACCGGCAATAACGGGTATACTGGCGGCAGCTTAAATACCGCTTATTACGATGCTTATGCCCGCTACTTTGTAAAATATATACAAGCCATGCAGGCGCAGGGCATAACCATTGATGCCATTACCCCGCAAAACGAGCCGCTTAACCCGTACAACAACCCAAGTATGGTGATGCAGGCCAATGAACAGGCTAATTTTATAAAAAACAACCTGGGCCCACAGTTACGTAATGCGGGGTTAAATACCAAGATCATCGCCTATGACCATAATACCGACAGGATAGATTACCCTGAAGCTGTATTAGCCGATGGTGGCGCTAACCCTTATGTAGATGGCTCGGCCTTTCACCTTTACTCAGGCAGCATCAGTGCATTAACTGATGTGCACAATGCCTATCCTAATAAAAATGTTTATTTCACCGAGCAATGGGTAGGCGCGCCAAGCAACTTTGGCGGTGACTTGTCATGGCATGTAAATACGCTGATCATTGGCGCTACCCGTAACTGGAGCCGCAATGTACTGGAGTGGAACCTGGCTGCCGATCCAAATAATAATCCCCATACAGCCGGTGGCTGCAGCACCTGTTTAGGTGGCATTACCGTGAGTGGCACGTCTATAACCCGTAATGTTGGTTATTACATTATTGGTCATGCAGCCCGTTTTGTAAGGCCTGGCGCTGTCCGGATCTCCTCAAACTTATCGGGCAGTATACAAAACGTTGCCTTTAAAAATGCTGATGGCAGCAAGGTGCTTATCGCATTAAATAACGGTTCATCAACCGTAAGCTTTAAAGTAAAATGGGGTGCCGAATCATTTACCTATAGCCTGGCAGCTGGTGCAGTGGCTACCTTTAAATGGTCAGGCACACAATCCTCCGGAAGTGGAAGCACTGGCGCACCAATCGGCACCAACATTACCTTAAAAGGTTTTAACAATCAGTATGTAAGCGGCGAAAACGGCACACAGGCTATGAACTGCAACCGTGCCACGGCATCGGCCTGGGAAACATTTACCATTGTTGATGCCGGCGGCGGTAAAATAGCGCTGCAAAGCCAGGGGAAATACGTATCAAGTCAAAACGGCGCCCAGGCTATTACCTGCAACAGCGCCACCATTGGCGACTGGGAAAAATTT
Organism: Mucilaginibacter sp.; assembly: GCA_030445275.1. Classification (GTDB taxonomy): domain Bacteria; phylum Bacteroidota; class Bacteroidia; order Sphingobacteriales; family Sphingobacteriaceae; genus Mucilaginibacter. Next base: position 164,674 of record JAUCSE010000089.1, read on the forward strand.
GACTGGATAACCACTACCGATGGGAAAGTTACCCTGAGAGGTAATAACAACAATTTCATTTCGAGCGAGAACGGCACACAACCGATGACCTGTACCCGGGCTACCGCTTCGGGCTGGGAAGCTTTTGGTGTAAACCAGTAAGCGCACCATCATTCATACAAACCAATTAACCATTATACAAAAACTGAACTTATGAAACTAATCTTTAATTCCGCAAAGGGGGCCTTTATAGTAATGGCACTCATTGCATTAAGTACATCCTGCAAAAAGGATAGCAGCAAACCAACTCCAGAACAGACTGATCCGACACAAAACACTACCCCCAGGGCAGGAACCCTGGTATGGTCTGACGAGTTTAACGGCACCAGTGTAAACACGGGCAACTGGAATATTGATAACGGCAACCCGAATGTTAACAATGAAAAGGAATACTATCAATCTGCAAATGCTACAGTTAGCGGTGGTTTACTTACCATTACCGCACGTAAACAAAGCGTAGGAGGCCAGCCATATACATCGGCCAAACTGACCACTGCTGGTAAATTCGCACCGAAATATGGGCGTATTGAGGCTCGCATTAAGCTACCTGCTGTACAAGGAACCTGGCCAGCTTTCTGGATGCTGGGATCAAGCATAAACTCAGGAACTCCATGGCCAAGCTGCGGCGAAATGGACATTATGGAACAGGTTAACACCTCAAGCACCATATTAGGCACCATGCACTGGGGTATCAACGGAAACCAGCATACGCAATATGGAGGCAACACCACAACCAGCGTAACTGGCTTTCATACCTATGCTATAGAATGGGACGCTAACTCTATCAAGTGGTTTGTTGATGGCAACAATTATGTAACCGGCAACATTGCCAACAATATCAATAATACCGGCGCGTTCCACAATCCATTCTTCATTATCCTTAACCTGGCTATAGGTGGCGATTTGCCGGGCAATACCATAAATGATGGTGCCTTGCCTTGTAATATGCAGGTTGATTATGTACGTGTGTACAGTTTACCATAGTAAGTACTAAATCTGTAAGTCTTTTATATAAACCAACCAATTATTAATTATAAACGATTTTATGAAACTGTTTTTTAATTCTGTAAAAGGCGTCTTTATAGTAATGGCGCTCATGGTATTAGCCGTATCGTGTAAAAAAGATCTGAGCAAACCGGCCCCTTCACAGGTAGATCCTACACAAAAAAGCTCTCCAAGGGCCGGAACCCTGATATGGGCCGACGAATTTAACGGCACCAGCGTAAACACCGCCAACTGGAACCAGGATAATGGCAACCCGAATGTAAATAACGAAAAGGAATACTATCAATCAGCCAATGCTACAGTTGGTGGCGGCCTGCTTACCATTACAGCACGCAAACAAACTGTAGGCGGCCAGCCATATACTTCCGCTAAGCTGACTACCGCCGGCAAGTTTGCACCAACCTACGGGCGTATAGAGGCCAGCATTAAGCTACCCGCCGTACAGGGAACCTGGCCCGCTTTCTGGATGCTGGGTTCCAGTATAAACTCAGGTACCCCATGGCCAAGTTGTGGCGAAATTGACATTATGGAGCAAACCAACACTTCCAATACCATATTAGGAACCATGCACTGGGCCATCGCTGGTGGCAATCAGCATACCCAATACGGAGGCAGTACCACTACAAGTGTAACCGGTTTCCATACCTATGCTGTAGAGTGGGACACCAATTCTATCAGGTGGTATGTGGATAATACCCTGTATGTAACCGGCAATATTGCCAATAACATTAACAATACAGGTGCGTTCCATAATCCGTTCTTCATCATTCTTAACCTGGCCATCGGCGGCGATCTGCCGGGCAATACCATTAATGATGCCGCCCTGCCTTGCAATATGCAGGTTGATTATGTACGTGTGTATGACCTGTCAGGCACAAGCACTCCTTCAAACCCTCCGATTGGCCAAAATGTAACCTTTAAGGGTTTTAATAATCAATATGTGAGTAGTGAAAACGGCACACAGGCCATGAACTGTAACCGCCCCACTGCTTCGGCATGGGAAACTTTTACCATTGTTGATGCTGGTGCTGGCAAAGTTGCACTGCAAAGCCAGGGTAAATATGTATCATCAGAAAATGGTACGCAGGCCATTACCTGTAACCGTACCACTATTAGCGACTGGGAAAAGTTTGACTGGATAGCTACTACTGATGGTAAAGTTACCCTGAGAGGCAATAACGGTAATTTCATATCGAGCGAGAACGGGACACAGCCGATGACCTGTACCCGCGCTACCGCCTCGGGCTGGGAGGCTTTTGGTATAAACCAATAACCAAACCTTTATATTTAGCCTGTCTTTTATATAAAAGGCAGGCTTTTTTATATCCCTGATGAAAAAACTTATAGGATTTTGCTTTATACTTATCATGAGCGCCCAATGGCTGTATGCTCAATCTATCGAAAAAAAGCTGCAGGTATCCCTGGCAACAGGTTACCAGCAGGAAAACTTTCACTGGTCAATAGCGGGCAATAGCAACGGGCAAAACCCCAACGTTTATTCAGAACTTAAATGGCAGCATGTGGGTGGGCAAACTATAAACGCCACGGCACAATGGAATGTATGGAAACGTTTTTCGCTATATGCCGATTATTCCAAACAGTTCATATTGTCGGGAACGGTAACCGATACTGATTATGGCGCTGATAACCGTAGCAACGCCACTTATCATGAAACTTTTAATGCAGATAAAGGCAATACTCAATCATGGAACGCCGGGGCTGGTTTTATCCTTTTTAACGATGCGCTTTTTAGCCTGATACCCTATGCCGGGTACGGTATTAGCAAACAGTCGCTGCATTTATTTGATCGTAGCGGCAATTTCCCCGAGCTGAACAGCACCTACCAAGCCAGTTGGAAAGGACCATTTATAAAGGTAACATCATCCATATGGATAATACAGCAGCTAAAATTTGTAGCAGATGTTACGTATAACCAGGTAAGTTATAATGCCAATGCCAACTGGAATTTGATCCAAACTTTTCAGCATCCGGTTAGCTACAGGCACCATGCCAATGGTTATGGGATAAATGCCGGTGGGCAATTTGTTTACGCGGTATACCATTATCTTTCGGTGCACGCAGGAGGCGGCTATTTCAGTTGGAAAACGGGCAGTGGTACTGATGAGCTTTACCTCAAAAGCGGCGAAACGGATAAAACCCAACTGAACGAAGCGGTACGTAATGGATTTAACTTACAAGGGGGCCTGAGTTTAGCTTTTTAAGACTATTAATAAGTATCAGACATCAAAATTTCTGATGAACTTTGATGCCTGCTTTCAGCTATAATAGGTATGGATGATAAAAGTGGTGACAGTGTTTTGCCAGTAGTGATAAAAACTCAACCACTTGGTTATCAGATACTCATCAGTGTTCATGAACGTTCACAGGTGTTCATATGAACACTTACAGCCATATAGAAGTTATCATGATACTTATTTATTAATCAGCCTTCACAAACAAATAAGGGTCATATTCCAAACCATCATTCACTTTAATTTCGTTTGATATTACCTTTCCGCTTTCAATTTTAAATTTTAACGGAAAAATACCATAAGCGGCATTGTTATAAGTTAACAGCCACTCGTTATTATCCATGTATTGTAAAGTGGCAGTAAGGTATTGGTGTTCACTGAACTTGATCAGCAGGTCTTTTTTATTTACTACGATCTCAATAGGGCCATAAAGCGTGTTTTGATATTTACCGGCGTAAGCTGTAAGTGGCAGCTCCGGTTGCTTCCCTTTTACACGGGCCTGCATATCTGTGGTTTTCTTTACGGTTTCTTCCTGATCCTTACTAAAGCCCTTTAACATAGCCTGACTGCGGTCAACGTAAGGTACGCCAAGGTAAGCATCCAATATCTGGTAACGCAGGGCTTCAAAAAAGCTTTGGTTATCATTATTGGTTAAAATCGTAATAGCCAGCTTGGCTTCGGGTACAAAACAGGTATTGGTAACAAAGCCATCTGCACCGCCAGTGTGCCAAAATATTTGTTTCCCATTATAGTCTGCCTCAAAAACACCAAGACCATATCCCCTGAAATGTATCGGGTATGCTGATGATGCCCTGCTGCTCACAATGGTATTCTGGTCACGGGTTTTTTGGAGGGCGCGCCATGATATAATTTGTTTGCCTTCATACTTCCCGCTATCCAGTTGCATGTTAAGCCATTTGGCAACATCCTTTACATTACTCACTATACTGCCTGCCGGGGCCAGATTATCAACCTGATCATAAGGCAACTCTATCATTTTACCTGTAAAGGAAGTGGTATATGGTTTTGAAACCCCTTTGCGTGCGGCTATACCAACACCCAGCGGGTAAGTATTACTCATTCCAAGCGGTGTAAGTATACTGTCCTGAATATACGTTTCCCAGGGCTTGCCGGTAACTTTTTCTATTACCTGGCCCGCAGTTAAAAAGCAGCTGTTACAGTAACCAAAGCTCTGCCTGAATTCCATTGATGGTTTCAGGAGCTTCATCCTGCCCATAATTTGCTGGCGCGATAAGGTAGTGTTCCAAAAGGTAAAATCACCCTGGAATGTTTTGGTTCCTAAATGGTGTCCCAGCAAGTCTTTAATGGTCAATAACGGCAGGGTATTGGCATCATAAACCTTATAATCCGGGAAGTATTTGGTGATCTTATCGTCAAGCGATAGCTTTTTATCAACATCTAACTGGGCCAGCGCCGTGCCGGTAAAAAGCTTGCTGTTACTGGCTATCATAAACAAGGTGTTCTCGTCAACAGGTTCCTGAGTTTTGATGTTTGCTACACCATAACCCTTCATTACAACCGTTTTGCCATCCTTTACAATGGCTATGGCCAGGCCGGGTAAGTTCCAGTCTTTCAGCCCTTGTTTAATATAGGCATCAAGGTTATTCTCGATAAACGAGGGCTGTTGCTGACCGAAAGTAAGCGTGACAGCAAAAAAGTTAAGGAGTAAAAATATAGCTGATTTTTTCATTTTGATGTTAAAAAACGAAAGATAGAGAAAATTTTTATGCAGCTAAAACCGGCCAGGTTTCTGCATAAAAAAACCTGCTATAAATAGCAGGTTTTCCCTTAATCAATATATTTCAGCCACTTATCACCCTGCATTATTATTTACATTTCGCACAGTTTACTCACCCCGACATCTCCGCCAGCCGGCGGATTGTCGACCCTCTCTTCGGCTTCGCCGGAAAGAGGGTTCAAACTATCTCTCCATGCGTCATTGCTTCGTTCCTTGCAATGACGTAATTTATTAACTTCCCAAATCCCCTCTTTCCGCCGCAGGCGAAGAGAGGGTGCCCGGGCGTAGCAACGGGCGGGTGAGTCGAATCGCCGACCTTATTTAACACTAATAGCCATACCACCACCTGGGGCAACCTGCTGTTTCAGCACCGTTTTTGAGGTTACCTTGACTTTACGGATAGCATAGCTTTGCGGATTTTTATCATAGCTGGCATCCTTACCATCGGCATAAATGGTTGCTTCGTAGGTTTTGCCTTTGGGCAGATATTCAAAGGTGATATTGGCAACACGCGGATTTTCATCGGTAATACTTCCAATATACCATTCCTCCTTATTTTTGGCTTTGCGGGCAATGGTTATATAATCGCCGGGTTCTGCTTCCAGTATGTGGGTTTCGTCCCAGTCAACAGCCACATCCTTGATGAACTGGAAAGCATCCATATGTTTATTATAGGTTTCGGGCAGGTCGGCAGCCATTTGCAGCGGACTGTACATGGTAACATACAAAGCCAGTTGGTGCGCCAGGGTGGTATGTACAAATGATTTGTTTTCGGGATTGTAAGCGCTCACTTGCGTTTGGAAAATACCCGGTGTATAATCCATCGGGCCACCCATCAACCGGGTAAAAGGCAGGATAGTAGTATGGTCAGGATTATTCCCGCCAAATGCTTCATACTCTGTACCCCTGGCGGCTTCGTTACCTATCAGGTTAGGGTAGGTACGGCACAAACCGGTTGGCCTTACAGCCTCATGCGCGTTCACCATAATTTTATAGTCGGCAGCTTTGGTAATGGTGTACAGGTAATGGTTCACCAGCCATTGGCCATAATGATGTTCGCCGCGGGGAATGATCTGACCTACGTAACCGCTTTTTACGGCGTTGTACCCATTCTCCACCATAAACTTATAAGCTGTATCCAAATGCCGTTCATAGTTACGCACCGAGCCCGATGTTTCATGGTGCATAATGATCTTTACGCCTTTTGATGCCGCGTAGCGATGCAGTTCCTTCACATCAAAATCAGGATAGGGGGTTACAAAATCAAAAACATAATCCTTGGTTTTGCCAAACCAGTCTTCCCAGCCCTGGTTCCAGCCTTCTACCAGTACGGCATCAAAGCCATTTTTAGCTGCAAAATCAATATATTCCTTAACATGCTGGGTATTCGCGGCATGCTTACCGTTTGGTTTTGTTTTTGAATAATCGGTTATACCCAACTGCACGTTTTCCAGATCGGTATAAGCCCAGGTGCTTTTGCCGGTGATCATTTCCCACCATACACCCACATATTTAATGGGTTTTATCCAGGACACATCTTTGTATTTGGTTGGCTCATTCAGGTTTAATATCAGTTTAGATGCCAGGATATCCGCCGCTTTGTCGCTCACGATAACCGTGCGCCAGGGCGATTGCGTGGGTGCCTGCATATAGCCTTTATCGCCAATGGCATCGGGTGTTAAAAACGATTCCAATACAAAGTTTTTATCATCCAAATTTAATGACATGCAGGAATAATCAACCAACGCAGCTTCATGTATATTGATGTACAAGCCATCCTTGCTTTTCAGCATCAGCGGGGTTTGTACCCCTGTTGGCGAAAACGTGGTTTGCGATACATTTGGGGTAACCGCTGCCTTCATTTTGCCACGGATCTCTGACAGGTTCGAAGTTACCGTTTCGTACTCCTGCGTATCAAAATCGCCGGGTAGCCAAAATGCCTTATGATCGCCGGTTAAAGCAAATTGGGTATGCTCTTCCTTGATGATAAAATAATTCAGGTTTTTTTGCGACGGGAACTCATACCTAAAGCCCAAACCATCATTAAACAAGCGGAAACGGATGCGGATATACCTGTCCTGAACAGCTTTTTGAGTCAGGGTTACCAGCAACTCATTATAATGGTTACGAATGGTTTTCTCTTCGCCCCAAACCGGATCCCAGGATTCGTCAAAAGTGCTTTGCTCCGTTTTGCTTATGCTAAAACCATCCAAAAAGGAGGGAACATCTTTGGTTTCCAGGCCCAGTTTACTGGTTTTTATTACCTGCTTTTGCTTGTAGTTAAGTTGATAAGTAGGTACACCATTTTCCTGAAGCTCAAATTTGAGGGTGAGGTTTTTATCGGGCGATGATATTTCCTGGGCTTTTACAAAAAGTATAGTATGGAGCATTAATGCTGCAACTAGTAACGGTTTACGCATAATTTATTGTAGGATTAGTAATTGGCTTAGCTTATTGGTTAATAACAAATTTTATAATCCTTTTATCAGCATCCTATTTATATATTCAAAATATAAATATATTTTTTAGCAATTAACTATATATCAACGTATTAAATATTTTTATTGTCTTTTTGAGGTTATTTTTTTTAAACATATTATATACTTTTATTGCATAAAAAAAGCCTTAGATCTTCCGACTTAAGGCTTTTCTGTAATATTTGTTTTAATATAATACTATTTACCAAATGCGTAGAAAACAGAAAGAGATAAATTATTGACCAAGCTTAAATTAAAGGTATTAGATGAGCCCTGGTTATAACCTGTGCTTTTCTGATGTAGATAGCCCAGGTTGGCTAAACCAGCAGCAAGGCCTATATTTTTTGAAGGATAATAAACAAAATCAAGGCTAAGCCCACCACCATAGTTATCAATATCAGAGTTAATATTATTCAGACTTTCTGTGTAGGTAATAGTTTGTTTTGCCTTTTCGTAGTTTAAGTATGGCCCGGTGCGAATACCAATTTTATTATCATATAAAAAGTATTTCCTCAGGAATATACTGGCATCAAAGCCCCTGCTTGTTTGTTTAGTTTGCGAGTTAAGGGCCGGATCATATTTTGTATTAGAACCTCCATAACTTAACGATGTTCCAATATCCAATTTATCGGCAATAAAATAGCTGTAGCTAGGGGTTATACTATACGATGTTTGTTTACCCTTGGAATTAGTGCCATAAGAATTTGTATAGTTGCTGTAATAACTTGTATTGGAGCTTTGGGTTGATACACCAAAACCCAAGCCCAGGCTTTGGCTGCCTTTTTCTGTTTGTGCCTTAGCGGCTTGAATGGTAATAATTGATAATACTATCAATAGGAGTTTTTTGTACATAAAATTGCGTTTAAAGGATTAAATAATTGTTAATTTTCTGCGATTATGACAACGATATCTTTAGTTGGTTTAACAAGCCTGATATTATAATATTTAACAGTCTTATAATGTGCTATTTAATTTTCATCCAATTAAAATATGATCACCAAAAACGCTCCCTGTTAACCCATAAATGTTCGAAAAATTAGAATCCTATAAAAAGGTTGTCATTTCGATAGAGCCTGGGAAGTAAGAGCAGGAGGGCGAAAGAGAAACTATCTCTCGACCGCAGGGAGAAATATTTTACATCATGCAACACCTTAATTACAAGCCGCACAAGATTTTTCGCTATCGCTCAAGAGGTAGTTTCTCCTCGTTCGAAATGACAAGATTCTAATTTCTTTTGAATACCTCTTCTACTAACACGATCAAAAATTATTTTTCTGATAGATGTCCAATTGTTGTACCCTCAATTGATATAGTGGTATAATTCATATATTTAATTACCATTAAAATCAAAGCACATGGACGAGTTCGTATTATTATTTCACATGGATCAAACAATGGGATCGCCTACTCCTGAGCAATTAGAGGTATACATGAAACAATATCATGACTGGGTAGGAGGTATTGCCGCTCAAAACAAATTTAGCGGAGGGACAGGCTTATCAACCGAAGGCCGGGTTTTAAAACCAAACAATGTGATAACAGACGGCCCATATGCCGAGATCAAGGAAACCTTAGCGGGTTTTATTGTAATAAAAGCAAAAGACTTTGATGAGGCAGTAAGCCTGGCCAAAGCTTGCCCCATGCTAAAGGGCGAGGGCAATACTGTAGAAGTGCGGAAAATTATCGGAGTACACAACAAAGATTAAACCAAAAGTACCCCAGCAATACGTGGAATACTTTTTACGGCGAATGGCAAATGACGAATTAATACCTCATTTATTCAGAACGGAATTTAGAAAAATCGTATCCGTTTTGTGCCGCCGCTTTGGTTTTGATCAAATAGAAACAGCCGAAGATATTGCCAGCGACACGTTTATGGCCGCAGCACAAGACTGGGGGATAAAAGGTGTACCGCCAAGCCCAACGGCCTGGCTGTACAATGTTGCCAAAAATAAAGCAAAAAATCACTTACAACGCGGCTCTGTATTTGAAAGTAAAATTGTTCCCGAAATAAAAAACACTTCTTCTGAGCTTCATGAGATAGAAATTGATCTATCCCCGCAAAACATCAATGACAGTCAGTTGCAGATGATGTTTGCCGTTTGCCATCCTGTTAATGCACCCGAAGCACAGATCGGCTTAGCGCTGCGCATCCTTTGCGGCTTTGGTATTGAGGAAATTGCCGCAGCCTTTTTGTCCAATAAAGAAACCATTAACAAACGGTTATTCCGTGCCAAAGAAAGGCTGCGGGATGGGAAAATTAAAATTGAACTGCCGAACGGAGCTGAAATTGATGAGCGGTTAGCTCCCGTGTTAACAACTATTTACCTGCTGTTCAATGAGGGTTATTATTCAGTAAGCCAAAATAAAACCATCCGCAAGGATCTTTGCCTGGAAGCCATGCGGCTATGCACCATGCTGGTTGAAAATAAAGCAACCAATAAGCCGCAGGTAAATGCCCTGCTTGCGCTGATGCATTTTCACGCTTCCCGATTTGAAGCCCGCCTGGATAAAAATGGCGAGCTTATTTTATATGACGATCAGGACACCACACTCTGGAACACCAACCTGATCAATAAAGGGATCTATTTTTTAAACCGTGCGGCAAGTGGAAATAATCTTTCAAAATATCATTTGGAAGCTGGCATAGCCTATTGGAACACGCAAAGAGCAGACACCATGGAAAAATGGGAAAACATGTTGCAATTGTACAATCATTTATTGCAACTGGAATATTCGCCCATTGCTGCCCTCAACCGCACTTATGCCCTTTCAAAAGCTAACGGTAAACAAACAGCCATTGCCGAAGCCGAGAAATTAAACCTCCCGGGTAATCATTTTTATTTTATGCTATTGGGCGAGCTTTATACCGGTATCAATAATGAAAAGGCTGGCATAAATTTTAAACAAGCATTTTCATTAGCTAAAACCCCCGCCGATAAACAGGCTATTCAAAAGAAAATTGATACCCTATAGTACGGAAATAATTGGACCATGCTGTTTTAGCAATCAAAAGGTATTATAAAGCTTGTCACACCCGCCTTTTTTTAGCCCTGATTTAACCTGGTAGATGTTATGAGGTATTTGAAATAAAGGGTAAATACAAAGCATTTGCGTTTTGCCTTTTATTTACCCTCTATTTTATAACAGAAGCCTGTGTGCCTTGGTCATTTGCGCGTTTCCGTTCCTTATCAATTAAATCTTACATTTAAATTTCCGCTGGATGCATAGGCACTTACCGGGATGCCGCCGCCATTTACACTTCCTTTGATGTGTTCATTGTCCCATTTGCCGATAAAGCTGCTTACTTTGGTTTGATTTATTCCGTCGGCACGCATATCAAGATCAAAGCCCTGTTTTGATGGCAGTTCCAGGTCAATATTTCCGGCGCTTGCGTTCAGTTTCAAATATTTACCAACCTGTTTCATCTGTACGTGCAAGCCGCCCGCACTGGTGCCGGCATTCAAGCTACAAGCCATTTGAACAAGGTCAATACCACCGCCGGATGTACTGGTGACTAACTCGCCCTCTATATTACCACCTTCTACACCGCCACCGCTGGTGCTCGCATTTATGGTTCCTTTTAAGTTATTAAGCCTTAATCCGCCGCCTGATGTTACCAGTTTGATTTGGCCGGTACAGTTTTTTGCAGTAATACCACCGCCGCTGGTTGAAAGGTTAAGGTTATCCCCGGAGTTAGAAACGTTTATACCACCGCCTGATGTGGTACCATGTATTGTACCATAAAGCCTATCCAGTTGCAAACCGCCCCCGCTGGTTGAAAAAGTTTCATTCCCTTTTAAGTTATCCAGGCGAATGCCACCGCCGCTGGTTTTCAGATCAGTAGCTGTTTGTTGCGGAACATATATTTTAAAGGATATACTGAGCGAGCTTCTCCCAAAAGAAAAATTGTGTTTGCTTTTGGCAATTGCGGTAACTACATGACCACTAACCGTAATATCGAGATCATAGTCATCATTTAAGCGTTTTTGAATCTCTTCTTTTGAAAGCTCTCTGTTGTTATTCCCCCTGATGTAAACCTCAACCCTTGGGGGCTGCCCGCTTTGACCACTCACCGAAATACCCCCTGCGGATGTATTTACTATAACACTATTGATAGCATTATTGGCTAATGATTTGGTTAAATATGGTGTTCTGTTATCATTATCCTGTGCTACAGCTGCAAGGGTGCTGCATGTAAGGAAAAGCAATAAAATGTAATTTTTCATGACATTGGGTTTTGTTTCTTTCATAAGACCACCATTAAGCCTAATTGGTTGCACCTATAATGATATTTATTTAGCCGGGGATTTGTTGTTTACCCGGTTATTATGCATTACCATTTGTAAGTAATGGACAACCGGTAGTTTCTTGGCGCTTCTGCCTGCCAATAAAAAGCTTTGAGATAAGAATAATAGGAGCCGCTATACAGATACTTATCTAAAACATTAAAGCAGTTGGCTGCTATTCTGATTTTACTACCTTCCCAGAACAAGCCCCCATCTACCTTGAAATAGTTTGGCAGCCTTACCTCTGAATCACTCCAGGAATCGGTTGCACGCTGAAGCAAGCTTGTGAAACCTGCCGAAACACCTGCCCCTTTTAATGAACCCTGTTGCAGGCGATAAGTTAGCCAACCGTTAATCACGTGTTTAGCATAGCCGGGTACCACATCGCCCACCTCTATACCTTGTACTCCCGGTGTTACCTTAGTTACTTTTGAATCGGTTAAGGCATAGTTCGCGGTCAGGTTCAGTCCGCTAATGATTTCGCCACGTAGGTCAAATTCAATACCCTGGGAGCGTTTTTGTCCTAAAATCACGCTCAACCCTGAGTTTGGCCCGCTGTTTGGGTCGGCTGTCAATTCATTATTTTTCATGATGCGGTAAACAGAAAGGGTTGTATTCCATCTGCCATCCATCCAATCTCTTTTAACCCCAAATTCGGTATTGTTTCCGGTGATGGGTTTCACATTACCGATGGCCACTTTACCTGATTGTGGTATAAAAGCCTCATCGCGCATACCGTAAACGGAGGTTTGATCATCAAGCGATACACTTAAGCCAATACGCGGTGTAAAGTGTTTACCTGTGTATGGCGTTCCGCTAAATTCTGATTGTTTTACATAGGTGTAGCGACCTGCCAAAGTAAGCCTGATCTTATTATTCAGGAAACCCAATTCATCCTGAGCATAAACACCGGTATATTCCTGACTGATATTACCGCCACCCGCTGCTGAACGCGCCTCGATATTAAGGCTTCTGTCAAACTGGGGATAGCCGTTTCCGGGAGGACCATAAACCGGCAGCTTGGTGTTAAATGGTTTATTGGCCGAGTCAAGCAAATGTGTTTGGTTATAGTCGGCATCGTAATTTTTATTGCCAACATCAATACCGCCTAAAATGCGGTGGTGCACACTACCTGTATTTACACTACCGTTTACAAATGCCTGCGCAAGGGTCATAGCGCTTTTAGCATCCCAAATACTTATCCCCCTGATCATGGTTCCATCCGGGTTAACGGCATTTGGCCACATATCAGAACCCCGCTGGCTATAGTTAAAATATGCTCCCTGCGCGGTCAGTTTCCAGTTACTGCTAAGCTGGTGCTGCAGGTTTATAAATAAACTATGGTCATTGATATTAGTTGGCGCAAGCCCGGGAGGAACCGCGGTAAAGTTACGCGGTAAAGTAGCGTAGCCATCGGTGCTGAAAACATAGTATGAACCCACATCAGACATTTTTGCATGCTGAAGGGTATATTCAACAGTTAACTTTGTTTTATCATCAAACTGGTAGGAGATAACCGGAGCTATGCTATAGCGATTATTATACTCATTGGCCCGGAATGACCCTTTGTTTTGACCCGCAACATTTAAGCGGTACAGGAATTTTCCGTCTTTACTCAGCTTGCCATCCAGATCTAAAGTAGCCCGGTAAAGGCCGAAGCTTCCGGTGGTCATGCTGAATTCGCCTTTTTCCTGCCCGGTTGGTTTTTTGGTAACCACATTATATAAACCACTCGGATCGCCATTGGCCAACATAAAACCTGCCGGGCCTTTTACAAATTCAATATGATCAATAAAGCTGGCATCTTCTGTTAATGGCCCCCAGTAGGAGTTTACTACATTAAATCCGTTGCGGAAAGCCTGTATCTGTGAACCACGCATAGTAATATTGGCATACAGATCTGCCCAATGCTCCAATCGTATTGCGCCACTTACATTGCGGATCACCCCATCGCTCATGCTGATTACCTGTTGCTCGGCTAATGATTGGGAGGTAACCACCTGGATGTTTTGTGGTACTTCCAGCAAAGGCTCCTGCAAGCGCAGTGAAGGCGAAGGGTTATCAATCTTAATACGATTGTTTTTCCCGTTGATCACCACCTCCTGTAATTGAGATGTACTAATGCCCAGCACAAATTTTACTAAGGTATTTTCACCGGCTTTAACCGCCACTTCCTTTTCTTCGGGCGAAAGGTTTACCGCGCTTACAACCAGCGTATAAGAGCCGGGCTTTACTTTGTTGATATGAAAAACGCCTTTATCGTTGGTTAATGAACCCATCTTGTTGCCTTTAATACTAACAGTTACATAGGCTGCCGGACTACCATCGCGGGCGCTCACTTCGCCGCTTATACTTCCGTTTTGTTGGGCAAAACTGGTTAAACCGATAAAAATTGAGATTAAAAAAGTAATGATTTTCTTCATGTTATTTTGAATGATTCTAAATAAAGGCAAAGAAACACAAAAAACAACGGGATCAAAGAATTATTTATAATTAATCTAAATAAGGGCGGTTTTGTTTTATAGCTAACTCTTCAATCTGTGCACGCGGCGTCCAATCATAGTGCAACTAAAGGCAAACGTTATTAAACAAGAAATCCCCTCAGATCTTTCTGAGAGGATTTCTTTTACTTCGAACAACTTCGCTCAATTATTAGATAACGAAAGCGAGGAATCAGCTTTCGAATTAAGCTGATTATCTGGATCATTATTATTTTCAGAAAATAAGCGGATGGTTTTGATATACCGCCCCATATAATAATCATTTAAGGTAGTTTCAGTAACACCATTGGCAGCGCCCGATGTGGAATGTATGAATGTTATAGGCTCACCGGGTAATGATACAATAATACCTATATGTCCGGCGCTTCTTCTTCTGTAGCTTTTGGTACCGGTAAACAATATCAGGTCGCCGGGTTTAGCATCTTTCAGATCTACTTTTCCGCTAACGGCAACAAAATCCGCAGATCCCCGGGGAATGGTTATTCCAAAATGATCAAATACATAATTAACAAAACCCGAACAATCAAAACCCTTTTCCGGATCGGAAGAGCCAAACCTGTAGGGAATACCTTTGAGCGATCTGGCAAAAGCCACTAACTCATCTGGCGAGGCATCTCCTGTTACAATAGTGGTATCCCTATGGGGCTTGCTATGTGCCCGATAATGTTTATGTGCCCTGGCAATTTTATGTGTTTTATGCGCTTTGTGTTTGGTAAATGCTGTTGCATTCTCCGGTTTAAAGAATGATAACGAAGCCAGGAAAAGGATCTGTAAACCAACGCTATAATGCATGGCGTAAAATAGGGAAAAAAAATTTGCTGCGGTGGTGTAAAAAGAAAAAAATGTTCCGGCAATTTAGCAACCATTTAATTATCAGCAAATTGCTGCCTATTATTCCAAAAACAAGATTCAGGGAAAAACCCGATGAGATTTGCTTGACTTAGACGAGAAGCAATTAAGTTGACTGTTTACGACTATTTATTATGGAGGAAGTACCTGAACTTTAGCCATAAAATCAACATTAATGGCAGTCAATAATTAGGAGCTATCTAACTGCTATCACTACATCCTTTATTTAACATTATTCAATCGCATTATATTTTCTTAAGTAAACCTATCCATGAAAAAAATCCAGAAAAAACATGTACCTTTTTTATCGCAAATTACACTAACAAAATAACAATGAAAACAATTAAAAAATCGTTATTAATATTGAGCATTATTGCAACCAGCATACCTAGTTTATACACTGATGCTCAAGAAGTTAAAACCATTTCAAGCACCCCGTTAAAACTTACTTATTATAATTCTGCCGAATCAACTTTTGGAGTTACCTCCATACTGGTGACAGGACAAAAAGAGGCCATTCTTATCGATGCTCAATTTACTTTACCTGATGCAGAAAAGGTTGCTGTTATGATAAAAAATAGCGGAAAAAAATTGAAAGCCATATTTATTAGTTACGGCGATCCGGATTATTACTTTGGCTTAGAAGCAATTAAGAAATACTACCCTAATGTGCCTGTTTACGCTACAGCGCCAACTATTGAACATATTAAGGCAACCTACGTGGGAAAGTTGGAGTATTGGGGCAAAATTTTAAAACAGGCAGCCCCTAAAAAAGTGATCATCCCAGACGCGTTTACTGGTAACTCATTGGAGCTGGATGGTAATAAACTTGAAATTATAAAAGTACCTGGCGCACCTGTCCGCAGCTTTGTTTGGATACCTTCTGTAAAAGCTGTTGTTGGGGGTATTAATGTTTTTGGAGATGATTTTCACTTATGGATGGCCGATGATGCAACTGCTCCCAAAAGAGCACTATGGATTGATGCCTTAAATAAGATTATCAGTTTAAATCCTAAAGTGGTGATTCCCGGGCATTTCGGCAACAAGGCTGATCTGACCATCACCTCTGTTAAATACACAGAAACCTATCTGCATACTTATGAGCAACTGTTAAAAACAAATAAAAACTCTAAATCATTGATTGCTGCGCTGAAGGCGAAATATCCCAATGCTGGTTTCCTGACAGGACTTGAACTGGGAGCAAAAGTAAATACCGGTGAGATGGAATGGAAATAACCAGTCCTGCTGATACTTCAATTCTTTGTCCGTTTAGCTAGTGGTTGGTGTTATTACCACGCTACAAAATACCCATCAAGTAAAAAGCCTCCCAGATTTCTCGAGGGCACTGAAAAAGCCCCGTTAATTCGGAGAAAAAAAAGGGGTTGTGTCATAAATCATGAACAACCCCTTTTCCTTACCCCACAGGAGGGAACGACATATCTCGGTTTCGTATAAACGATTCTC
>JAUCSE010000090.1 GCA_030445275.1 Mucilaginibacter sp.
GAGAATCGTTTATACGAAACCGAGATATGTCGTTCCCTCCTGTGGGGTAAGGAAAAGGGGTTGTTCATGATTTATGACACAACCCCTTTTTTTTCTCCGAATTAACGGGGCTTTTTCAGTGCCCTCAAAATATGCGCCGCTTTTTTTGCTGTGTTTAAAACTTAAAAAACATAATCAACCACTCACTTAATCAACCAATATAAAAAAAACCTTAAATTCGCATATATGGGAAGCACTGCGGAAGAGTTTTTGGTAGCCTCTGAAGAGAAGGCGTTTGATGTTGATCACCGTCGTATTATCAATAATAACATTGATAAATACAGCACCGCGGTTGAGCGCGGCCTTTCCCGTATCATTAACCTTGACAATGCCAAACGCAAAGGGCATGTGATTAAGTGGAAGGTGATGGAAAACCTGGATAAGTTTTTACCGGAGTTTGAAGCCAATTTCCAGAAACGCGGCGGCAAAGTGATCTGGGCCAATGATGCCGAAGAAGCCAACCGTGAGATCCTGAACATCATCCAGAAAGCCAACGCCAAAACCGTAGTAAAATCCAAGTCGATGGTTACCGAGGAAATTCATTTAAATGAGTTCCTGGAAAGCCATAACGTGGAATCGTTAGAAACCGACCTGGGCGAATATATTGTGCAGCTGCTGGGACAAAAGCCCTACCATATTGTTACCCCGGCCATGCACCTCAGCAAAGAGGATATTGCCAAACTGTTCCATGAACGCTTCGGCACCCCTATTGATGCCACTCCGGAGCAGCTTACCCTAAAAGCCCGGGAGTTGCTACGCGATAAATATTTGCAGGCCGATATAGGGATAACCGGAGCCAACTTTCTGCTGGCCGATACCGGCAGCATTGCCATTAGCGAAAATGAGGGTAATGCCCGTTTATGCACCACATTCCCCAAAATACATATCGCTGTTGTAGGTATCGAAAAACTGATCCCATCCATTACTGATCTCGATCTGTTTTGGCCCATGCTGTCAACCCATGGCACAGGTCAAAACCTTACGGTTTATAATACCATTTTAAGCGGACCTCGCCAACCAGATGAAACTGATGGCCCCGAGGAGATGTATGTAATATTGCTGGATAACGGCCGAACCAACCTGCTGGCCCAAAAAGAGCAACGACAGGGCCTGTATTGCATCCGTTGTGGCGCTTGTCTTAATGTGTGCCCTATTTATAAAAACATAGGCGGACACAGCTATAATACAACTTATAGCGGCCCTATCGGTTCTATCATTACACCCCATACCAAAGGGATGGCTGAATTTAAACACCTGAGCTATGCATCAAGCCTATGCGGCCGGTGTACCGAGGTTTGTCCGGTAAAAATTGACATCCACAAAATGCTGCTGCTTAACCGCCGCGACGCGGTGAATGATCACCTGGTTACCACTAAAGAACGCTGGGGCTGGGCCATCTGGAAAAAAGGCATGCTTAAACGTAGCCTTGCCGATTTTTTTGGCGGCAAAATGAAAAATTACCTGCTCAAAACTTTCTTTAAAAAAACATGGGGTCATTTACGGGAAATGCCAAACGTTGCCGAAAAATCGTTCAGCAAACAATGGCAGGAAAAGAACCGTGTTACCGACGAAGAATAACCACATCTAACCAATACAAAACCAAATGCGGAAAGTAATTTTAAACCTGGCCATGAGCCTCGACGGCTATATTGAAGGCCCAAACGGCGAGTATGACTGGTGTTTTACTGATCAGGATTATGGCATGACCGAATTTTTAGGCAGTACCGATGCTATATTTCTGGGGCGTAAAAGCTACGAACTGCTGATGAGTACCGGGCCGGAGTTATTTGCAGCGTTAAAAATGTATGTATTTTCAAATACTCTGACCAAGGTTGAAGGCAATGCCGAGATTATTACTGAAGCTGATTTTAAGCAGCGTGTAGAGGAGATCAGGTATCAGCCGGGTGCCAATATCTGGCTGTTTGGCGGGGCCCAACTGGTATCGGCATTTATATCCCATAACCAGATCAATGAGTTGTTACTATCTGTACATCCTGTGATTTTAGGGGCGGGTAAGCCACTTTTTACCGATATAAAAGAGCGTACTGATTTGATACTCCTTGGCAGCGAACAATTCAGCAGCGGACTGATACAGCTTAAATATACCCTGAAACCAAAGTTTGACATGAGTATGCTGGACGGGTAACCACTTCCGCAACGTCATGCCGTCCGCCGATTGGCGGATCGGCATCTCATATGCAAGGTTGCTCAACTTGACGGCTAACAGTCCTGTGGGATCCTGATCCGTCAGCCGACGGACAGGATGACCTATTCTATGGTTATCAGTTAGTATCGGGCTTCTGCTTACTTTCGTTGAGCATAGCTTCTTTGTACATCCTTTGAATATATAACACCAGCCGGGGGTATCTTTCGTGTGGTTGTTCGTACCGTTTCATGTAAGCCAAAACTTTCGGAGTAGGATGAAAAAAAACGTAATGCCCTGAAGGGATATTTCGCTGGATGTGATAAAGCGGTCGGCAACCGAGCTCCTTTAACAGCTTATTACATAAGTTGGCTTTGCTGTCCGAATTTGGAAGACTAAGATAATATGCAGAATCACATCTGTTTCCAAACCGAAGATATGCGCCAGCTAAAAAGGAGAGTTTTTCCTGCTCGTTATGAAAAATATCATCTTTCAATTTCCCTCTTAAAATATTCATTCCCCACACTGTGCGCATACCACTTGGACTAAAATCATAAAAGGCATTAAATCGTTTTGCCAGGAAATCTGAATTAATAGTAGATTCTGTTTTTTCTACCCCGTCGTATACCTTTTTCGGATAGGTAACCTTTATCAGGGAATCAACTTTAGCTATCATGATAACTTCGGATGGGTTGTAGTATCTGTCGAATAAAGTTGAATCTCCCGGATTAAACTCTCTTCCCATATAATCATTAAGGGTGCCCAAGATAAGAAACTCATTTAGTTTCTTATCCCGGCTCTGGGCATGAGAACTGAAACCAGATATAACCAAGACTGTCAATAGAAGAAAAAAGATAGCTTTCATTGGGCTTTATTTAATTGGCGTTGATTGTCTGTCTTATGGTATCCTGATCCAGCTAATCGCCGAACAGGATGACATATTATTTTTCTATTACACCAAATCACTTTTGCTTAATCAGGTAAGTGAATGAAACGGAATTGATCTCGGGCTTTTTGTTGTTTAATGTAAAACCCAGGTTATCAATTTCAAGTTTCACATCAAAATGGGGAGTCTGCCCGATAAGTGATAACTGATCAGTTGGTATAGCATAGGTCTTTTGGTACTCATATCCATTTGTTTTTAGGCGATAAGCTTCTAGTTTTACGGTATCAGCCAAAAGTTTTTCTGTAAAGTCCTGCAAATTAAACTTCACTGTTTCATTACCAATTGTTAGTTTACAAACCTTGCTTGCCAGCACCTCGTGTTTTATAGTTAAGCCCTTAAATTTTACGGTAAGCGTATCGGTAACACTTCCGGCATTAAATATGAAATCGTAGCCTTTAATATTTCGTATAACACTCTGTGCATTAATCTGATAATACAACGGTCTTTCAATTGGATCTTCACCGTAATAATAAAGCGCAAAACGGTTAAGACCCAGGTGTTTTTTAACCCATTCATACTTAATACCTCTTAACTCATATCGATCTACCAGCAACCCATCGTTACCTCTCCCCTTTTGCTTACCCAGCGAATCGGCAACAGCAATAAGATCTTTGTTAAAATAAAGCTGCAGCGGCAAAATATCATAATGCGATATAAAGTAATTCAGGTTAGCAACCACACGGTTACCATCTTTATTACTTATTTTAGTACTGTCAACCGGTGTCAGTTTGCCGTTTTTAAAAGCATGATTTTGCTCAAAAAACTTAATGATGATACGTCTTTGCGAATACATAGATACCGAAAACGCGCTCTGCGGACCATAAATAGCCAGCAGCGTTAGTATACACAACGAAACCGGTATCAGTTTAATATTTTGCTTTTTAAACAGTAAAAAGTACACCGATATAAACAATAGCCAGCAGGCCAGTAAAATTAAAAAGTACCTGAACTCGGTAATACCATAACTAAATACCCTTGCCCCTACCGCTACAAACAACAGGAACAACAGAGGTATCAACAAAAAATAAAAACTGCGGGCAAAGGTTTTAAGCCATTTATTTTCGGCATGTTCCCGGATGGGATAAACCAGTAACAGCGAGAGTATGCCAAATACCGCGTAACCCAAAATCAGGTTTGATACCAGACCTTTAGGCAGGTTCCAGGTGGTCAATATTTTAACTTCATAGGCCAGCAGGATGATCACATAAACCGTTGATAGCGGTATCAACACATACTGGGTAAATATTTTTAATCCTTTCGGATAGCTTTGGTCATCGTCTAGCAAACGGGTTTCACCAGGCACTCCGGCCAAAAAGAACACCGTGATAAACATACCTGCTATCCATGCCCATAAAATGGCATAAGTGTCCCACTCAAAATGAAAGTTGAACAAAAAGTTGGTGGCCCCAATGGCAGCGGCCAAACCCAGGAACAGGACTACACCATATAATACACTGGTTAAAAACCGTAAAAACAAGGTTTTATTAAACTGCCAAAAGCCTTGTAGCTGTCCCTTACCCGTAAAAGCGGCAAAGGCTACCAGTAAATGAAATGCCAGGCTCAACAGGAAAAACCGGGTATAATCAGCCTCGCGGGCCGATGGGTCAATGATGAATATCAGTAAGGCCACAAATACAGCCGTGATCAGTTTAACGATACGCCGTTTACCCGCTGGCATGTTCAGGCTTTGGGTATATAGCGTGGATGATAAGCTGAGTAATAAGCCGATATTGGCTATCATCATCACCCTGATACACCAGCCTTCATTTACCCGGCTTACCTGGCGCAATTCTATTTCAATTGTAGCAGCAATGGTACCGGCCAGGGCAAATAATACCTCAAAAGGATGACGTTTTATGGTATGGGCAGCGCCTTCGGCAAGATTTTTTAGTGAAGGAAACTTCATTGGATACAAGGTTTATCCTGGCAATATAACGAATTTTGTAACCGATAGGTTCATACATACCTTAATGCCTCGGTTTCACTTGTGCATCAGCCCTTAAAATACTGGCTATCAAAAACAAATTTAATAATGGCATTGACCTAAATATCTTCATTTGAGTTAAGGTTTAACAGGATATAACCACATTATGTTTGGTGATACTAAAATACCTAAAAACAAACTAAATAATGGGTAAATAGGGTTAAACACGTAACAGCTTTATGACCATTGCTTTTTACACATTAGTGTTTATATTTGCGATCGCAAAACGTCATTTTATATAATATAATGAGAGAAATACAATTCAGAGAAGCGCTAAGAGAGGCCATGGTCGAAGAAATGCGCAACGACGATAAAATATACCTGATGGGTGAAGAGGTTGCCGAATATAACGGTGCCTACAAAGTGAGTCAGGGTATGTTGGATGAGTTTGGTGCTAAACGCGTTATTGATACGCCCATTTCTGAATTAGGCTTTGCCGGTATAGGCATTGGCTCGGCCATGAATGGTTTGCGCCCCGTTATCGAGTTCATGACCTTTAACTTTTCGTTAGTGGCCATTGACCAGATCATCAACGGCGCTGCCAAGATCATGTCAATGAGCGGTGGACAGTTCTCCGTTCCTATCGTTTTCCGCGGACCAACCGGTAATGCGGGTATGCTTAGCTCACAACACAGTCAGTGTTTCGAAAACTGGTATGCCAACTGCCCGGGGTTAAAAGTGGTAGTACCATCAAACCCTTATGATGCAAAAGGTTTATTAAAATCAGCTATACTTGATCCGGATCCGGTTATTTTCATGGAATCTGAATTAATGTACGGCGATAAAGGCGAAGTTCCTGAAGAAACCTACTATATCCCCTTGGGTAAAGCAAAGGTTGTTAAAGAAGGTACCGACGTTACTTTAGTAGGCTTTGGCAAGATCATGAAAGTGGTTATTGCTGCCGCTGCCGAACTGGAAAAAGAAGGCATCCATGCCGAAGTGATCGACCTGCGTACTGTACGCCCGATTGATTACGCAACAGTTATTGAATCGGTTAAAAAAACAAATCGTTTGGTAATTATTGAAGAAAGCTGGCCTCTGGGTTCAATTGCTACTGAGGTTGCCTTTAAAGTACAAAAAGACGCGTTTGATTACCTTGATGCACCTATACTGCGCATTATGGGTGGCGACGTTCCATTGCCTTACGCACCAACTTTAATACAGGAATACCTGCCAAACCCTGAAAGGGTTATTAAAGCGGTTAAAGAAGTAATGTACGTTACCAAATAATAACGCTATAAAATATTGATAAAAAGCCTGCTCTTGTGGCGGGCTTTTTTATTTAACATGAATTTTAAAACCCTGCAAGTGGAACAATCAAACGTAAAAGACAGCAACGGCAACATCCTGAATGATGGCGACTCGGTAACCCTAATCAAAAGTCTGAAGGTTAAAGGCGGTGGTGTAACCCTGAAACAAGGCACCCTGGTAAAAAAGATTCGCCTTACAGATAATGATGATGAAGTTGATTGCAAGATAGACGGTATGAGCATTGTGCTTAAAACCGCTTTTCTGAAGAAAAGATAAACGGACATTCTTCTCTACCTGTTCTGTTTTGTGGCAGCATCTGACATTAGGGCTATGTAATCGGGAGTTTTGCGGATATTGTCAAAGTCTTCATCATTGGCTGCAAACTTTTTTGAATAACCTGAATCAATCGCCTTTTTTAAATAAACATTGGCTTCATCGGGTTTATTCATGATCGAAAACATACAGGCAATATTATAGTAATGGTTTAGTACATCGTCGGCATTCACCGTTTTTAGTACTTGCTCCTGCAATTTTTGCATAGCCAAATCAGTATTCCCAATATAAAACTGCGAGAAAATATAACTTACGGTTCCCTTAGAAGTATCCAGTTCAATCACCTTATTAAAATCTTGAATAGCTTTTTCTTTATTAACAATTCTTTTTAAATAAACTTTGCCTCTTGTAAAGTAAGGAAACGTGCTTTTAGGGTTAAAAGTAATAGCAATATTGCACTCGTCTATAACTTGCTGATCCTGGTTAAGTATATAAAGATTGGTTGCACATTCACTGTGAAGCGCGGAAAGAATCATTTTATTATCCTTATAAAAATCCATTGTTTTAGTAAAATCATCAATGGCCTGTTTAGATTCGCCCACCTGGCTATAAATATTGCCACGGCTCCAGTAAAAATAACCGTTCTGCTGGTTTAGTTCAATGGCTTTACTTACGTAATCAAGCGCCTTTTGAGGCTGATGCAAGGCCATCTCATTAATAGCCAAGTTATTGTATAAAATAGCCTGCTCACTTTTATCATCCTGATAATATGGTATCGCCATGTTAAAATCATTAATAGCAAGCTGATAATCCGTGTTATTCTGGCAAGCGAGGCCTCTGTGCCAGTAAAAATTACCATTTTTGGGGTTCAGCCTAATGGCCATATTAAAATCATTTACAGCTTCTCTATACTGTTTTAATAACCTTTTATTTTCACCACGATTATCATATAACGTTGCCAGATCTTCCGCATCATCCTGATTATAGATCATGGCCATTGTATAATCATCAATAGCCAATTGATGATCTCCATTACTGTGGTATGCCATGCCACGATGCCAATAAGCGTCACCATTTTTATTATCTAATATAATGGCCTGGGTATGATCATCAATAGCCTTTTTGTAGTGCTTTAACTTCCTTTCATTTACACCCCTATTATCCATCAAAAGAGATAAATGCTCTTTACTATCTTTATTAAAGAGCATTGCTTTAGTATAATCATCAATTGCAAATTGATATTCTTCATTATCAGCATATGCAATTCCCCTGTTCCAGTAAGCATCACCAAAATTAGGGTCGGCTAAAATAGCTGCGGTTTCGTCTTTTATGGCTTCTTTGTATAATTCAAGGTCAATTTTAGCCTGGGCTCGTTTATCCAACAATACAGCCAGTTTGATTTTGTTGTGCTGAGTAGCATTAACTCCCTTAGTATAATTTTCAATTGCACTTTTATAATCTTTATTTTCATAAAGAGTGTCACCAATCTTTTGATAGTCTGTTTTTACTTGACTATTGGCATTTAAAGTGACAACCATTAAAGCAAGCAGCAATAATGCAGATAACTGTATTTTCATATGGGTTCAATTGCAATAAGTAATCAGGCGCACAATATATTTACTATCGTCTATTTTAAATAAAGATATTAATTCAACAATTAAAATCACCAGGCATATGATCCACTATTTTTCAATTATCAAAATAGAATCAATTTTTTATACCTTGCTTATATGAATACATTAATTACTTATTTTTAGGCCGATAAAACATCAGTATGCAATACATTACGCTTAAAGCAATAAAACCAGTATTATTCATGGCGATAGCCTGCATTTTTTGCAGCAGCGCCTTTGCACAAACAACAACCACAGCCCCGGTGGCAGCTACCGGGGCAACCGCTATTGTTGATAAGTTTTTTAAAACCTACCAAACGGAAGGCACTTCAAGAGCTATCGTCAATATTTTTAAAACAAATGCCGCGGTCGACTCAGCCAGTTTAAGCGGTCTTATAGCTAAAATAGATACCACCCGCGGCTTAATAGGTATGTACATAGGTAAAGAGCTGATTGTACAACGTAAGGCCTCCAACAGCCTGATACTGTATAGCTACCTGGTTAAACATGAAAAGCAACCGGTAAGGTTTACCTTTATGTTTTACAAGCCTAAAAACGAATGGTTGATATATCGCCTGTATTTTGATGATCAGGTTGATAATGAACTGGAAGAATCGGCTAAGATAAGCGGGAAAACGCAGTAAGCTTAAAGCTGGGCTTGTCAAAGTATGTGTGTTGGTCTCTGCGCACGTTTTTTGCCTGAACCTAGATTTTTCGGATTAAAGGATTAATTGGATTTCTTTCCGTACACACCAATCTGTCATGCTGAACGCAGTGAAGCATCTATTCGTCGACGGGCTTATCAGACTTACGAAGCTTTTATACTCAACAATAGATTCTTCGTTCCTCAGAATGACAAATTAGCGTCAATCAATCAAAATATTTTCCCCAAACTTTTGCGATACCGTAGTATTCTCTTTACCGCTGATACTGATCACCAGCGAATTATCAAACGATATTTTTTCAATAAGCTGTATCCGGGTACCAATACCAATATCCAGCTTTTGCAGGTATTGTAAAAACGAACTGCTGGTATCTCTTACAGCTGCTACACGACAACTTTCGCCCATTTTAAGATCGGTAAGGGTTACCGAAAAGGGTTTGGGCACTTTGCCATTGGCTTTGGGAATAGGGTCGCCGTGCGGATCATATTCCGGGAAACCCAGGAACTTATCCAGCCTGTCGGCCAGCGTGGCATTACTGATGTGCTCCAGTTCTTCGGCAATATCGTGTATCTCATCCCAGTGATAACCTAGTTTTTCCAGCAAAAAAACCTCCCAAAGCCGGTGACGGCGCACTATCAGCACCGCATCCTTTAAACCCTGCTGCGTTAGCTCTACCCCCTTTTTTTTATCATACGCTATCAACTGTTTTTCGGTCAGCTTACGTATCATATCAACCACCGAGGCGGGGTTGTTTCCCAATGATTCTGCAATGGCCGTAGGTGTTATTTTAAAATTGGGTTGCTGAGCCAGCCGGTAAATAGATTTTAGATAATTCTCTTCTGATAATGTATACATCCCGCCCGTATTTGATTACACAAACATAAATAAAAACATTTCGTTTATCATAAAATTAGTCTTGACTAATTATTTTACTTTGACAGATTAAATAAATTAAATATGTTTGCACAAAATTAAAATCATATGCGACTAATACTTTTACTACTTATATTACTTACAACCAGTAATTTATTTGCCCAAACCGGAGTTTTAAAAGGGCATGTTACTGGCAATAATGAACCATTATCCTATGCGTCAGTAAGTGTTAAGGGCTTAGGCAAAGGCGCCAGCACCAACACTAAAGGCTATTTCGAAATAAAAAACATTCCGGCAGGCACCTATGGCATCACCATTACCAGTATTGGTTATGAGGCCGAAACCATTAGCGTTACCATCAAAGGCAATGAGCCGGCAGTTCAAAATATCAGCCTGAAAGAAAAACCATCTAAACTAAATGAGGTAGTGGTTACCGGGGTATCGCGTGCTACACAGCTGCGCAGTAACCCGGTGCCTATAGCGGTAATGACCAAGAAGGATATTGAACAACACGTAAATAATAACATTATTGATGCCATTGTAAAAGGTGTACCGGGCGTAAGCGCGGTTACTACTGGGCCTAATATTTCCAAACCTTTTATTCGCGGACTTGGCTACAATCGGGTTTTAACGCTATATGATGGCGTACGCCAGGAAGGGCAGCAATGGGGCGATGAACATGGCATTGAGATTGATCAATACGGTATCGGTCGTGCCGAAGTGGTAAAAGGTCCGGCCAGTTTAACCTATGGTTCTGATGCGCTGGCGGGTGTTATTAACCTGATCCCCTATATCCCGAACGGCGACGATGGCAAACTGAATGGCGATGTGATAACTGATTATCATACCAATAATGGCATGATAGGTACTTCTGTTGGTTTATCCTACAAAAAGGATAACTGGAAATACGCTTTCCGCGCTACCGCCAAAACAGCGCATGATTACCAGAATAAAATTGACGGGTTTGTTTATAATACCGGCTTCCGCGAGTTTAATTTATCGGGCATTGTACGGGTTGATAAATCATGGGGGTACTCGCAAATTGGGGGCACTTTGTATGATAACCGGCAGGAAATACCCGATGGCAGCCGCGATTCTATCACCCGGCAGTTTACTAAACAGATATACGAAGCTGATAAGGACAATATTAAAAACCGCCCGATAGTATCTGATGATGAGCTGCATTCGTATAAGATTGCTCCGTTGCACCAGCGCATACAGCATTACCGGGTATATACCAACAACTCCTTTAAAACCGGCGATGGCAGTATCAACACGTCGCTGGCTTTTCAGCAAAGCATCCGCAGGGAATATAACCACCCCACGGTTCCGGAACAGCCCGGTTTGTATGTGGTGCTTAATACCATTAATTACGATGTACGATATAACCTGCCCCGCCTGGGTGGTGTTGAAACTACGATAGGTATTAATGGTATGTATCAAACTAACCGCAGCAAAGCCGCCACCGACTTCCCGATACCTGATTATAACCTGTTTGATGCAGGCTCGTTCCTATTCGCCAAAAAAAGTTTTGGTAAGCTGGATATATCTGGCGGTATCCGTTACGATAACCGGCATATCAGTTGGAATAATTTTTATGTGGGCACCAATGCACAAACCGGCTTTGGTCAGCAAGTGCGCCTGCCCGATACCGCGGGTGCCAGTTTGCAGTTCCCCCAATTTAAACATACCTATCAGGGAGTTTCAGGTAGCCTGGGACTTACTTATAACCTCAGCGATCGCCTGTTGTTTAAAGCTAATATCGCGCGTGGTTACCGTGCCCCAAACATTACCGAAATCGGCTCAAACGGACTTGACCCGGGCGCTCACATTGTTTACCTGGGTAATCGCAGCTTTAATCCCGAGTTTAGTTTACAGCAGGATCTCGGCTTTTTGGCTTACCTACCCGATATGGATATTATTGCCGAAGTATTTAACAACAACATTGATAACTACATTTACCAGGCCAGGCTTAATGATGCCAACGGCCATCCGGTGGTTATTGTACCGGGCAACAGTACCTACCAGTACCAGCAATCAAAAGCACGGCTGTATGGAGCCGAGCTTACCCTGAACCTGCACCCGCAAAGCATTAAATGGCTGGCGCTGGATAACAGCATGTCATACGTAACCGGCATTAACAAAAACCCGCAGCTGATAGCTAAATACGGCGATGCCGCAAAATATCTGCCTTTTATACCACCGTTGCATATCCGGTCCGCATTAAAAGCCACCTTACCCGGCACCTATGGCGTGTTTACCAAGCTGAATGCCCGCGTAGAAGCTGATGCCTATACCAACCAGAATCATTTTTATGCTTTAGATAATACGGAAACATTTACTAAGGGGTATACGCTGATCAATGCCGGGTTAGGTTTTACGGTTAAACCAGCAAAGGCAACCTCATCCTTCTACGAGTTTTTTTTACAGGCCGATAATTTATTTGACACCGCTTACCAGTCCAATCTGAACCGGCTTAAATATTTTGAATATTACCAGTCATCACCAAACGGACACACCGGTATTTACAATATGGGGCGAAACATAAGTGTAAAAGCCATACTTCATTTTTAGCCCCGCCAACCCCTCTCTTTTGGAGAGGGGTTTTTATGCTATTGGATATAGGAGAATGACGGCCTGTCATCCTGAGCTTGTCGAAGGATCGCGTGGAGAGGCCTGCCCACCATGCTTCGACAAGCTCAGCATGACAGCCACATTTTAATCTGTATAGCTTAGGGATTGCTTCGTACCTCGCAATGACGTGGTGATTATAACGAACACTGGCACATGGTGCCAGTGTTCGGATTTTGTTCGGGCCCTGTTCGGGTTTTGGGGGCATCCGAACACGAACACGTGCCACTGATACCATCGCCGGTTTCTTGCAAACCAAAAGCGGCTTCCTTTTAAGGGAAGCCGCTTTTATATAAAATAACAATAAATAATTAATGATGCCCATGGTCGCCACCGCGGTGTCCGCGATCGCCACCACCATTACCACGTCCGCCACCGTTACCATGGCCACCGGCGTGATTGTCATGGCCGCGATTGCCACCGTTGCCACCCCAATTGCCATGGCCATTACCCCGGTTACCGCCATAATTCGGACGGGCATTACCCCGGTTGCCGCCATAACCAGGACGGGCAAAACCCCGGTTACCACCAGCATAATGCGGGCGGCTATAGGCCGCTCTGCGGTTATAATTTCCTCTCCAATAATGGGCATATCTTGCATCGCGACTGTTACGTATGATTACCTGATCATGACGACCTCTGTAACCAGCATACCTTGTTCTGTACACATCATGTCTTAACCATGGGTCGCGTTCATTTAAAACCACTTTGTAGCCATTGTACAGATTGTAGTTACGGTAACGTACCGGCAAGTAGGCGCGGTGCACCCACACATTATTATCATAATATACATACTGATGAGTCGGTACATTATAATAGGTATCAATGTCGGGCATGTAATAGTAGTCGGCATGGTCATATCCTACCGGACCCCATGCAGGCTGACTGCCAATGTTAATGCCTAAACTTACACCTACCTGGGCACTGGCAGTTTTAACTGTAAAGCAGCTTAATAATATTACTGCTGATAAAAGGAGCTTCTTCATTAGATCGTTTTTTTTAAGTGTTGATAAAGTTATCATGGTTGGTTCCATCATTTTAAAAACCGCAGGTCATGATGCTTTATGATATAGCATTGTTTGGAGGTATGACATCAATTGTCGAAAAAAGTTTAATTTTTTAATATCCTTACCCTTTATCGTCTAAAACTATGCCATAAAAAACGGGCCCCGATAAGGAGGCCCGCTTCGTATAAAAATTAATAGTACAAATTAGTTTTAATGGTTATCACCACGACGGTCACGGCGATCATCACGATTGTCACGATTATCCTTGCGAACATCTTTCCGACCAACAACCTTACGGTTCTGGCCACGGTTATCCCCATTCCAGTGGTTACTGTATTTAACCTCTTTGCTGTCGCGGATAATGGTTTGATTACGACGGCCTTTATAGCCTGCATATTTCCTCCTGATCACATCATTCCTAACCCATGGTGTACGCTCATTCACCACTACTTTATAACCATTATACACATCATAATTACTATAACGCGGCGGCAAAGAAGCTGTATGCACCCATGCATTGTTGTTCATGTACACATACTGATGAGCGTTTACATCATAGTACGAATCAATATCGGGCATGTAGTAATAATCGGCACGGTCGTAACCGGTAGGTCCCCATGCAGGCTGACTGCCTATGTTTATACTTAAACTTATTTGCGCGCTGGCTATTTTTACTGTTAAACAGCTCACAAGCAGGGCGACTGTTAAAATGATCTTTTTCATAATTATTGTTTTGTTTGTAGTATGACAATAAGGTATGAAAAAAGTTTAGCCAATACTTAGTATACGGAGGTAACTAATTGGTTACAGTGATTTAATTATTTGATTTACAGCAAATTAACTACTGATCGTCGTCCGTAGTATCTTTATCAGTTCCTTTTTTGCCGGTCATGGCCAGTACAGGCTTACCAATTACCTTATAGTTGCCCTCGCCTTTTAGTATGGATGCCATCTGGGCCTTATCCTGCATGGTTTTTACAGCCTGGGCCAGCTCTTTATCGTACTTAAAGTTGGTTTCGTAACGGCCCCGCTCATAATAATAACGCGATGCAATTTCATTTTCAAGCACTTGTTTTATTTCGGCCTTATGCTGTTGCAGATCATTCTTTTTACTGGTCAGCAGTTTTGATTTTAAAATATCGTACTCGCCCTGGATATCATTAAACTGTTTTTCTTTGGTCGCTTCGGTTTTAAGGCTGCTTAATAATTTTTCAGACGAGGTGGTATAGCTATAGTTTTTATCGGCCAGGTATTTTACAAAATCATTGTAATCCGCATCTGATAAAGTGAACGAGCTGGTTTCAGCAATTTTTGGGTGCGTATCGCGATAAAGAGTAGCATAATCAAATATCAGCAGCTTGCCAACCAATGCCTGGGTTACATTGGCAAATCTTTCCTGCTTAACAAAAATATCAGGATATATACCGCTGCCATCATAAACCGATCTTCCATTTTTGGTTTTAAACTCGTGTATCAATGAATCGGCCACTTTTACCACACTGCCATCATCCTTGCGGTGGGTGTAATCAAGCGCTTGTATACAACGGCCCGATGGTACGTAGTACTTGGCAATAGTTATTTTAACCAGGCTATTGTAGGGCAGGTTAAATGTTTGCTGTACCAACCCTTTACCATAGCTGCGCTGCCCTATGATAATAGCACGATCAAGGTCCTGCAGGGAGCCTGCAACAATTTCTGATGCCGAAGCAGAGTGGCTGTTTACCAATACTACCAAAGGCAAATTAGGCTCCAGCGGCGTATTTATGGTACTGTAAGTAAAATTCTTATCCTTGATCTTCCCTTTTTGCGATACGATCTCTACATCCTTTTGCACAAACAGGTTCACAATTTTTACCGCTTCCTGCAATATGCCGCCACCATTTGAGCGCAGGTCAAGGATAATACCATTAGGGTTATTCTTTTTTAGCGTTACTAAAGCATTGGTAACTTCGCCTGCGGAGTTTTCCAGGAACTTATCCAGCTTAATATAGCCCATATTGCCATCAACCATACCATAGTATGATACGTTGGGCTGTTTAATTTCATCACGAATCAGATTTTTTTCAAATGGCTGCGGTGTATTGTCACGCTTGATGAATAGCTTTATTGGGGCCCCTTTTGAGCCCTTCAATAGCAGACTTACCTGATCGTTATTTTTACCGTTAAGGTCAATATCATTTATTTTGAGAATCTGATCGCCGGGATGTACATCACCTTTTTGGGCCGGGAAGCCTGCAAAAACATCAGAAACATATACTTTACCGTTGCGCGAAAAAATGCTGGCGCCAATGCCGCCATACTGTGTGCTCACATAATGCAGCTTATAATCTTCAATTTCTGATTCGGGAACAAACTCGGTATACGGGTCAAGCCCGTCGAGCATGGCATCAACACCCGTTTTTACCAGTTTTGATGAGTTGATGTCATCAACATAATTAATATTTACCTCTTTATATACTGATGCAAAAACATCAAGATTTTTTGATATCTGGAAAAGGTCATCATTAAAAGCCAGCGCCCCGCCTGCAAGCAATACAATACCTGCAAATAAACCTATCCTTTTGTATCTTTTATTGATCACCATAACCCTGTTTCGTCATTAAGCCTATAAAAATACGAAAAAGCTTATTGATTATTACAAATCGGGTCTAATTTACAGCCTGTTATTGTCAATATTCACCAAAGCTTTCTTTAAAGTGAATACTACATATCCTCTGTCTCGGTTTACCAGATCCATTAATTTGGTTATCAGGCCTTCTTCCTGGCCTTCCGCATATTGTAATTGCTCATCGGTAAGGTGGTTATACTTACGCTGCACCTTGATTTTTACACGTTCCCACTCTTTATTGGTGATACTGATCTCAGCCATGATTAATTATTTTCAGCAAAAATATAAAAAATACGGTGTTCTTAACGTTTAAAACTTCGGCGCATTAATTGTTAAGCGATAATAGGTTTGATAATAATGCCCGTTTTTACAAACTAACTAAATTTTAAAATTGCTGCGTATGGCTAAAACAAGAAAAGTACAGAGCAGCTTACAAACACCAACATTATGAAAAAGTATCTATTAAGTGCGGCGTTACTGATAGCAGTAAGCATCAGTGCAAAAGCACAATTAGCATTGGGCATTAAAGGCGGGGTAAATTTTTCAAAAATCAGCACTGATAATTTAAAAGAATCAACTCTCACCGGTTACCAAGCCGGGATTTTTGCCCGCATTGGTAATAGTCTCTATTTGCAACCCGAACTTTATTTAAGCGGAACCGGCGGTAAATTTGAATCAGATAATAACAGCACTGATTTTAGTGGAAAGGTTAGATTTACTAATTTAAACGTGCCATTGCTGGTAGGTAAATCATTTGGCCAAAAAGATCTGAACTTCCGCGTTATGGCGGGTCCTATTTACAGTTATATACTGGATAAAAATGTAAGTCTTAGTAATAATGCATCTGCCGCCGTTAGCGATTTTGGGAATTACAAAAACAGCACATTAGGTTACCAGGTAGGTGCGGGCGTTGATATAGGCGCTATAACTGCCGATTTGCGTTACGAAGGTGGTTTGACCAAAGTAAATCAAAACTTTGGCCAGCGCCAAAACCTTTGGGCGCTTAGCGTAGGCTTTAAAATACTTTAAAGGTTAATATTAATTTGTCATCCTGAGGAACGAAGGACCTAATCTGCAACAAATAGATACTTCACTAAGTTCAGCATGACAAAGTCTGTAGTTAACAACAAGGCCTGATAGTTAGCTACCAGGCCTTGTTGTTAATAACTGCCTCTTTCAGCAATTTCTACTTTGCACTAAACTGCAATCCCGTTACGCCGGCTGTCATTGCTACAGGCTTTACCGGTTTGTAAATAAAGTATAGTTTGTGCAGCTTACCATCGGTAACCGAACTAATTACCAGGTGTGTAATGCCCGATTTTTGATCTTTTGTGGGCACTGGCATACCACCCTTACCAACCAGTTTACCATCGGGCGTATCCATACGAACCTCAAAATTAATACCGATGGATGGAGGAGCTTGCCAGAAATTAGTCATATTCACTGCTCGAACACCGGTAAGATCAATGTTATCCAGTTCAAACCAGCCTCCATTTTGTGGCATGATAGCCAGATTTATACCATTATACTTAAACATGGTAAAGCCATTAACTTTTTCGGCACCCGAAAACAAGTAGTTACTACTGTTCAATGTGGCAACGCCGTGGCCGGTTAAAGCCCTAATACCCTCGCCTCCATCATCAGTGTACTTGGCCGATAAAACCAGTGTACTGGTTGGCTGCTTACCCGGATCGGGCATAATAGTGCCTGACGGTGATAATGATTTCTTTTGCGAATCCTTACTATCAAGCGATAGTACCCAGGTTATGATTTGGTCAACATCGCCTTTTTTTATGGTTGGATGTGCCGGCATAGCGGTTTCGCCCCAAACACCACTACCGCCTTTTGCTACTTTATCGGTAAGTTTGGCCATAGCATTCGGGTCTTTCTTATATTTAGTTGACACATCAATAAATGATGGCCCAATTGATTTACCTACCTCTTTATGACAGCTTTTGCAATCCATGGTAAGCATAATGGCTTTTCCGCTATTTTCAGGTTCGGCTTGCTCCAATTGCGACGCATCCAGGGCCTTCTTAAAGCCATCAATATAGTTAACCTCCACAAATACACGTTTAGGGTCAACCATTGTCGTGTTTACACCATCAGTTACGATTACCGAGTAACTAACAGGAACTCCTGGTAAATAGAAGGATTTGTTACCTCCGGTTAATTTAACGGCTATCTGGGGTTTTTCGTTACCGGCGTATATCCTTAACGGCATACTCTTATCTGCAGCACCCTGATTATCTTTTGCCTCCAGCGTAATTTTATAATCACCGGCTTTGGTATAAGTATAATCCAGCTGAGGCACATCGGTTTGTTTGGTAACACCGTTACCTAAATTCCAGGTATATGAAATCTTATCGCCTTCGGGATCTTTAGCCTTGGCGCTTAATCTAACGGTGAACGGCAGCTCCCCTGATGTTTTATCCACCTTTAAAGAGGTAATATCAGGTGGTCTGTTACCTGCTATGTAGTCGATACGCGCTAAACCAGCATCGGCATTTTTGGTGAACCAGCCACTACCATACTCCAATAAATAAAGCTTGCCATCGGGACCTACTTCCATATCAATCATGGAGTTTACTTTTAGCTGCGGGAAAAATGGCTCCATTTTATCAAAATCGCCATTAGGTAACATAGTAACCGCTTTGATCCATCCGCGCATCCAATCATATATCAATAGTTTATCATTATAATAATCAGGCAGGCGCGTTTCCGCCGGGAACATATCGGTATAATATACCGGACCAGCCATCGCATTACGCCCCCCCGTACCTACCTGCGGAAAATCGGCCGAAGGCCCGTACGGATACCATATAAATGCTGGTTGTGCCGGCGGCAGATCTGTTAAACCTGTATTATTACGGGAATGGTTTACCGGATGTTTAGGATCAAACGCCGGGCCGGATTTGCCGATTTCATAATCATACACATGGTAAGGTTTATTATCGGCCACAAAATATGGCCAACCAAAATTGCCCGCTTGCCGGGCCTGGTTCACCTCATCATAACCCATCGGGCCGCGGTTATCCAGACTATCATTATGTGCATCCGGGCCAACCTCGCCCCAATATAAATTACTGTTTTTCTGATCAACGGAGATACGGTAAGGGTTCCTGTCGCCCATTACATAAATTTCGGGGCGTGTTTTTGGTGTTCCTTTCGGGAACAGGTTACCTTCAGGAATATCATAAGTGCCATCGTCATTAATCTTAAGGCGCATGATCTTGCCGCGTAAGTCATTGGTATTACCAGCCGACCGGCGGGCATCATACTGTAAGTGGCCAGGTCTATCATCCAAAGGCGCATAGCCGCTGCTTACATATTTCTGCCCCTTCTCGTCAAACGGAGTGGAATTATCGCCAGCCGAAAAGAATAATATTTTATCAGGTCCCGGTCCAAAAGCTATGGAGCCGCCAGTGTGGCAGCAGATCTCGCGTTGGGCTTTTACCTCCAATATTACTTTTTCAGTTTTCTTATCCAGGGTATCATTGGTAAATGTAAATCTTGATAAACGGTTAACCGAGTTATCAGCAGGGCTGTAATAAATGTACACCCAGTTATTTTTGGCAAAATCAGGATCTTTGGCCAGGCCCAGCATCCCTTCCTCCGCATTTACATTTGGCGTGTGGAGCGTTTTGAAATACACATCAAAAAAGCCAACCTGTTTTACCTTTTGGGTATCATGTTTATATAACATAATCTCGCCGCGACGCTGTAATACCAGGATATCCAGGTTTGGCAAAACAGTCATTTCGGTAGGTTCAAAAAACTGACCTGTTGATAATTGGTTTTTTTTAAACCGGTCTTCATCAGGCGGTAATTGTGATTTCGCGTTCGAGTAATTCAGTTCATTATTATTGCCGATGGCATATTTAATACCACCTAACAGTAGTTTCAGGTAATTATCTTCTTTGTAAGTTTCTTCGGTATGTCCCAATTCTGTATAAAAAGCACGGCCGCCATCATAATCATGATACCAGACCATCGGGTGATAGCCCATTCTTTTTGCGCCTTTATAACTGCTTTCATCAATGGTGATCAGCACATGAATATCAGGACTTAGTGGTTTTTTAAAACTGTAAAACTCATCTGTACGTTTCCACACCTTAGGCAGATGTTTGGTAGCATCGTTATTGGCATCAACCACGTTTAACACGCCCGGCTGCACGTTGGGATTCTTATCATGTATACCCGGATGATCATAAAACCAGGCCCCTACAAGGCGGCCATACCAACCCCAGTCATATTCAGTATCGGTAGCTGCATGCACTCCCACAAAACCACCTCCGGCTTGTATATAACGCTCAAAAGCGGCTTCCTGCCGATAGTTAAGCACATCACCAGTAGTGCTTAAAAAAATAACGGTCGAATATTTTTTCAGGTTATCTTCATTAAACTGATCGGCGTTTTTGGTAGTATCCACATCAAAACCATTTTCTTTGCCCAGTTTCTGAATAGCTGCAATACCTGCATCAATTGATGCATGATGAAAGCCCATGGTTTTTGAAAAAACAAGTACGCGGGGTTTACCCACGCGTTTTTTATTGCATGACAAACAAATAAAGCAGCATGCTGCAATAATCATCAGTAAGATTTTTTTCATGTGTGTTCTAATTATAGGTTGGCTTTATTGGTGGTTATTGATAATTGGAGCTTGTTTCGCAATCGATTACGAAAACAAGTCACTTACCAAATTTATAATTAAATATTGAAGTGTCAACACCAATGTGTAAGAAAGACACGGTAATATTTGTAATACAGAAATAGAAGCAAGACAGGGAGAGTCAAGAATCAATACAGGAAGACTGTTTTTTTAATTGGATATAAAAACAACACTTGCTAAAAGCATAATTTTATAGCATTTTCCAGATGATCATTTACTTGTGTTTCTTGTGTCTTATCTCTTGGTTCTTTTATCCTGGTGTTTAAAAAAAGCCGTAGAAACAGCAAAGCCCCTGATGGGCAGGGGCCTTTACTAACCAATTATAAACCTAAATTATGAGAAGAGCTGTAGGAGAAGGAGTCGAACCTTCACGAAGTGGTTATTCTTATTGCTAAGAGTTTCCCAGAATCTTCGCCACCGCGACAAGGAGGTGTGTCTGCCAAAAATTTCACCATCCTACATTTTAATATTAAGTCTTCAGTCTGAAGTTCTAAGTCTTTTGACTTAAGACTCTTAACTTTGTACTTAATAGCTGTTGGGGAAGGATTCGAACCTTCACAGAGTGGTTAGCCCGCTTCGGGTTTTCCATGATCTCCGCCACCGGGACAAGGAGGTGTGTCTGCCAAAAATTTCACCACCCAACATTGTTTTTTGATTAAAGAACGGTTAGCAATTGGTCATTTGCTTGATACAAATTTAATAGACCTATCAATTCCTTGCAAATATTTCAACAAAAATATTTTATTTTTATTCAAATTTTAATTAAACTTGTATTTCAATATAGATATTCAAATTTATGTCCCACAGAAAAGCTCAAAATTTAGAAATTGATAATCTAGATATTCAGATTTTATCAATATTAATGAAAAATGCTACCACTCCATACACTGAGATAGCTAAAGAGTTAATCGTTTCTGGCGGAACCATACACGTGAGAATGAAAAAGTTGGAGGAGATGGGTGTAATTAAAGGAGCCAGCCTGGAAGTAGATCCTCAAAAATTAGGGTATGACATTACAGCGTTCCTGGGTATCTACCTGGAAAAAGGCTCGCAGTACAATGAAGCGGTTAAGCAATTGAAAACTATTAAAGAGATAGTTGAGTTGCATTATACCACTGGTGAATGGAGCATTTTTGCCAAAATTGTATGCCATGATACCACTCACCTGCGCGAAGTTTTGAACGAACAGATACAAGGGGTTAAAGGCATTCAGCGTACTGAAACTTTCATATCGCTTGAAGAAAGTATCAGGAGACAGATCACTTTGGAATAATTTTTACTTGGTAAAATACAAATAAATTTGTCATCCTGAGGAACGAAGGATCTATTAACACCCCTTTTTCAGGGCGGCAAATTTTATATAATCATCTGCTTTGCAGTGAAGCGTCTATCGATACACAGATGCTTCACTGCGTTCAGCATGACAAATTGGTAAATTTATTTAAACCTACTCTTTAAAGCAGCGAGTTTTAACGCCATATCGGTTTCCGGCTCTTTTTCAACCCGCTTGTTAAATGCAGTTTTATTGCCGTTTCCCGCTGGCCTTCTGTCTTCATTCCGGCGTTCCGGTGGCGCGCTTTTATCGTTTTCTTTCATTGATAAAGCAATGCGTTTGCGGTTTACATCAACCTCAGTAACGGTAACCTCCACCTTTTGATGTACTTTCAGTACCTCGTTAGGGTCCTTAATATACCGGTTGGTGATCTGGCTCAGGTGCACCAAACCATCCTGGTGAACGCCAATATCAACAAAGGCCCCAAAATTGGTAATATTGGTCACAATGCCCGGTAGTTTCATGCCCACTTTTAAGTCGCCAATGGCATTCACACCATCGGTAAAGCTAAAAGCCTCAAATTGCTCACGCGGGTCGCGGCCCGGTTTGGCAAGCTCAGCCATGATATCATTGAGCGTAGGCAAACCCACTATTTCTGAAGTGTATTTTTGTAATGGGATGCTTTTACGCAGCGGGGCATTACTCATCAAATCCTTCACTGTGCAGTTCATATCCTTAGCTATTTGCTCCAGCAAACTATAACGTTCCGGGTGTACCGCGCTTGAATCCAATGGGTTTTCGGCCTGGTGTATGCGTAAAAATCCGGCAGCCTGCTCAAAAGCTTTATCGCCCAAGCGGGGCACTTTTTTCAATTGATCACGACGTTTAAAAGCGCCGTTCTGATCGCGATACTCCACAATATTTTGTGCCAGCTGCGGCCCAAGTCCCGATACATAAGCCAGTATTTGTTTGGATGCTGTGTTCAACTCCACACCTACCGCATTTACGCAGCTCATTACAGTATCATCCAATGAGGTTTGCAATTTGTTCTGATCAACATCGTGTTGATACTGTCCTACTCCTATCGATTTGGGATCGATCTTCACCAATTCAGCCAGTGGATCCATTAGTCTTCTGCCTATGGATACCGCTCCTCTTACGGTAATATCTTTATCCGGAAATTCCTCCCTCGCCACGTCAGATGCTGAGTAGATAGATGCACCACTTTCATTTACCATTACAATAACTACACCCGGTAAATTCAGGTTGCGCACAAATACTTCCGTTTCACGTCCCGCGGTACCATTACCTATAGCAATAGCTTCAATGTTATATTTCTCAAACAGGTGCTGAACTGTTTTCTCTGCCTCGCGGGCTTGCCCGGCACCCGTGTGCGGATAGATAGCGGTATTCTCTAACAGCTTGCCCTGCTCATCCAAACAAACCAGCTTACAGCCTGTGCGGAAACCCGGATCAATAGCCATAACCCGTTTTTGGCCTAATGGTGCACCTAGTAACAGTTGGCGTGCATTCTCTGCAAAAACCCGGATAGCCTCTTCATCAGCCTTCTTTTTAGTGAACAGGCGAACCTCTGTTTCCATCGATGGTTTAAGCAATCGTTTGTAACCATCGGCAATGGCTTGCTTCACCTGATCTGCCGAAGGATTGTTGGCTTTTATAAATGTATCTTCCAGTATGGCAACGGCCTCTTCCTCCTCGGGTTTAATATCCAGCCATAGTATTTCTTCCTTTTCACCACGGCGCATAGCTAATATCCGGTGCGATGGTGCCGATTTTACAGGCTCTGTCCAATCGAAATAGTCTTTGTACTTGATGCCGGCTTCTTCTTTGCCATCCACCACTTTTGATTGAAACGTTCCCTTTTCAATAAACAGCTCGCGGACGCGGGTTCGCACTTCGGCGTTTTCGCTGATGGTTTCGGCAATAATATCCCTTGCCCCACCCAGCGCCTCTTCAATACTGTTCACTCCTTTTTCGGCATCAATATAAGTAGCAGCAACGGTTGTAAGATCGGCTTTGTATTGCTCCAATAACAGATCGGCCAGGGGCTGCAGGCCTTTTTCGCGGGCCGTAGTAGCGCGGGTTTTACGTTTGGGGCGATAAGGCAGGTATATATCCTCCAGTGTCACCATGGTTTCGGCTTCGTTAATCTGCTTTTCCAGTTCGGGTGTTAATTTACCCATATCGGTAAGCGATTTCAGGATGGCCTCACGGCGTTTATCCAGGTCGCGTAGTTGCTGTACACGGTCGCGGATCTCGGTAACCTGCACCTCGTCGAGCGTACCGGTAACCTCTTTACGATAACGGGAAATAAAAGGAACAGTTGCACCTTCGTCAAGTAGATCGACTGTGGCGCTTACTTGTTTTTCGGAGATAGAAAGTTCCTGGGCTATTTTTTTATAATGAGATATCATAGTAAACTTTGGACTGCGAAGTTGGCACTCTTTAAGTAAAAAACAAAAAATGGTTTGTAAAAAGAATGGTGCTGTTAATAATACAACTGGGGCACGCCGAATTTATTTCGGCATCCCACATACGAGGTAGTACGTTGATTAACTCGTCCGGAGAGATCCTGATCCGCCAATCGGCGGACAGGATGACGTACTTTTTAATTAATTCAGATTTTCTACCACCTTTTTAATCGCCTTACCCCAAAACTCACCCAAGGCCACCGCTCCTTGTTTATTAGGGTGCAGATAAAAAGTGCCTTGCTTACCATTTTCGGGGATCAGATCGGTAAGATGATGCTTTTTAAAATATTTAAACGCTTTCTTATCACCCTCAAAAACCCGCCTCGGGGGGATAGCTGCATAAGCGCCAACCAAGCTGTCAATTTTGGGGATATAGCTTTTCAACCGGGATAAACCCTCCTGCAAATATTGTGCACCATTATAAGTATTGGGACTATACCAAATAGGATGCTGATAAATAATGATGGCTTTGGGAAAATCGGCCAGGAGCTTATCTGCTATCGTTTTTAAATTTTGAATATAATTTTCGGGCGAAACTGGTGCACCATGAGGGCCATGTATAGCGCTGTCATTTGTACCCAGCTTAATAGAAAATATCAATAAAGCTTCTTTATCTGTAAACGCACTTGCAGCCTGCTCAACTTTGGCAAAAGTATTACCACCGGGTAAAAAATCAAGGGTTGTATAACCGCTGTGCCCCTGGTTACTAAACTTCACCGTACCCATATTTTGTTGATTACGGAGATAAGCTACGGCGGTGGCCGGTGGTGCCTCTACAGCTGGGTTACTTAACTGTACACCCTGCGTTATGCTATTACCAATGAAAACGATGTTGATGTTTTGTTTTTTATCCTGACCAAAGGAGGCAGAAATACTGAATAACAGTATCGTGATAAAGAAAAAATATTGTTTCATAGGTTATTTATTGGTTGATAGCTCAAAAGGTGCTGGCTTTATTTATTTAAAAGTTCCTCTCTTGAGAGGGGCCGCATTAGGCGGTGTAATTACAGGTGTGTGTTTATTCGCCTTGAAGAACACACCCTGTCCCCTCTCAAGAAGGGAATCGCACTATGCTCTGTTTTCTGACTCACAACTCCTCACTCACTACTCAACACTACCACTTCACCCCTATATTCCAGAACATAAACGCCCATTTATCAACCTGACCACTTATTACCTGTGCAGTTGATTGACCGGCACCGTGACCTGCCTTTGTTTCAATACGGATCAGAACAGGTGCTGTCCCTTTTTGATATTCCTGCAAGCGGGCGCCAAACTTAAAGGAGTGCGCGGGTACCACGCGATCATCATGATCGGCAGTTGTAACCATGGTAGCCGGGTATTGGTTAGGTTTTAAAGCGTGGTATGGCGAATAGTTATACAGATATTCAAACATTTCTTTAGAGTCTTCGGCAGTGCCGTAATCATAGCTCCAGCCTGCGCCAGCGGTAAATTTATTATAACGCAGCATATCCATAACGCCCACTGCCGGGAAAGCTACCTTAAACAGGTCAGGGCGCTGGGTAATCATAGCGCCAATAAGCAATCCGCCGTTTGAGCCGCCCGAAACTGCCAGATGTTCCTTTGAAGTGTATTTATTTTTAATGAGGTATTCGGCCGCAGCAATAAAATCGTCAAACACGTTTTGTTTTTTCATTTTAATACCCTTGCGATGCCAGGTTTCGCCATACTCGCCACCACCACGTAAATTGGGTACGGCGTAAATGCCGCCATGTTCCAGCAATATAATGTTCGATGTGCTGAACGCAGGTGTTAAGCTAATACCAAAACCACCATATGCATATAACAAGGTAGGATTTTCGCCATTAAGCACCGTACCTTTCTTGTAGGTGATGATCATCGGGATCCTGGTTTTATCTTTTGAACTATAAAACACCTGTTTTGATTCATACAGTTCCGGATCAAACTTAACTCCCGCCTTTTTATACACGGTTGATTTTCCTGTTGCGATGTCCAGCTTAAAAATTGTTGTTGGGTATACGTAGCTGGTAAAAGTATAATAGGTTTCCTTTTCTTCTTTTTTGGTACCAAAGCCCGAGGCAGTACCTACAGATGGTAAGGTAATGGTACGCTCCAGCTTACCATTCATATCATACTGTTGTACAAATGAGGTGGCATCTTTTAGATATTCGGCAAAAATTTTTCCTCCGCCGGTGGTTGCACTTAATACATCCTTGGTTTCGGGGATCAGGTTTTGCCAATGCGTTACTGTTGGATTCGCGGCATCAACTGTTACCAGTTTAAAGTTTGGCGAATAAATATTGGTTAATATGTACAGTTTACTGTCTACATTATCAATTACCTGGTGCTGGTTATCGAAATTATCAACTACATTAACAATGCTGCTGCCGGGTTTACTCAGGTCCTGTATATACAGTTCATTTCCGGTTGTTGAAGTAGCCGCACTGATCACCAAAAAACGTTCATCTTCGGTTAAATTGGCATTAATATAGCGACGAGGTGTTTTATCACCACCAAAAATGAGCTGATCGGCACTTTGAGGTGTGCCCAGCTTATGATAAAATAATTTGTGGTATTGCGTCATACCCGATAACTGACTTCCCGCTTTTGGCTTATCATAGCTGCTGTAATAAAAACCATCCGTTCCTTTCCAGGCAATGCCGCTAAATTTAATATCGGTAAGTGTATCGCCAATTACACTTTTGTCACCGGTTTTTATCACAATCACCTTACGCCAATCTGATCCGCCTTCTGATATCTGGTAAGCAGCAAGGCTACCATCTTTGCTAAAATCAAGCCCCTGCAATGAAGTGGTACCATCGGCCGAAAATTTATTGGGATCTAAAAATATTTCGGGCGTACCGTTATCGCCAATCTGTCGGTATACAACCGACTGGCTCTGCAAGCCATCATTCTTAGAAAAATAAGTGTATTTCCCTTCTTTGAAGGGGGCGCTGTACTTTTCATAGTTCCACAACAGCTCCAGGCGTTTGCGCATTTCTTCCCGATAAGGAATTTGCCCCAGGTAATTTTGAGTTACTTTATTTTCATCCTTTACCCATTCTTTAGTATCATTGGCCTGGTCGTTCTCCAACCAGCGGTAAGGATCGGGCACTTTGGTA
The DNA here is from genome assembly GCA_030445275.1 of Mucilaginibacter sp. GTDB lineage: Bacteria > Bacteroidota > Bacteroidia > Sphingobacteriales > Sphingobacteriaceae > Mucilaginibacter. Next base: position 27,575 of record JAUCSE010000090.1, read on the forward strand.
TCAAAATAAGTATCAATGGTATCAACTTTCTTAGTTTGGGGGTAGGGCAGTGTTTTTATAGTCATTTGTTGTGCGTAGGTATAGCTGCAAAATAAACCAGCTATGGCAAATAAACAGATAGTTCTTTTCATATTGAATTATTTACAGGGAACTAAAGATAGGGATTTGAGCATTAAGCAGGCAAGAAATTGGGCATATAAAGGTTAAAAGTTGTTAATTTTGCCCACCGCTGCTATTTAATTGGCCGGGGCAAGCTATATTAGCCCCCGATTATGAAAAACAAGCATTAGCTGGAACCGGCAATAAGCAATCCGGGACATTTTGGCGATGGATACCAGTGTAATTATTTTTTACAATGGAATTTTATTATCCATGCCTTTATTGATAATAATGCTTTTTTTTACACGTTTGCTAAACCAAACAGACAAGGTAAGGCAAACCTTATATATTATTAGTACAATTTATAACATGAAACAAACTTTTACATCACTTACAGCAGCCCTGTTTATGCTGATTGCATTTAATGCCCGGGCTCAGGATACTAATAGCGACGATGATAAACCGGCAAAACTAAGAAGCTATATCAGCGTATTTGCCGGTCAGTCAAGAGCGCTGGGTGATTTTAAAAGCACCGATTACAGCGATATCAAATCCGGCTTTGCTAAAAATGGTTTTGTATTTGGTATTGATGGTGCTGTTTATATTTATAAACATTTTGCTATAGGCTATACGTTATCAAAACAAGATCAGGGTAATTTAACTTATGATGACGACCAAAAAATTTCGCAGGGATATACTGACGATTTTAAGGCCGACGGCTCAACAGTAACCGCCGACAAGCGTTACAGGAGCTACAACTTTTTACTGGGACCACAATATACATTTGTATATCACCGCTTTGCTTTTGACCTCCGGGCAGCAGCAGGTGCCATAAAAAGTACTGCAACCCCCAGCATAGCAGTAGATATTACCGGGGTTAAAGCACAAACCACAACATTTACACAACAAAGCTCAAAAGGAACGGCATTTGCCTACGGAGGCAGCGCGGCCATTAAATTCAATATGGGTGTGGGCTGGGGCCTAATGCTTAAAGGAAACTATATTAATTCAAAAGGACCAAACATTGAAACTACCGGCCGTACTAGCAATTTGGGTCGTATAGTTACCAAACAGCCTATAACCGAAGGCCAGTTGGTGCTAGGCTTAACAAGAGAGTTTTAATCAAAGAGACATTAAACAAAAAGGCCTCCCGATTTAAAATGAGGGCACTGAAAAAGTGGCTATTTATCAAAAGGGGCTGATTTCAATATTGAAATCAGCCCCTTTTTCTTTGATGTATTCGGATAAGTGGTGGAGAGCATTTTCGTACAGACGATTCTCAGCAAC
>JAUCSE010000077.1 GCA_030445275.1 Mucilaginibacter sp.
ATTTTTAAAACGTCCATCTTAAATTCAGCATCGTATTTCCTACGTGGCTTATCCAACTTTTTTCCTTGCATCCGTTTTGCTAATTTAAGCAAATCTTACTGTCCGGTTTTACCGATGCATCTCAAAAGACGTAATTATGCGTCTCTACAAAAAATAAAAATTATAACTTTATCTTTTCAAATCGCCCGATGCAAAAAACTATACGCAGCAAAAGTAAGATCTTACTGACTATCCTTTGGATAGGTCTGATAACCGGAACGCTTGATGGCCTTTCGGCCCTGATATTGAATTATAAAGTTAGCCCCGCCATTATTTTCAAGTTTATAGCCAGCGGGGTATTTGGTGAGGCAGCTTTTAAGGGTGGTTATGAAATGGTTGTATCGGGTGTAATATTTCATTACCTGATAGCGCTTGCATTCACTTACGCCTTTTATCTGCTGTATCCATTTTTTAAAAAGATGCTGCTAAACGAGTATTTGGTAGCTGTTGTATATGGGGTTACCGCCTGGCTCATTATGAACCTGATGGTTGTACCGGTGAGCAAAATAGGTTTTCACCCTATCAAAACGGAAACGATATTAACAGGGATACTGGTTTTAATTATCTGTATAGGTTTGCCCATTGCGCTCATAGCCGACAAACATTATAAAGACGGAAAATTTGCGGTATCCAAATAATAAGTAATAGCCATGCAGTCTGCAGCCGAACAGTTTCCCGAATTGCAAACCCAGCGTTTGCAGCTAAGATCATTAACCATTGCTGATAGTGAAGCCATTTTTGCCTTACGTAGTAATGAAGAGGTTAATCGCTTTATTGGACGTAAAGCGGCGCAGACCATTGCCGATGCCGCTCAATTTATACAGGACCGGCTGTTGGATTCTAGTAAAAAACAGGGCGTATACTGGGCCATCGAACTAAAAAGTACCGGTAAACTGATCGGTACCATATGTTACTGGAATATAAACGAGGATGAGAACAGTGCAGAGATAGGGTATGAGTTGCTGCCTGATATGCAGGGCCAGGGCTTAATGCAGGAAGCTATAACAGCTGTAATTGCCTGGGGTTTTATCCATATGAACCTGGATGTGATCACCGCTTTTCCTTTAGGCGAACATGATAAATCGGTTAGCTTGCTGGAGAAGAATAAGTTTACTTATAACGAAGTAAACAACGGCCACTTGGTTTATAAGTTAAGTAGGCAAACCTGGCAGGCAAATCAACCCGCATAAAAAAAGAGCCCGGTAGTTTACCTACCTGGGCCCTTTTCGGATTTAAAATTAAACAAACATACGATTTAATTATTGGGGTATCAAAACGCCATTTAGGCCATGTATAACACCGTTACTTGCCATCGTATCAAACGATATCACCAGGGCTGTATCTCCCTTGGCATCGGCAATCTGTAAATTACTCTTATCATTAACTGATAAGGTTAACGTCTCTCCGTCGATGGTTTTTAACACTGCTTTACCTTTTCCGGCGGTCAGCGCCTTTATAATATCTGTCTTGGTATATTTACCGGCTACCACATGATATTTCAAGACCTTTGCCAGTTTGGCATGATCTTTCGTCAACTCATCCATGGTTGGTTTTGGTACTTTGCTAAAGGCTACATCGTTTGGTGCAAAAACAGTAAATGGGCCAGCTCCTTTTAAGGTAGTTTCCAGATCGGCACTTTTTACGGCCAATGCAAATGGTGCAAAATCTGTAGTGGAGGCAAGTGCGCCCACAATATCACCTGATGCAGCGGCAGGTGCTGCGGTTGTAGCAGGTGCGGTTTTAGCGCTTGTATCGCGTTTTGTAGTGTCTTGTTGTTGTGTTTGAGCTATTGCATTGTTTGATAAAACTCCAATGGTTAATGATGCAATTGCAATTAAAACTGACTTTTTCATGTTCATCTTTCCTTTGTTTTTGTTCATAATGAGATTATAATGAGTAGCCGTTTTTCTTATAAAATTCCGTTTAAATTAATTATATTGGTTAATTAGTATGGTGTTATAACTTATAATTACAATAAATAGTTTTTAATTAATTAAAATAGATGCTTAAGTGACTAAGGCACAGGAAGAAAAATGACTGATTGGTGGGTACGAATGGCAGTAATTATAAATAATTTGTCATGCTGAATGCAATGAAGCATCTATTGTTCTGTAGGCAAGTCCAACAATAGATCCTTCGTTCCTCAGGATGACAAAAACGGTAATATAGAGATAAAAAAAGCCTGCAATAAATCGCAGGCTTTCAAATATTTGGTCTAACCGAAGAAAACTTATTGTCCCTGTGCCAGGGTATAACCAATTTTGCCGTCAAAGTTCATTAGAAACTCTACAGAACAAACTTTGGCCAGTTCAGAAAAATCAGCAGCAATGTGCAGTAATTCTTTTTGAGTGATCTCTTTGCCGGCTTTCTTTTCAAAACGAACGCGGTATTCATTAACCAATTCGGTATAAATAGAGCCTGTCGGCCATACCTGTGTACCGCGGTTTGATATCATCACCAGTTCAAAATTATCGGTAAGTACCTTTTTGGCCATGGTAGCTAACTCGTCAGGCTGAACCCTTGCTTCCACAAAAACGTCAACACCAATCATTTCTTCCTTGATGTTGCGGGTAACGGTTAGCTTGTTTTTTAAAGGTTGCAAATGATTAACCCTGGTTTCAAAATTATCACCTGTAAACACACCACCGTTAGCAGGTACCTTGCCTAAATTGGCAATAATAGCATCGGTAAAGGCATTTGTATTAGAAGCGGGGATTGATTTATTGCCAAAATCGCCGGTATGAACACCTTGCTCTAAAGTATATAGCAAAGCATTTTCGATATCAGCAGCGTTTTTTGAGAATCCCAGGAAACGCAGCATCGAGATACCTGAAAGCAATAAAGCGGTAGGATTAGCAATGCCTTTACCAGCAATATCAGGGGCAGTACCGTGCACGGCTTCAAATATGGATATATTATCGCCAATGTTAGCTGATGGCGCAAAACCCAATCCGCCAACTAAACCGGCGCACAGGTCTGATACGATATCCCCCTGCAGATTGGTTAACACAATGGCTTCAAACGTTTCGGGACGGGTAACCAGTTTCATACACAGATCATCCACAATAATGTCTGATGCTTCTATTTCCGGGTACTCCTTGGCTATTTCCTGAAAAGTTTCCAGGAATAAACCGTCAGTAAGTTTCATGATATTGGCTTTATGACCGCAGGCTAATTTTTTTAAACCCTTGCGGCGGGCCATTTCAAACGCATAACGGATAACCTGTGCCGAGCCCGGACGGGTAATGATCCTGCGACCTACGGCAACATCGTAAGTAAGCAAATGCTCAATACCGCCGTAAGTATCTTCAATATTTTCGCGTATGATAGTTAGATTGATCGGTATACCTGCTTTGGAGAAAACAGTATCAACACCATTCAACGTCCTGAAATCGCGTTGATTGGCATAAGTGTTCCAAACTTTACGGGCGGTTACGTTAATGCTTTTAACGCCTTTTCCCTTAGGGGTTTCCATGGGGCCCTTAAAAAGCAGACCCAGGGTTTCAATGGTTTCCTTCGCTTTTGCCGTCATCCCGGTCGAGTGCCCTGCATCAAAATATGATTTGCCCATTTCTACAAATTCATACTCCAGCTGTACATCATTTGCTTCAAAAACTTTGAGTACTGCCTGCATTATTTCGGGACCTATTCCATCTCCGTTTGCAACTGCTATTTTGGTCTTCATTGAACTGTATTTATGTTAAAAATGGTGCAAATATAGCCGTTTTTGAGCCATTTTTGCACTGTTTAGCACCAATAAAGCGCAATTTGTGACATTAAGATTAGCGCTTTTTGAGGTTTGATGTGTTTATTTGCACCATTATTGACCGGTTATTGCCGGTCATGCTTTTATTTTTAATTCGGCACTTATGAAGTCATTACCTAAACAGTTTTTTAAAAGTGTTTTATTCTCTATAGTACTATCCATAGCGGCAAATTGCATTTACTATGTCACTACTCAAAAAGGCGGCGATATTAACAGTGCCTTGCCATCAATTATGGAAGGTGCTGTTTTTCTTAATGCTATCATTTTTGTAATGACACTGCCAGCATTATTCCTGGTTAATCCGGAGTATTGGAATAATATTGTTGTGCGCTTGCTGCTGTATTTTGCCGGATCGGTGATTTTTATTATTACCGCTTTGAGCATGCATTTGCAACCGGCCACTAAGATGGTTTACCTGATTACAGGTGTCATATTTTTGCTTGTTCACTCCGTTTTTTACTATTTCCTAGTAAAAAAGAAGGCTTAAGGCACCGATATTAAAGCATTTTATGGCTTTTTGAAAGATTTCAGGTAAACTTGCAACATCAACATGAAAGCATTTTACGGAGATTTAAGATTAGGTATACTGGGCGGCGGTCAGCTGGGCCGTATGCTTATACAACAGGCTATAAATTATAACGTTACAATAAAAATTCTTGACCCCGACCGCGAGGCACCTTGCCGCAAATTGTGCGACGAATTTACCGTAGGTTCACTGAGCGATTATGAAACCGTATACAACTTCGGTAAAAATGTCGACCTGCTCACCATTGAAATAGAGAAAGTGAATGTTGATGCTCTTGAACAGCTGGAAAAAGAAGGCGTACAGGTGTACCCCCAGTCACGCATTATCAGACTGATACAGGATAAGGGACTGCAAAAGCAATTCTTTAAGGAAAACGGAATACCTACAGCCGATTTCCAGATCATATCATCGCCACAACAACTACAACAGAGTTTAATACCTTTTCCATACATCCAAAAACTACGCAGGGATGGGTACGATGGTAAAGGCGTTTATAAGGTAGCTGACGAAAGCTACTTGCCAGGTGCCTTTAAAGAGCCCAGTCTGATTGAAAAATGGGTTGATTTTGAAAAGGAAATTGGCGTAATAGTGGCCCGTAATGAAAATGGTGATATAAGCGCCTTCCCGCTGGTGGAGATGGAGTTTAATCCCGAAGCAAACCTGGTTGAGTTTTTAATATCACCATCAACGTTGCCGTTTGAAGTACATCAGCAAGCCGAACAAATAGCTAAAAAGATAGCCGAAAGCCTGAAAATAGTAGGTTTACTAGCTGTTGAAATGTTTTTGGACAAAAATGGTAAAATACTGGTTAATGAATTGGCTCCCCGTCCGCATAACAGCGGGCACCAAACTATTGAGGGTAATGTGGTTTCGCAATTTGAACAGCATTTAAGAGCGATATTTAACCAACCACTGGGCGATACCGCTTGCCTGAACAACGCCATCATGGTAAACGTTTTAGGAGAAGCCGGCTATGAAGGTCCCGCCGTTTACCAGGGGATTGAGAAAATATTAAAACTTTCAGGCGTATATGTGCACTTGTATGGTAAGGCCCTAACTAAGCCGTTTAGAAAAATGGGGCACGTAACCATTGTAGATGCCGATAGGGAAAAAGCTATTGAAAAAGCAAGGTTCGTGCAAAAGACGTTGAAAGTGATTAGTTAGATTAGTTCATGGATCATAGTAAAACACACTTGTCATCCTGAGGAACGAAGGATCTGTCATGGATTTATATATTGTAGAATAGATGCTTCACTGCGTTCAGCATGACAATCCTTTTTATTTAGGAATGATAATTGGATAGCAAAATATAAATAACCCACACGTCATTGCAAGGCACGAAGCAATCCTCAATTTACAGAACCGCTCTGTATAGCTTAGAGATTGCTTCGTACCTCGCAATGACGATTCAAATAAATATAACAAAATGAGCCAGCCAAAAGTAGCCATCATCATGGGCAGTAAATCTGATTTAAATATAATGCAGGATGCCGCCGATGTTTTAAAAGAATTAGGTGTTGAGTACGAGATTACCGTGGTATCGGCACACCGCACACCTGATCGTATGTTCAGTTATGCCCGTGCTGCTGCTGATAGGGGTATCAAAGTAATTATTGCCGGTGCTGGCGGTGCAGCGCATTTACCGGGAATGGTGGCTTCTTTAACCCATCTGCCGGTAATAGGTGTGCCTGTAAAGTCAAGTAATTCTATTGATGGCTGGGATTCTATCCTTTCTATACTGCAAATGCCTAATGGTATTCCGGTAGCCACGGTAGCGCTTAATGCCGCAAAAAATGCGGGTATACTGGCAGCACAGATATTATCAACTGCTGATGAATACCTGGTTAAAAACCTCATCAACTTTAAAGAAGATCTTAAAAAGAAAGTAGAAGAGTCGGCCCGGGAAATGGAATCGTAAGTTTGCAGTAAGCAGTTACCAGTTAGCTTAAATAAATAGCGGCGGAGTTTTAAGCCCGTCGCTATTTACTTTTTATGTAATCTGATTATAAATGCAAACTGCTTACCGGCAACTGCAAACTTAATTCAAAGCTGGATTCTCAGGGAAGTTGGCAATATGCGCGTAGCGCTGACCTAAGCTAATTACGATTTCCTTCCAGAGGTTATGCTCATCATTGGCAAACAATGATGCTGCTTTAAAATTATCGGCAACTATCCAGCTGCCTTGCATTATCTCTTCGTCAAGTTGCTGGGGTGTCCATCCGGAGTATCCGGCAAAAAACTTGATCTCGTTTTCGGTTAACTGGTAGCCGGATATCAGTTCTTTGGCCTGCTCAAAATCACCACCCCAAAATACGCCTTCGGCAATTTCAATACCACCCTCAATTTTCTCAGGGCAGCTGTGTATAAAATGCAGTGTGTTTTTAGCTACTGGTCCACCGTCATAAACCGGCATTTCAGAGTAGGAAACATCGGGCAATACATCGCCAAGTAAATATTCGCTCAGGTGGTTCAGGATAAAGCCCATAGCTCCGTCAGCAGAATATTCTGTTAGTATAATAACCGATCTTTTAAAATTCGGATCCATCATAAAGGGTTCCGAAATGAGTAAACGCCCCGCGGCGGCCGATATTGGACTAAGCATAAGGTTCAGTATTTGAAATCTATAACAAGCATAACAAAAATATGTTCAATTATTAAATTAAAATGTGCATATCAAGATTACTTTAAGACTATTGGAAAACAGTCTTGATACTTGATACTAACTACTTGATACTATATTTGTAAGTTTGCATGAAATGAATCAGCAGGAAATACAAAACTTAAGGCAGGATTATACTGCCGCTACATTATCCGAAAACGATACCAAGGGCAACCCGATAAACCAGTTCGAACAATGGTTTAACGAAGCTTTAGCCGCAAAATTGCATGAACCCAATGCCATGACCCTGGCTACCGCCTCACCAAACGGGAAACCATCGGCACGTATTGTGCTGTTGAAAGGTTTTAACCAGTCGGGTTTTATATTCTATACCAACTATTTAAGCCGTAAGGGGAAGGAGATAACCAAGAACCCGCAGGGAGCAATAACCTTTTACTGGGGCGAACTGGAACGCCAGGTGCGTATTGAAGGTACTATTGAAAAGTTGAGCAAGGAAGAATCTGAAAAATATTTTCATTCGCGCCCCAAAGGCAGCCAAATAGGAGCAGTGGTATCGCCTCAAAGCCAGGAAATTGACAGTCGTGACGGTTTGGAGAAAAAATGGAGCGAGCTGGAAGCAGAATATGCTGATAAAGATGTTCCAAAGCCATCATTTTGGGGAGGTTATATTTTAAATCCACAGCTGGTGGAGTTTTGGCAAGGCCGCCCAAGTCGCCTGCATGACCGTATTTTGTTTAAAAAAGTTGATAAAAAAAGCTGGAAAAAAGTACGTTTAGCACCATGATATTTAACGATGTCAAAACATTACTCATCGAAAAATTTGGTGAGGCTGTAATTACAGGCGAGGAAACAGGCGGGCTGCAACCAGCTCTGGTCATTAATCCGGACGATATTGAAGCCGTATGCCTGGAGTTACGCAATAATCCTAAAACTTATTTCGACTTTCTGTCGAGCCTGAGTGGCGTGCATTACAATGACGAAGATAACCGCTATGGTGTAGTTTATCACCTGGCATCCATACCCTATAAAACCCAACTTACGCTAAAAGTAGGTAAGCCGCATGATCGCGAAAGCGCAGAACTGCCAGAATTTAAAAGCATAACCAGCGTTTATCGTACTGCCGACTGGCATGAACGGGAGGCTTATGACCTGTTTGGAATATTTTTTGAAGGGCACCCTGACCTGCGCCGTATATTATTGCCTGATGATTGGGAAGGTTTCCCTTTGCGGAAAGATTACAAGAATGCAGAGTATTATAAGGGGATAAAGATAGATTAGCTTAACCTTTTCTTATTAAATAAAAGCGCGTCATTGCGAGGAGGAACGACGTGGCAATCCCCGATATGTAGAGCCGCTCTGTAAGTAGGGGATTATTAATGTCGTGTTTGTCTTTATTGGTATTAATGAGCTCCCTTTGGTCGGTTGCCACTCCGCCGGCTGGCGGATCGCAATGACTCGTGGTCTAGAGGAGGCTTTTACAGTGGCAGTCTACACTACTTTTTATGCGCAGCCACCGCCGCGTTATAATAAACTACCAGTTTGTCAATATTTTTTAGTCCGTATTGGTGTGCATGTATTTTTTCGACCACATCAGCTTCATCACCCATAATATCCGTCATGATGTCTTCAAAGTTTTCATCGGTAACCCGTTTCATTTCAGCCGTGTTTATGCCGTAATAATAAGTTGTTTTTGAGCCGCTGTTACGGCCGCCTCCGCCAAGTGTTATACCTAAGCCGCCACCCAATCCGCTGCCATAGCCACCTGTGCTATAACCTGCACCAACAGCAGGTGCAATACCAATGCCCCGGCCACCACCATTTTTGCCACCCTGGGCAACGTATAGTTTGGTGGGCTCATCCAAAACCACTTTTACAAAGTCGGTTTCTTCCTTGCTCCATGATTCATTGCTTGGCGCATGGGCTACCACAAAGCTGTCTTGCCCGGCTACAAATGATTGTACATCGCTGGTGCTTAGTTTATATGGATTTGCTTTTTCGTTCTCCTTAAATTCAATAAAGCCTTCACCTTTTATCGGGCCCTTGCCCGATGGGTTAACTTTGATAAAACCGGTTTCGAGGTTGCCTTTTACATCAGTAAAGCGACCGGGCTGCCATTTTTGCGATCTTGCTGCTGTATAGCACAGTATAAAGAATATAGAAATTATAATTGAGCGCATAACAAGTTTAAAACACAAAGAACGTAATTTTTGAACATTTAATATGTAACGGTTGCTTTACGAAGTGACTAAGCGAGCCCTCTGCCTGATCGTCGTATTTTAATTTGCATTCAGGCAACACCCGTAACACATAAAATACATAATAATAGTAAAATTGTACGCATAAAATTTAGATTTGAACTACTAAAATAACACTTAAAATTACCATGCAATTAACTGTTGATTTACGCAGCGATACCGTAACAAAACCTACTCCCGGAATGCTCGAAGCTATGTGGAGTGCAAAAGTGGGCGATGACGTTTTTGGCGAGGACGAAAGCGTTAACGCGCTTGAGCAAAAGACGGCGGCCATTTTTGGGATGGAAGCCGGGCTGTTTTGTCCTTCAGGAACTATGACCAACCAGATTGCTATCAAATGCTTTACACAGCCGCTTGATGAGCTTATAGCCGATCAAACAGCACATGTTTACCGCTATGAGGGTGGGGGAATTGCCTTTAACTCAGGCGTATCAACACGTTTGCTGAATGGTTATCGGGGTATTATCACTGCCGAAATGATAGAGCCCGAGATTAATGCCGAAAATATCCATTACCCGCATACCAGCCTGGTAGTATTGGAAAATACGGTGAACAAGGGCGGTGGTAGCTGTTACACCCTGCAGGATATTAAGCCCATAGCAGAACTGTGCAAGGCTAAAGGTTTAAAGCTCCATTTGGATGGCGCACGTATTTTTAACGCACTTACGCATACTGGTGATAAGGCAGCTGATTATGGTGAGTACTTTAACGGTATATCTGTTTGTTTATCAAAAGGTCTGGGTACGCCGGTAGGGTCGGTTTTATTGGCTGATGCCGAAACTATAAAATATGCCCGCCGCATCCGTAAGGTTTTGGGTGGTGGATGGCGTCAGGCTGGTTTTTTGGCGGCAGCCGGTATTTATGCCCTGGATCATCATGTGGAACGTTTGAAGGTTGATCATGCACATGCCCGTATTTTGAACGATGAATTAAGCAACCTGCACTGGGTAAGCCATGTTTTGCCGGTTGAAACCAATATTGTACTTTTTGATACCGTTGAACCCGCCGAACAGGTGTTGCAAAAGCTTGCCAGCAATGGTATTAAGGCATTACCAACTGATAAGTACCGTATCCGTTTTGTACTGCATCTGGATGTTCATCCTGAGCAGATAGAGCACGTGATAAAGGTTTTGAGGTGTTTTTAGAATATTAAATAAAAATATGTCATTGCGAGGCACGAAGCAATCTCATCATGCCCATCACACAAGCAACGTTTGTTACTTGTCCTAATGAGATTGCCACGCTATCGCAATGACATGCTTGTAATAACTCATCACCCAAAACTTAAAACTCAAAAGCTTGTTGTTCAGGCATGAACCGCTTGCTGCAAAAACTAGAGAAAATTGGTCGCGACCCCAAGGTAACGGCAAAGGCTGTTGGCTTGCGGTACGTGTCAGATTCATCGCCAGGGTATACCCGTAAAAGATCGGGTAAGGGTTGGAGTTTTTATAATACCGATGGTGAGTTGGTTAAAGACAAGGAGCTGATAACAAGGTTCAATAAACTGGTGATCCCGCCGGCTTATACCAATGTATGGATATCACCCTACGAAAACGGGCACCTGCAATTTACCGGTACCGATGCCGCCGGACGTAAGCAGTATCGCTATCATGCCGGGTGGAATGAGATCCGTAATCAATCCAAATATTACCGGCTGCAAACTTTTGCCTCCTATTTACCCGCCATACGTGAACAGGTGGACAGAGATCTGAACCGTAATAACCTTGATCATGAAAAAGTAGTTGCCCTGGCAGTTCGGCTAATGGAACTTACCGGCATCAGGGTAGGTAATGAGGCATACAAAAAGCTATATGGCTCCTTTGGCTTAACTACGCTGCAAAACAGGCATATTAAAATTGAAGGCTCCAGCATCAGGTTTGAGTTTAAAGGTAAAAAAGGTGTTTTTCATAAAGTATCGCTACAAAGCAAGAAACTGGCAAGGCTGGTAAAGCAATGCCGGGACATCCCCGGGAAGGAACTTTTTCAGTATTATAATGCAGATGGAACACGTTGCAGCATAGGCTCTGGCGATATTAATGATTACCTGAAAGCCATTACCGATGAGGATTTTACTGCTAAGGACTTCCGTACATGGAGTGGTAGCGTTAGCGCCCTGTATGCCTTTAAGGAAGCCGGCGAATTTGCCAATGTAACCGAATGCCGTAAAAAAATTGTGGGCGTGCTCGATGAGGTGGCTATTAGTTTGGGCAATACCCGTACAGTTTGTAAAAAATACTATGTGCACCCATCGGTAATAAAAAGCTATGAGGATGGTACCTTGTTTAAATACATTAGCCAGTTAGATGAAGATAAGGATATAAAAGCCGCTGAACTAAACCAGGTCGAAAAAGCATTGCTCAACCTGCTTGAAACAGAAAAACTGGCCGAGGCCAGTTGACTGATTTAGGTTAAAGAAAAAATAAATTAATAGAAAATCTGTAAATTCTTGAATTCAATAAATTCTGGTTCAGACTACTCCAATTTATTTCTTAGTAGTAATTAGAATAACCCCATCTTTTGCCTTATCACCGTATTTTTTTGTGGCATTATCGTCATTGATAACACTCATAGTTTCAATTACGTTGGGGCTTAATTTTTTTATATCAGTAGCGGGTACTTCCTTTCCATCTACCAGGATTAGCGGATTTTTATTTTTATCGAAGGAAATATTAACGCCTTTATCATTATTTATGGAAATATTGTTGGAGGAGAGGGTTTTACCATTAATTGACGAATTTGAAGCTGATGTTACCCTTATAATGTTAGCCCTTATATTGTTCTTTATGGTAGTATCAACATTCAATGAAAAGGTTAATCTAGAATGCGTAACTGTATTGGCAGAGCTCTTACTAGAGTGATCAGTATTTAAGTTAGTGCCGGGGCTAACAGAGACAGTGTTGGCTAAATTCACCTTGGGGTTTACCCTATAGCCGGTTATAACAACATCATCTGATTGTTTCAAACTTTTATATTGACCATTTAATTTCTCAAACTGCTTTCCCTCAGGCGAATCTTTGGTAACAACAAGGACTACACTGGCATCTTTTGCATCATTTTTATTAAGGTAAGCTGAGGCATCATCGCCTTTTAATACTTTAAGATCTGCTATATTCTTTGGCTCAACATTTCTCAGACTACCCCTTACGCCGTTGATGTAGTAAACAACAGAATCCTTACTGTTATTACTTCGTATAATAATTAAGTCTTTTTTAGTGGTATCTGTCTTTAAACCCGGGATTGTTTTGGTGATCTTATGAGTAGCATTTTTAGGTTTAGTAAGAATCATATTACCTACAGGACTAGGAATTGCATCAGGGCTTACAATTGTTATTAATGGTTTAACGGCATTAACCAGGTTTACCCTGATAGGTTTGGCAAAATTAGCCTTTGATATACTGAATACCAATAGCAGTGAAATAACGGCAGGTACCAGGAAAGCGTACCGTGTAAGCTTTATTTTCGAAGATCTTTTAGCGTTCATCATGATAATGCGTTTTTTTATGGTTGATATATTAAAGTGGTTCACTATACCAGGTTGGGCATTGTTAAAACTTACCGAAACCAGGCTATATTGATAACTTTTACTATCGATACCTTTGTTTAGGATCTTGCGGTCGGTTATAAATTCAATGTTTTCACGGATGGCTTTTTTCATAAGCCAAATGCCGGGATTAAACCAGTAAAAAATGCTGCTTAGTTCGGCCAGTAAAATGTCGGCCGTGTGCCATTGACTTACGTGTACCTGCTCATGCAGCAATATGGCATTAAGATCGGCGGGATCATGTTTGCCTGGGTTAACAAAAATGCTTTGCCAAAATGAAAAAGGTGCGGCATCTTTATCCATAATCCTTACTGCATGAGTATTTATTATAGCGGGTTTCGAATTTTTATAGAGTTTGTATAATGAGAATAACTGTACCGTTAGCCGGGTGGCTAATACACCTGCACCCAGCCAAAAAATAACTCCAATCCAATACCAGTAAACGGGTTCATTAAGTGGTTTTATCAGGTTTTGAGCGGGTATCTGCCAGTTTAATACGGGCTTAGCCAACTCTTCATGCCGCTGCACAAAGGCTGATAGGTTGATCAATGGGTAAATGCTGGCAAATACAATGGCTGCAAGCAGGTAAATACGGTTCAGTGTATAAAACGTAAGATGCCTTAACACTAGGTAATAACCGGCGCAAAACAGTAACAAGGCAATATTTACTTTAAGCAAAAAAACAAACAATGCTGGCATGGTTTTAAGGTTTATTGTTTTTCAATTAGTTTAATGATCTCATGCAGATCGCTGGCGCTTATCTTTTTTTCGTTGGCGAAAAAGGTAACCAGGTCTTTATAGGAATTTTGAAAGTAATCGCTCACAAAGCCGTTCATAAACCGCTTTTTATATTCTTCCTCCTGTATAGTGGGAATGTAACGCAGGGAATTGCCCATTTTTTCACTTTTTAAAAATTCCTTGCGTTCCAGGTTTTTAATGGTTGATGCCAGGGTGGTGTATGGTGGCTTGGGTTCTGGCAGTTGGTCAAGAAAATCTTTAATAAAGCCTGAACCGCATTGCCATACTGCCAGCATGGCTTCCTCTTCCTGTTTTGATAGTTTTTCCATTATAATTACGATTGTTTCGTAAATCTACGAATTGTTCGTAGAAAAGCAAATTTATTTTTATTTTTTTTGAAGAGAAATGTTTTATGTATTAAAACTAATGATTTAGTTTTAATATTTATTATAAAACTGTCAAAATATGAGCTTAAAGGTTTTTTTGTGAATATATACTATGTAATGATATATTAAAATGTTGTATT
This sequence comes from Mucilaginibacter sp., assembly GCA_030445275.1. GTDB lineage: Bacteria > Bacteroidota > Bacteroidia > Sphingobacteriales > Sphingobacteriaceae > Mucilaginibacter. Next base: position 14,012 of record JAUCSE010000077.1, read on the forward strand.
TTTTAATAAATAAGAAATTTTTATAGCTTAAAGTAATTGTATGGTTTAATTGTCATAAATCATATTTAATATTATGATAATATGGATTGCATAAAGTATTATGTAGATTGCTGTACAAAAAACCTAAAATACAATTATGAAAATTTTACAAAAAAACCTAATGCGTATTGGTGTTAGTACGCTAATGTTAGGCGCACTTTCTTCATGCCAGAAAAAAGATGGAGTTAAACTTGATACTCCTCAAAACGCACAAACGGTAAAAAGATCATTATCCGTGAACGGTATTGTTGGCAGTAATTTATCAAGCGGATTAATCGCTTACTGGTCGATGGATAATACCGCTTATGATTTATCGGGTAATGGGCACAACGGAACGGTTAATAATGTTACCGTAACAGCCGATAGATTTGGCAACCCCAGGGGAGCTTTTCATTTTGATGGGTCAACCAGTTATATTTCTGTACCTGACCAGGCGGCTCTACGTTTAGGAAATACCGATTTTACCCTAAACGCCTGGGTTAAAGCGGATGCCTACAATTCAGGTCTGGCTATATTAACAAAACGGTTTTCAGGAATAAATAATGGTTACGTATGGACGATAACAGGCGGTAGTCCTAATGGAGTAGTTAGTTATGGCCCGGGCGGAGGAAATACAAATGCTTTTGGCACCACCGTAATCGGTTTAAATACCTGGGCTATGGTAACCAGTATATACAATTTAGCAAGTCAGCAACTTAGTATTTATGTGAATGGTGTGCTTGATCGTACTGTTGGCGGTATATCACCAGCTAATGCATCAGTAACAGCAGCACTTTATATTGGAAGAGATAATCCAAACGTGGCTTCAAGCGGGTACTTTTTCCAGGGATCATTGGATGAAATCCGTTTGTATAACAGAGCAATAAACGGTACCGAGCTTCAGCAATTGTACAATGCTACTGCTCCGCCAACCCCATCTTCAGGTTTGGTTGCTTATTTGCCGCTTACCAGTACTGGCAACGACCTGTCCGGGCAGGGGCATAATGGAACGCTTAACAACATAACCTCAAGTACAACAGACAGACTTGGTAATCCAATTGGTGCTTATCAATTTAATGGAACAAACAGTTATATCTCTGTAGCGTCAACCCTGATTGCCAGCAGAAGCTTCAACGTATGGGTTAGAGCCGATTCTTATAATGGTTCATTTGGGTCTGTTATTTTGGGTAATAGGGGTACTGGCGGTACAAGCAACTTTAGCATCAGTGTAGTTGGTAATGCAGGCCCCGGTGCTGGTAAAATAAGCTTTGGCAATGGTGGTATCAATAATGTTGCCTATAGCAACAGCGCTATCAGCCTTGGTGGCTGGCATATGATAACATGTACCTACAATCCAAGTGGGGGCCAGGCTTTAATTTATATTGATGGTGTATTGGATAGCACAACCAATGGCATAACCAGCATCACGTTTAATGACCTGTTTTACATAGGCAGGGATAGCCCGGCCGCAGGTGGTAATGGCTATTTCTTTAATGGATCAATAAATGCCTTACGTATATATACTTATCAACTTAGTGCAACAGAGATTCAAAACCTGTATAACGCACTCAATTAATTAACTAATCTTATATAAAAACGGGGTTTTCGGCTATTTGCCGGGAACCCCGTTTTTTTGTTTTTGTTGTGATGATAAACACAGCAAAACTATCAGGTAAAAAACGGGGTTGATTTTCTTATAATGCATATAAATCCTGTAGATATTATCATAATTAAATAATTCCGCCATATCTTTTATTAAAACGTAAAAAAAATTATCTTTATAAACAGGTTACTATAAAACATAAAACACGCTTATTGAAAACTATTACCCGCCGAGACTTTTTAGGTAAAGGGGCTATGCTTGCCGGTGGTGCTTATCCCGCTATGATGGCCCTGGGTTTATTACGCCCGGCCCCCGCGCATGCCTTCAATTTGCAGGGCGATGGCAAGGGCAAACACATCATTATATTAGGAGCCGGTTTAGCTGGTATGACCTGCGCCTACGAATTGAATAAGTTAGGTTACCAATGTACCATATTGGAGGCTCGTCAGCGTACAGGAGGCCGTTGCTGGAGTATTCGTAATGGCAGTAACCACCAGGAGATTGATAAACCCACTGTAACTGCACGTTTTGATGATGGCATGTACTTTAATGCCGGGCCGTCTCGCATACCACATCACCACGAGCTTACGCTGCATTATTGTAAGGAGTTGGGTGTGCCCATACAGGTTTATAATAATGTGAACGAGGGTGCCTATTACTTTGCCGAGGGCAAAGGCCCGCTGTCGAACAAAAAGGTGAGAGTGCGCGAGATACATAATGATATTCGCGGTTATATGACCGAAATGCTGGCCAAGAGCATTGATCATGGCAGTCTGGATGGTGATTTAACCAAAGAGGACGGCGAGAGGATCATCGAATACCTGAAAGCCGAGGGTGGTTTGGATATTGATAAGTTATACAAAGCATCGGCCAGGCGAGGTTATACCGAAGGGCCGGGGGCAGGCGACCGGCCAGGTAAAATTGCCGACCCGCATAAGCTGGCTGATATCCTGCATTCCGGTTTAATGGATCCTGACTTTTATAACGTGGCCGAATATACTTATGAATTGCAGATGACCATGTTCCAGGCTGTAGGCGGTATGGATCAGATAGCAAAAGCGTTGGAAAAAAAAATAGGGCCATCCATAAAAATGGGTGCCGAGGTTATCGCCATAACCAATTTATCCGAAGGGGTAAAAATTAACTATACGGACGCACAAGGTATACATGAACTAAACGGCGATATGTGCATTTGCACTTTGCCGTTACCTGTTTTAAGCAATATTCGCAATAACTTTTCGGGCGATGTAAGCCGTGCTATTGACTATATTGGCTATAATTCAACCGGGAAAATAGGTTTGCAGTTTAAGCGCCGTTTTTGGGAGGAGGATGAACATATATATGGGGGCATCACGCATACCAATAATGATCTGACGCAGATCTTTTATCCATCCTATGATTATCTTTCAAAAAAAGGTATCTTAATAGGATATTATAACTTTAACGAAAAGGCCCAGAAGATAGGCGCATTAGGCTATGCCGATCGCGAAAAGTTCGCGCTGGAGAAAGGCAGGCTGATACACCCGCAGTATGATCAGGAGTTTGAGGCTTCGTTTTCGGTAAGCTGGCATAAAACAAAATATAATTTAGGCGGATGGGCAGTATATAATACCGAAACACGCAAAACCCAATATCCCGCACTTTTAAAGCCCGATAAGCAGGTTTACTTTGCCGGCGAGCACTTAACCTATTTAAATGCCTGGATGGCCGGGGCATTTGAATCGGCCAGGAGCACGGTTGCGGCTTTGCATGCCAGAATGAGCGAACAACGTGTACAATATCAAAATAATAGTATCAAGTAGTTAGTATCAAGTATCATGATTTTTGAAAAGATACCCGTGGCTGTCTTGATACTTGATACTAGCTACTTGATACCACTTACAGCTACTTGATACAAATTAAAAACATAACCAAACCACCATGGCAAATTCATTTAACCGCAGAAACTGGATCAAATCCAGCGCATTTATGGCCGGGGGACTGGCCTTTTTTTCCGGTACCATCAGTAAGCTGGCAGCAATGCCGGTTAAAGTTTTTAAGCCTTCGGCACGCAGTCTAAACGACCAGGAAGTTATAGCTAATGCCGGGTTTGAGTTAAAAGCAAGGTTACTGGCTAACGAAAATCCGTTCGGCCCTTCAGCAGCTGCTAAAAAGGCTATACAGGATGCCATTGACAAAAGTTATCAATATCCCTTTTTTAGTCTGCCTTTACTTTATGATAAAATAGCTCAGTACGAGGGTATAAAGCCAGGAAATATTCTGATGGATGCCGGTTCAACACCGTTGTTACTTGCTGCAGCCATGTACTATACCAAAGGCGGTAAAACGGTGATCACCGGCGATCCATCCTATGATGACTTGCCTGGCCGTGCTGAGGCATTGGAAGGTAAATGGGTAAAAGTACCGCTGACCACCGATTATAAACTTGATCTGGATGCGATGGAAGCCAAGGTTGATGGCAATACAGGGCTGGTGTACATTTGTAATCCAAATAACCCTACTGCTACCATTGTGGATACTGAAAAACTGAAAGCTTTTTGCGAGCGGGTATCCAAAAAAACCACGGTATTTGTTGACGAAGCCTATATCGATTACCTGCCCGATCCGCAGGCTTCAACCATGATCAGCGCTGTTAAAGCAGGTAATAATGTGATCGTGGCACGTACATTCTCTAAATTATATGGCTTTGCCGGTATGCGTTTGGGCTATATCATAGCACAGCCTGATACTATTGCAACGTTTAAAAAATATACCACCCAATCATGGAATATTACCGCGCCAACACTTGCCGCAGCACTTGCTGCTTATCGTGAAGAAGCTTTTTTGCAGGATACCCTAAAGAAAACAAATGCATCAAAAGAATACCTGTATTCGGTGCTTAAAAAGGAGGGGTATGAGTATATTCCTTCATCGGCCAATTTTGTGATGTTCCCGCTTAAAATGGATGGTCAAAAATTCGTAGGCGAAATGATGAAGCGCGGAGTAGGCGTACGCAACTGGAAATTTAACGATAAGGATTGGTGCCGGGTAAGCATTGGCCGCATGGACGAAATGGAAGCTTTTGCCGAAGCGTTTAAGCAATTATCATAATTTAGAACAAGGGTTTTTAGAGCAAAGAACAAGGGCTCAGGAAACAAGAAGTAAGAAACAAGAAATCAAGAGCCAGGAAACAAGACGAGTATAAATTTTGATTCCTTTGTCCAAATATCATTTGTCTAAAAGTCCACAAATCCTTTGTCCAAATATCCTTTGTCTAAAAGTCCACAAGTCCTTTATCTTTTGTCCACAAATCCTTTGTCCAAAAAACATGCGTAAATTAACACTAACACTACTTTTAACAGGTTCTATTTATTTAAGCCGGGCCCAAACCGTAAACCCGCGGCCGCTTACTATCGATGAATATAATAAGGCCCAAACTTTTACCATTGCCGATCTGGACAAGGATACTTATGTGAAGTTTGAAAATGCCTATGTACTTGATCGGTATGAGAACCGCAAACCTTATTTTATTACCGGATCCGATGGCTTAAAAAAGCGTGTCGATCTGTATAAGCTCATCGCCAAAGAGGGACTGCAGGAAATAGGGCTCATGGTATTTTACACCAACGAAAAAGGAAAACTATATAAAGCCCTGGTGCCCGATTTTACAGCGGATGGCAAAGTTTGGGCGAAGTATTTTCAGGATATAGATAACATCAACAAAGAGGAAACGAATTTTATTCTTAAACTATCCTATATCCTGTCAAAAGAGGTAAGCTTTCAACAGTACAAAGTTTTAAATGGTGGTAAGGATTTGAAGGAAGAGTCGGCCACTTATGGTAATGATATTTGTTTTCCCGGCGATGAGCTGGTAACCATGGCCAATGGCGAAAAGAAAATGTTGAAAACCATAAAAAGCGGCGACGAGGTGATCGCCATTGATCCTGCCACTAAAAAAGGTTCAGCAGTAAAAGTAAAGGAGCTTACCATACATGATGCCAAAAACTACGCCTTAACGCAACTGGTGCTGGTATCGGCAACAATAAAAAACACTAACGCCGGGCAGTTGGTAAACTTAAATACCAAGGTATTGCAAGCTACACCTAATCACCCTATGCTTACCAAACAGGGTAACCAAAAAATGGGCCAGATAGCCGAAGGGCAGGAGGTATTATGCCTTAATGAGCAAACCGGCCGTTATGAAACTTTTACGGTATTGCAAAAAACAGAGCATGGTGGTGGCGTACAAAAGGTATACAACATAGTAGCCGATGGCGGCAGTACCCTGTTGATGAACGGTGTAATGGTGATGCAAAAATAGAGCAGCCTAATATTTATAGGGCAAGATCTGTCAAATCCCGACTCAAACCCACAGGTGTTGAGAAGAAATAAAAGGACTGTCGAACGAGGAACGAGGAGAAACTATCTCTTGAGCGATAGCGAAAAATCTTATGTGATTTGCAATTAAAGCTTTGCATTACGTATAAGATTTCTCCCTGCGGTCAGGAGATAGTTTCTCTTTTGCCCCAATGTCCTTACCACCGCAGCTCTATCGAAATGACAATTTTTAAGAAATTTAATCTTCCCAACAACTATGGGGGCAAACCGTCCGCATGCGAACAATTACTATAATATATCCGTACGGGATATTATGAAGGATTTAATTGTAATTACTTAATAATAAGCTATTTGTATAAATGGCATAATCTTGGCAGGCACATTAACCTAAATGTTGCACTCATGCTTAAAAACTATATCAAAACTGCCTGGCGTAATTTGTTAAAAAACAAATTTTACTCCCTTATTAATATCGTTGGTTTAACTGTTGGCCTGGCTATCGGAATCCTGATATTATTATGGGTACAGAATGAGTTGAGCTTTGATAGCTTTCACAAAAAAGCGCCTAATATTTACAGGATGGCAATTTTTGGCGGAACCGGGGCTAGCAGGCAGATCTGGTCGCAAGATGTAGCCCCTATGGGGCCGCTGGCTAAGCAACAATTATCCGAAGTAAAAGATCAGGTGCGTATAACGGGCAACGAATTTTTTTCGATGTTTAAATACCAGGATAAGGTTTTTGGTAATGAGAACGTCGTTTTTGCTGATCCATCATTTTTCTCCATTTTCGACTTTCCATTGGTGCAGGGCAATGTGGCTAAGCCTTTTGCAAATGATAATTCTGTAGTAATTACCAAAAAAACAGCTAAAAAATATTTCGGTGATGAAAATCCGATCGGAAAGGTAATCGTAGCGGATGATAAAGCAAACTTTACCGTAAGCGGTGTTATCAACGATTTTCCTGATAATTCAAGCTTTAACATGGGCCTGATCATGCCGATGAGCTACCATATCAATAAAACGCTCTCGGATAATAAGACAGATGTAAATAGCAATTTTAGCAATTTTAATTATGAAACCTACCTTTTGCTTAATCCGGGTACACCCCCACAAAGCTTAAAGGCTAAGCTGTTTAACATCCACATCAGCCACAAAAAGGAAGATACCGATGTTGAATATTTATTGCTACCCCTAACAAAAATGCATTTATACCACCTTGATGGCAGCGATGGGGGGATAAGCACAGTAAGGATATTCATTGTTATAGCACTGTTAATATTGGTGATAGCCTGTATCAATTATGTAAACCTTTCAACCGCGCGATCAATGCTAAGGTCAAAAGAGATCAGCATGCGTAAAATAATAGGGGCAGCAAAATCACATTTATTCCTGCAATTTATTGTAGAAACGGCTTTGCTGTTTTTAATTGCCGCAGGTTTGGCCATTTTGCTTATTTACGCCCTGATGCCTGCATTTAACGAACTATCGGGCAAACAGTTGGTGTTTAACCTTAATAACTATCATATATGGACAGTTATATTGGCAACCATATCGGGTACGCTTATCGTATCAAGCATTTATCCAGCATTACTGCTTTCATCATTCGAGCCACTTAAAGCATTAAAGGGTAAGGTTTCTGCCGGAATGGGTGATGTTACCTTCCGGAAAATACTGGTGGTTACCCAGTTTACATTCTCAGTTATACTCATTATTGGAACAATAGTAATTACCAACCAACTCAGCTTTATCCGGTCAAAACAGTTGGGTTATGATAAAAGTCATGTATTAGCTTTCTGGATGCGGGACATGGCAAAACATTATGATGCCGTAAAAGCCGAACTCTTGAAGCAGCCCGGTATATTGGGGGTTACTCGCTCCAACTCAAACATTGTAAGCATTGGCGGCTTAAGTGGCGATACTGATTGGGATGGTAAGGCGGCTAACCAAACGTTTATTGTGCATCCAATGGCCATTGATAAGGATTTTATGTCTTTTTTTAAAATGAAATTAGTACAGGGCGCTGGTTTTACAGGCGCCGTGGCCGACTCAACCCATTTTATTTTAAATGAAGCTGCTGTTAATGAAATTGGTTTGAAAAACCCAATAGGCAAAAGGTTCAGAATGCGGAAAATTAAGGGTACTATCATTGGCGTTGTAAAAGATTTTCATTTCGCTTCTATGAGAGAGAAGATCTCGCCTGCTATTTTTTACTATACACCGGATTTAAATTCAATGTATATAAAAACAGATGGTCGTAACGCTCAAAAAGCAATTAACGCAGCCCAGGAACAATTTAAACAATACAACGGGCAATACCCCTTTGATTATACCTTTTTGGATGATATTTTTAACAATCTTTATAAGGGCGAACAAAGAGAAGGAACCCTGTTTAATTATTTTGCGGGTATAGCTATCATGATTTCGTGTTTAGGTTTGTTAGGTTTGGCGGCTTTTACAGCACAAGTGCGCACCCGCGAAATTGGTGTACGCAAGGTATTAGGTGCCAGCGTAAGTGAAATTATTGGCCTGTTGGCAAAAGACTTTATCAAGCTCGTATTGATTGCTATCGTTATAGCTATCCCGGTTGCTTCGTTCACCATGAATAAATGGCTGGAAGATTTTGCCTATCGCATAAATATTGGCTGGTATGTATTTGCCTTAGCAGGATTGATGGCGATACTGATAGCTTTTATTACCATTAGTTTTCAATCAATTAAAGCGGCACTGGCAAACCCGGTGAAGAGTTTGAGAAGCGAGTAAGGAAAGAGGCTTAAATAGTAAGTTTTTGCCTCCTTACAAGATTTGTAAAAGTATTGAGGCAAATCAAAAAAATCCTCCTTTAGAGGGGGGAGGAGGCTAAAAAACAAGTATCTTGCCAGTAAAAGTTCCAGCTTTAGGGAACTAAGGAGGCTATGGCTTTAAAAACAACTATCATTACGGGGGCAACATCCGGAATAGGAAAGGAAACCGCTTTAACACTTGCGGCCCAGGGCCATGCACTTTATTTGCTGGTGCGCAATACGCCTAAAGGTGAACGACTTAAACAGGAGATAGCTGATAAAACAGGTAATAAAGAAGTGTTTGTAATACGCTGTGATCTGGCCGATCTGCAAAGCGTTCGCGAAGCGGCAGATGAACTTACAGAAAAACTGTTTGCTATTAACACATTGATCAATAATGCAGGTGGCGTTTTTCAAGAACGGCATTTAAATAAGAACAGGTTTGAAATGACCTTTGTTATCAATCATCTGGGGCATTTTTTATTGACAATCCTCCTGATGCCTTTGCTGCAAAAAGGACAGGCACGAATCATTAATGTAAGCTCAGAGGCCCATAAATGGGGCAAACCCCGGTTTGATGATCTGCAATGGGAGCAAACCTATAATGGCTTTAAGGCTTATAGTATGAGCAAGCTTTTCAATATTTATTTTGCACAATCGCTTGCCGAAAAGTATGCTGATAAGGGTATACTCGCTTTTTCACTGCATCCTGGGACCGTAAAAACGGGCTTTGGCGCTGGTATTAAAGGGTTGGGTAAAATATTATTTTTGCTGGCCACTCCATTTATGGTAACTGTGCAGCAAGCAGCCGAAACTTCGATATTTCTGGCAACAGCTCCACGTCTTGATCAGTACAATGGAGCCTATTTCAAAAAGAAAAAGAAAGCAAATACTTCGGCCATAGCAACAGATACCGAATCGCGCAATAAACTATGGGCCATCAGCGAAAAACTACTTTCGCGCTATCTGGTATGGCCGGATGTGTAAATAAGTTAAAAACTATGTTATTGCGAGTGCAGCGTGGCCATCTCCTTATGCTAATCACATCTTTTACTAGTCCTAAAGGGATTGCTTCGTCGTTCCTCCTTGCAATGACATATTTTTCAAGACAGGATAATAATTTAGATTGAAACTAAATTATCATGTATCTTAAAAATTACTTTCTTCTGCGTCATAAATTTAAAGTTAATGGCTATTTTTAGATGACTTAAATATGACAATTATGCCTTTTAATAAAAAAATAATAGCTACGCTTGGTTTGTTATCAGTTGTAGTCTTTGGTGCCTTTACATCCATGACCCCACCAGCTCCTAAGGACGAAGGTTTTACGAATTTGAAAGTGCTGCCCAAGAACATCTCTAAAGATAAACTTCACGATGTGATGGAAGAGTGGGCGCATTCATTAGGTGTGCATTGTAACTTTTGCCATGTACGTAATGAAGAGACCAAAAAAATGGACTGGGCAAATGATACCAAGCCCGAAAAAGAAATGGCACGTGAAATGTTCAGGATGACAAACAAGATCAACCAGAAATATTTTAAAGCTAAAAAGGATTCATTGGGAATGATGATGCATACCGGGGTTAATTGTAATACCTGTCATCGTGGTACCGAGCATCCCGAAATCACCATACCTGAAGGGAAGGGCCCGGGTCCAATGGCTCCTCCGGCTGGCCAGCCTGTTCCGGGCGGTGCTGCTCCTGACAAAAAACAGTAATTTTTAAGTATCTTAACGCCTCTAATCTTAAATTGGAGGCGTTTTTACTTTAGTATCTTATGACGACCGGTATAATAAATATCAGAAATGCGCAAGAGGATGACCTTGTAGCTATATTGAACATTTATAACGATGCCATATTAAATACCACCTCTGTTTATAGCGAGATACCTCATACTATTGAAATGCGCCGTACCTGGTATCATGAACGCGTTAATAATGGTTTCCCGGTACTGGTTGCCGAAACCGAAGGCAAAGTTGTTGGCTTTTGCACTTATGGACATTTTAGGGTATGGCCCTGCTACCGCTATACTGTTGAACACTCAGTTTATGTTGATCCTTTATTCAGGGGGCAGGGTATCAGCAAACTATTATTAAGACCGCTTATTAATACAGCCCGGCAAAATGGTATGCATGCTATGATAGCCGCTATTGATGGCGAAAATCAGGTGAGTTACCGCTTGCACCAATCGCTTGGTTTTAACCAGGTTGCGCATTTTAAAGAAGTGGGTTTTAAGTTTGGCCGCTGGCTCGATCTGCTCTTTATGGAACTATTACTTGATGATCAAAATTAAGTTTCAAAATGTATACAAAATTCATATCTAAAAGGTATCTTTAAGGGGAAATAAGTTGAATACCAATCTGATAGAAAAACAGGTTTAACTTACACTTACTTCATTACTATTTTAATCAGAGTTATATAAATATCCCCTAATTCATTTAACTATGGCCATTGGATTTGAAGGAAAAGGACCTTCAGCAATAATCGATCAAACCAAGACAACTTCTCATTCATTACATTGCCGTCGCTGTAAAACCTCTGTTAGTCGCATACCAAGAGGTCCTTTGGTGAAATTTGCTTTCTTTTGGTTACCTCTAAAAAAGTATGTTTGCTATCGTTGCCATCGCAAAACATACCGGTGGAGTAGCAGCTCCCGGTAAAATAAAGTTTTATCGTAGTTCTGGTTAAGTGGCTGACTAATAAATTTGCTGCTGTACTATGTGCAAATCTTTTACATTTGTTAAATGCAAAAGATACTGATTGCCAATCGGGGCGAAATAGCTTTGAGAGTAATGCGTTCGGCCCGCGAAATGGGCATTAAAACTGTTGCCGTATATTCTGATGCCGATCGTAATGCACTTCATGTACGTTATGCTGATGAAGCCGTACATATAGGCGCTGCACCCTCTGCTCAATCATATCTTGATGGCCAAAAGATCATTGATGCCTGTAAAAAAACAGGTGCAACGGGTATTCATCCGGGTTATGGTTTTCTGAGCGAGAATGCTGCTTTTGCAAGGCAGGTTAAAGCGGCGGGCCTGGTGCTTATTGGGCCGTCGCCTGAGGCTATGGAGGTGATGGGTAACAAGCTATCGGCCAAGGCTGCTGCTTTGAAATATAACATCCCTATGGTACCCGGAACGGAGGAGGCCATTACTGATGTTGCCGAAGCAAAAAAACGCGCGGTTGAGGTTGGTTTTCCGATACTGATCAAGGCCGCCGCAGGGGGTGGGGGTAAAGGGATGCGCATTGTAGAAGGCGAGGCTGATTTCGAAGAACAGATGGAGCTTGCTGTATCAGAAGCTACTTCCGCTTTTGGGGATGGATCGGTTTTTATTGAGCGTTATGTATCATCGCCGCGGCATATCGAAATACAGGTTCTGGGCGATACTCATGGCAATATAGTGCACCTTTTTGAGCGTGATTGTTCGGTACAGCGCCGCCATCAAAAAGTAATTGAAGAAGCGCCGTCTATGGTGCTTACTCCGCAGATCAGGGAGCAGATGGGTAAATGTGCGGTTGACGTGGCCAGGTCTGTAAACTATACCGGCGCAGGTACGGTGGAGTTTATTATGGACGATGCGCTTAATTTCTATTTCCTGGAGATGAATACCCGTTTGCAGGTAGAGCATCCGGTAACGGAGCTGATAACCGGTATTGATCTGGTAAAGGAACAGATCCGTATTGCCCGGGGCGAGGCGCTCAGTTTTAAACAGGAAGATTTGCAGATACGCGGTCACGCGATAGAATTAAGGGTATATGCCGAAGATCCGGCAAATAACTTTTTACCCGATATCGGTACCCTGCAAACCTATATTACCCCAAAAGGAGCTGGTGTTAGGGTTGATGATGGCTTTGAACAGGGAATGGAGATCCCTATTTATTATGACCCAATGATAGCCAAACTGACAACCTATGGTAAAGATCGTACAGAGGCTATTGAACGCATGGTCCGTGCCATTGATGAGTATCAGATAACCGGGATAACCACCACATTGGGTTTCGGCAGGTTTGTAATGCAGCATGAAGCTTTTACGTCAGGTAATTTTGATACGCACTTTGTTAAAAAGTATTTTACCCCCGAAGTATTAAACACGGGTAATGAGGCAGAAGCCGCGATTGCTGCCATTATCATGGAGCAATTGCTCAGTCAGAAGAAAGCTGTGGTTGCCGCAGTTGAAACTGCCGAAATAAGTGATTGGGTAAAAAACAGGAGCCGGCTGCAGTAAACAATTAAGTTTATAGCAGTTCTGTAAACTCGCTAAAACTGCTTACAGTGGCTACCATACCGTCGGGTACCTTACCAAAACCATAGTTTGCAAAAATAAAAGGAACGCCTGCTTGCGTCGCGGCGGTATAATCGCCCATGGTATCGCCTACATAAACCGGGGCCTTAAGCTGGTGATCATTAACAATATCCTTGATGTTATCAGCCTTGGGGTTGCCTTTAGTGCCAAAGCATTGGTGCCCTAAAAAGTGTGCATGCATGTTGTTAAGGTCTAAAAATACTTCAATATAGCCGCTTTGGCAGTTGCTCACTATATATAGCTTGTATTTTGTGCCTAAGTATTTCAAGGTTTCTTCTAGTTGCGGATATAGCTCACCACCCCGGGTATGCAATATTTCCAGTTCGCTTTTACCGCAAAGGATTTGTACCTCTTTACGCTGTTCATCCGTAAGTGCAGGGAATAGCTTGTCAAAAATGGCATCATAGGTCATTCCGGTGATTGATCTTACCCGGTCTACAGTCATCAGTTCATCAATATAATCAACCTGCGCAATGGCGGCCTGCCAGGCCAGAGCCACATTGGCTGTACTGTCCCAAAGGGTGCCATCCAAGTCAAAAATTATACTGTCGAATTTGTTGTGTAGTGAAGTGTCCATAGCGCCGGCAAAAGTAATAAAAAACGGTCATTGCGAGGTACGAAGTGATAAGCCCCTGCCACCTTTCCTTTTGAGAGTAATGTTTACGAAAAGATAAGCCGACGCGCAATGATTATTGTTGTTTGTGTAGGGCTTCCTGGAGAGAACCCTGCGCATGTTCATTACAACTATTAGGATTAAAAGCTATTATTCTAATATCTCCGGTATTCTTTTTGGATGATTAATAAAAAAAGCTATACAGTATTTGCCAAAAGCTTTATAGCAAGCACATTGCAATAGCGTATACTAATAAAAATATTAAAATTTTTCCCTTGAAAGTTAGCGTGTAAGGATTAGGCATGCTAGGGCCTTCATATTTTAAGGCCAGTCCAATTATGATTGCGCAAGTAACATATAATAAAATACTCAAAAGATTAATTTTGTCTATACAGTAAAAAAAAATATCCTTGTTGTAATCAAATTCATTAAAGGTTTGCTCCTCCTTTTTAAGATAGAAAAAGGGTATGTCTTCGGTTGAATGCAGATCCTGGTTTTTGAATATATAGAAGCTAACTTTTAATTTATCGTCAGGTAATCGGCGCAATTCAGGATGTGGGTTATCAATATTTTCTGTAGTTTGTATTTGATCATATAAGCCCCTGTGAAACCCGCTATAGCTTCTTGTCAATACCGTGTTAGGGTATTCTTTTACCCACATTTTTATCTTCTCAGCTGACCGGGATGAGTGTGCTGACATTCGATCAAGTGTAGCATGTATTTGAACCAAATTGCTTTTTACATAGGAAAATTGTCGCCAGATATAAACATTGAATGAGATTAAAATGAGTATAACTAAGTAAAACCAATAATTAAACTTCATTTTCTTTTACATTTAGTTTGCTTTTTTCCTCTGCTTCTTTTGATGCGGCTTCCTGTATACCTTCAATCTGTTTAGCTAAGACCCAATTGCGGTTTACTTTCCATTTGATATATAAGCCCTAAACAGCTTCTAATATGTAAAGAGCCAACATGCTTAAAAGAAAACAACAAACTAATGTTATATTAATTATCCTGTGATGATCCATACCTCCGTTTATCAGGAATGCCGCTATTGCTAAAAGAAAACTGAGTATAAGCATATCTACTATATCAATTATCATATCCTTATACAAGCTAAAACTTCTCCATGTATTGTTTACCTCAGCCCCATATGCTTTAATATTACTCATAGGGATATTAAGAAAATTCTTGTATAAAGTATCATTGCTGTTATTCAGTTTCGTCTTGTCTTTAGGATTGATATAGATTTTTATCTGCTCGCCTTCTTTTACCTGCATTTTATTTCCTATGCGCCATGATAAAAGAACATACCGTATTTCAAAAGTGCGTTTATACTCTTTAGTTTTTATTTGAAGCGACAAACTATGTTGATTATTAAGGGCTATAGAATTTTCATTTACCGTTGCATTTACCGGAATTAAACTATTGTATAAATTAATACGATGATTTAAGTAAACGATATCCATCACAACTATAAGGATTATAGCTATTATTCTGAATTTTTCCATTATTCTTTTGACATCATTAATGAAATAGTTTTATAGCATTTACCCAAAGCTTAATAGTAAACACATTGCAATAGTGTATATTAATAAAAATAATGAAATTTTTCTCTGAAAGTTAAAGTATAGTGATTGGGTATGTCGAGACCTCCATATCTTAAGCCCAGTCCAATTATGTTTGTGCAAACAACATATAATAAAATATTAAAAAAGTTAAATTTACCAATACGATAAAAAGGATAACCTGCGCAATAACAACTCAATGTAAAATAACCTCCTCCTTTACACGGTTAAGGGGCTAATTGGTTAAATTTGTTTATAATCAAGTAAAGAAAGAGAATACTATTGAAAGTCGATCGTCCACCAAAAAATACCATCAGTACAAAAGTAACCTTAAAAGAACGGTTTGACGCGTTGCGTAATTTGCCCGCCTTTTTTAAACTGGTTTGGCAAACCAGCCGCTGGATGACGGTTGTTAACGCCCTGCTGCGTATTTTCCGTTCGGCTATGCCACTGGGGCTACTGTATGTGGGTAAGCTGATCATTGATCAGGTGGTTACCATTAGTCATGCTCCAGGCAGGGATATGACTTATCTGTGGCAGCTGGTAGGGTTGGAATTTGGATTAGCCATATTAACAGATGCACTTAGCCGTGCCATTACCCTGATGGATAGCCTGCTTGGCGATCTGTTCAGCAACCATACATCGGTAAAAATAATGGAACATGCCGCCACCCTTGATCTTGATCAGTTTGAGGATTCTGTGTTTTATGATAAGCTGGAACGTGCCCGGCAGCAAACCGTGGGCCGTACCATCCTGTTGTCGCAGGTAATGAGCCAGGTTCAGGACCTGATTACCATGGGCTTCCTGGCGGTAGGCTTAATGACCTTTAATCCCTGGCTTATTGTGCTGTTGCTTATTGCTATTATTCCTGCCTTTTTAGGCGAATCATATTTTAACGATCAAAGCTATGCCCTTACACGGGGCCAAACACCCGAACGCCGTGAGCTTGATTACATACGCTACCTGGGTGCCAGCGACGAAACCGCCAAAGAGGTGAAGATATTTGACCTATCGGGCTTTATCATTGATCGTTTTAAACATTTATCCAATAAGTTTTATGGCGATAATAAGCGCCTGGCTGTTCAGCGCTCTTTATGGGGAACATTTTTTGCCATGCTGGGTAGCTTGGGTTATTACGCGGCTTATGCAGTAATTATTATCAGGGCGGTAAAGGGCGATGTAACCATTGGCGAGCTGGCTTTTTTGGCCGGTTCATTCAGGCAGTTACGTACTTTGCTGGAGGGAATTTTAACCCGTTTCACGGCAGTATCGCAGGGAGCTATTTACCTGCGCGATTTTTTTGAGTTTTTTGAGATCGTACCCAAAATTCAAATGGCGGCAAATGCGCTGCCCTTCCCTAAAACCATACAGCAGGGTTTTACCTTTGAGAATGTGGGTTTCCGGTATATTAACTCCGACAGATGGGCCAACCGGCATCTGAACTTTACCCTTTACCCCGGCGAAAAGCTGGCCCTGGTAGGCGAGAATGGTGCTGGTAAAACTACATTAGTGAAACTACTTTCGCGTCTGTATGACCCAACAGAGGGGCGAATATTGCTGGATGGTATTGATCTGAAGCAATATGACCTGGCCGACCTGCGCCTTAACGTAGGCATTATTTTCCAGGACTATTTGCGTTACCAGATGAGCTTTGCACAAAACATTGCCGTAGGTAAAATAAGCGAGCAGGATAACCACCCACTGATAGAAAATTCGGCCAGGCAGAGTCTTGCCGACGTGTTGGCAGCCAAACTACCGGGTGGGTATAACCAGCAGCTGGGTAAACGCTTTGCCGATGGTGTTGAACTGTCTGGCGGTGAGTGGCAAAAGGTTGCCCTGGCACGTGCCTATATGCGCGATGCACAACTGCTGATACTGGATGAACCAACATCGGCACTTGATGCCCGGGCCGAGTACAATGTTTTTGAACGTTTTGCTGAGTTAACTAAAGGTAAATCGGCAGTGTTAATATCTCACCGTTTTAGTACTGTGCGCATGGCTGATAGAATACTGGTGCTGGAAAAAGGCGAGCTGGTTGAAATTGGTAGCCATGAAGAACTGCTGCTTAAAGGCGGCCGCTACGCCGAACTGTTTGACCTACAGGCCGCAGGTTACAGATAACATGCTCAATCGAGTTATTTGGCGGTAAATATACGTATACTCAAAATACGTAAAAATACGCAGGCAAAATCCGTATATCCCCTCAGGTGTTTCGTTGGCCCATAACTTAACTTTGAATCAATATCTGATGAACAACCTATCAGTTATTTTTTACAAAGCCGGCTACTATGAAACTTTTTTATCACTTTTTAATTTTTGTATTTGTTTCTCTTTTATTGGTAGCCTGTGCCCATATGTTTTCGAATGATGATGAGGGAAAAACATTGAATAACAGGCCATCGGGTTTGGAGCATAATCGTAATGATCAGTTTGATGATTCGGTAGCTACAAACCCATTAACCAGTCCTTTTATACTTGCGCATAATTAATTATCAAGTAATAATAGTAATGAAATTGAATGTAGTTTAGTTTAATTTAGTTTAGGTAACAGTTGGCAAACAGTCATTACAGCAATGTGATGGCTGTTTTGTTTTGGGGAGGAGATATGAAAAAAACGCGTCATTGCTTCGGACCTCGCAATGACGCGATGATATAAGGGGTCAATAATTAGGGAAATGGCCGAATATGCAGAATAATGTGAAAAGGGGAATAGCTAATAAAAAGTAAACCCGTGCCAGTTGCCTGTCGTCGGCATTACCCATTACAAATACGTTATATAGATCTTTTTTTATGGTGTTTAACTTCGTTTTCATTGTTCAAAATATTGATGTTATATGGTATTTTGACAAAAGCCGAAGCACATAGTTTAACCATCTCATTGTCATGAAAAAACAAATGCCCATAGCTTTTAAACTATGGACATCTATCATCATCATTAAAAAAACTAAAAAGATCAGTTTGGTTTATCCTGGCTCATTTCGGGGTGATAATGAAGCCCAGGTGTAAGCCAGTATAATAACATTACCCTTGAATACCTGAAATTAAAAGGCGCTAGTATCAACGCTATGGCCAGTATAATAGTAACATACAACCATGGATTATTGCTTCCGGTTAAAACACTAATGGCAACTGCAATGGTTACCATTTCGGCAACGTTAAGTGCATAACTTGCAAACATGGCTACGTAAAAATAACCCGGTTCCCTTTCATACACTAAACCACAATGAGGGCATGTTTTATGCATCACCTGCCCATGAAAACCGTACATGCTGTTGGTAAACATATCGCCGCGTCTGCAACGGGGACATTTGGCGTGTACAAAGGCCGGCCATAAGGCTAATTTATATTCTTTATTTTCCATGATTGTGTATTATTTTCTTTCTGAATTCTTCGGGGGTAATGTTCTCCAGTTTTTTAAAAAATTTGGTAAAATAGGAGTTATCACTAAAGTTTAATTTTATGGAGATCTCATTAATACTTAATTGTGGATTGGTAAGCATACGCTTAGCCTCCAGCAATACTCTGTTCCTGATCAGTTCGCCGGCAGATACGCCCATTATGTCTTTACAAACTGCATTGAGGTGGTTGGGGGGTATGTATAGTAAGGCCGCATAATCCTTAGGCAGCTTTACATCGGCATAATGATGCTCAATTAAATTTTTAAAGCTTTTGAGCAGGGTTTGGTTGTATGTTGGATTCCCGGTTGAAATCGGGTTTATACCAAGCCTGTTAACCCTGATAAATATTTGCAGCATCAGCAGCCTGATCATATCACCGGTTTGCGCGGTGGGTCTTGCAGCTTCGGCCAGTATAGTTTCAAATAGGGGCCTGATGGCTGCATAGGTTTCAAGCGGTAAATTGATCACCGCATCGGCCAGGTTACCACTAAAAAATGAAAAACTATCCAGGTAACCATGCTGCAGGATAAATGATTGTATAAATGATGCCGAAAAGTTAATGATATAACCATCGGTAAAATCCTCAAAGCTCCACGAGTGCACCTGGCCGGGTATCATGAAATAAATTTGCCCGGGCTTAACCTCAAAATTTTCAAAATCAATAGTATGTGTACCTGTACCATCCGTAAATAATACCAGGTGGTAAAAGGAATGCCGATGGGTGGCAAACAGGTTTTTATGAGTATCAAGGTATGGTGCAAAACGACTAATCAATATGTCGTCCTGATTAATATCAGATAGCGAGCAGATGTCATATAGTGGTATGTTTTGTATCATGAAACAAATTTACACACCAATTTCTCATTTATAATGGTACTATTTTTATTTTGAATGGTACTATTCAACGATAATTGAATAGTACCATAAGATGCTATTGCTGCCTTGCTTGCTTTTAATAAGCACTTGCTGTATTCAGCGCTTTAATGGCTTCGCTGCTTAATTGCAGTGTTGCGGCTTTTGTAAGCTCATGAAGCTGGGATATACTGGTAGCGCTCACGATAGGCGCGGTTACACTTGGCCTTGCAATTAGCCAGGCTAAAGCAATGGCTGCGGGTTTGCTGTTGTATTGTGCGGCTACCTCATCCAGCGCTTTTAAAATTCGAAAGCCTCTTTCGTTAAGGTATTTTTTAACCATACCGCCTCTGCTGCTGTCTTTAAGATCATCGGTAGACCTGTATTTGCCGCTTAAAAAGCCACTGGCTAATGAAAAATAGCTGATAACACCAAGGTTTTGCTCTTTTGCAAACGGTTCGGTAGTGGTTTCATATTGTTCCCTGTCAAACAAATTGTATTCAGGTTGCAGGGTTTGGTAACTGGCTAAACCTTTTTCACGACTTACTTTGAGCGATTCGTGTATTCTTTCAACAGATACATTCGAAGCCCCAATTGCCCTTACTTTACCCTCTTTGATCAGCTGATCATAGGCCCGCATGGTTTCTTCAACCGTGGTCGCTGCGTCATCGTAATGCGATTGGTACAGATCGATATAATCAGTTTGCAGTCTGGTTAACGAACCTTCGGCTGCTTTAATAATATAGTCTTTTTTTAGTCCTTTTTTATCCTTACTTAGTTCACCACCAACTTTAGTGGCAATAATTACCTGATCGCGCTTGCCGCTTTTTTTGAGCCATTTGCCAATTTCTGTTTCTGATTCACCGCCAGTATTACCCGGAACCCAGGCCGAGTAAACATCGGCTGTGTCAACGGTATTAAAACCGGCATCTAAAAATGCATCCAGCAAAAGGGCATTATCATTACCTTTTACGGTCCACCCAAACACATTACCGCCAAAAACCAATGGTGCAGTTTTTAAGCCTGAGCTACCCAATTCACGTTTTTCCATAGTGTTTAATTAAGTATTAAAGTTCATAATAAAAGCAGCGTTAAGTATCAATTGTTTGTCAGCAAATTGAAATAATAAATAAGGAGGTTAAGCTGCAGTTAACTCAGTTTTTAAATGCTGTTAACATGGAAGCTTATTCATTAAAAAAGGCCTTAATTGGTGTTATACGCATATTTTTAAGGTGCTATACACACATTTTTATTTTTGAATCGTGGTGACATTTGATAAAAAAAACATCGCGATGAAAAGTAAATTTTTATTGGTTTGCATAATAAGTTTATTATCAACCACAACTATGTATGCCTTTACAGGCCCTAAAACTGATGCTGGTTATAATGCCGTGATCCTTGATTTTATTGACAGCCACATGAACTCAAATTATAAAAAATTGAATAAAGTACTGGATGAAAATTACATGTTGAAAATACCACGCGGCGAAAAAGTAATTCAGCAAAATAAATCAAGTTTAATTGATGCCATGAAAAATGAGGTGGGTACAAAACAAAACTGTGAATCAAATTACGAAGTGCTTGCCAAAAGCGATGCATTGGTAATTGCCCGGGTTGATTTTACTTATCATGATAGTATACAGCATAACTATCTGATAGTTGAAAAAAATGATAACCAGGAGTGGAAAATTACACAGGTTTGCAAAATGTTTGATGATATTCAAACACCACAGAGCGGCGGCGATGTAACCGCTAAGAACTGATTTTAACAACTGATCTTATTAATACAGCTATATAAGGTATTTCGGTAGACTGGCCTTATATTATGGAATCACCCTAAAAGGGTGATTTTTTTTGTTTTATTTAGCTTTATTTTGAAGCTAATTGCGATGATACTGCAACCGATTTAATTTGTGTGTAATTGAATAAGAGTTTTTTATATCCGGCGGTGGCGTTTATGTGTGTTGTATTTCTTTTTTTAATACAAGCATACCCGGCTTTTGGTCAAAAATACACGTTTGCCCATTACGACATTGAGGATGGGCTGATACAATCACAAGTAAATAAATTTTCAACAGACCGTGACCATCGTTTGTGGGTGGCTACCTATGGGGGTGTTTGCCGTTTTGATGGAAAGGAATTTTTGGGGTATTCAAGACAAAATGGATTGCCAAACAACTATGTAGCCGCTGTTTTTTCTGATAAAGCGGGCCGTACCTGGGCTGGTACGCTTGATGGCTTGGCTATGCTTTATAATGGTAAAATTAAGAATTACAAACCCAAAATTGCTCCAAAACAAAATGTAGTTACCGATATAACCCAGGATGGTGCCGGTAATATTTGGGCGATAATGGGCTATAAGTTATTTAAAATTACGGGGGAGGAAATGGAGCCTGTAGTATTTGATGATAGTGCTCAGATAACTGCTTTAGCCGTAAATAGCTCCGGTAAACTTTATGCTGCTATTTACCAAAAAGGGATATATTGTTTAACCGGCAATAAATGGGTATACTCCACGCAGTTTGATGTAAAGTACCAGTCATTGCCGGTAAGTAAGATCTTGTTTGATAGGGTTGATCAGCAAAAAATGTATTTTTTAGCCAGTAACAAGGTGTTTTATATCAGCGATAACGAGGTTTTGCCTTATGCTCCGGAACAAATGGCCGCTATAAAAGGATTGCTGTTTTGCATTGCACAGGATGAGTATAAAAGTTTATGGATAGGTACAGATAATGGGGCCTATTGTATTTGTGATGATATGGTGATTCATTACAACTCATCAAACGGACTTACAGATAATCCCATAAAAGATATATACAGTGATGCAGATAACAATTTATGGCTGGGTAGTTCAGGTAATGGAGTGTATCGTTGCGAGGGTAGTAAATATGTGACTTTTGACAGCTCACAGGGGATACCCGAGTCAAAAATAACAATGGCCATTACCGAAGATTGGAGCAATCACATTTTATTAGGCATTGATGGCGGTGGATTAATCAGGTATGATGGTAAAAAACTCAACAATATAGCTACACCTGTTGCACCAAAATATTTAAGAGGTATACAATGTTTATATACTGATAAAAATAAAACAACCTGGATAGGTACTGATAGGTCTGGATTATGGGTGTATAATAAAAATGGGTTCAGGCAGATAAAAGGTACCGATGAATTGGCTTTTCACGCCATTGCGACTGACAGCAGTGGAATTGTTTGGCTGGCTACTTCTATGGGGTGTTATTACTATGAGAATGGTTTGTTGAAACACCTGGACGGAGTTACTGATTTTTCATCATCAATAATGGTTAGCGGCCGCGATTCGGTATTTATCGGTACACAGAACGGTGTTGTATTGGCGTTAAATAAAAAAGTAGTAAGCACTTTTAAGCAAAGTGCCCTGAAAAACTCGGCTATATACAGCATGATCAGGTACCGCGACCTGATGCTTATAGGCACTGATGATAACGGTATTTTTGCCTGGGACATAAAAAGCGAACAATTAAAACGCTACACCATAAATGATGGTCTTAAGGCTAACAGTATATACAGCCTGGTAGCAGATGAACTGGGTAACGTTTGGGTAGGTACAGGAAAAGGAGTTAATCTGATGAAGTTTAACCCCGATACTAAAAGGTTTATGGTTATTGATAATACAGGATCAAAAGAACCGGTTTTTGAAACCAACCAAAACGCTATTCTTTATAAAGATCACCAGGTTTGGGTAGGTACCACCAAAGCGGTTATGGTATATAATACCCGGTTAAAAATGCAGCCATCGGCCCCGCCGCATATCATTATTGAAAACGTAAAGTTAATGCCTTATATCGGCAGCAATAAGAATACTCATTATACTTATTTAAATGATGGCGCAAGCTTAAACTACAACCAAAACCATTTGTCTATTTCGTTTTTGGGCGTTTATTTAAAAAATCCGGGTGGCGTATCGTACAGGTATAAACTGGTTGGACTTGATAGTACATTTTGTTCGCCGGTAAAAAACAATGTTGTGGAGTATCCCATGTTACCGCCCGGTAAATACACTTTCAGGGTTAAAGCCATCAGTCCCGATGGTAAGGTATCGGCATACACAGCTAATTTTAGTTTTGAAATTGTACCTCCATTTTATAAAACGCTTACTTTTCAGATATCGGCTGTATTGTTTTTTGTTTTGATAGGCTTTGGTTTACAAAATATATGGCATCATAGTAAAATACAGCGGCAACAGGTAATTGAGGCCATGAAACAAGAAGAGAAAATAAAAATACGACAACAAACTGCCGAAGATTTTCATGACGATTTGGGTAATAAACTAACCCGCATATCTATTCTGTCCGAAATTTTGAACGCCAAAATAGATCAGCATAAAACTGATCAGCGTGGGCTTGTTGATCAGATTAAACAAAATGCGGCTGCGCTTTATAATGGCACTAAAGATATTTTGTGGGCGCTTGACCCCAAAAGCGATAATTTGTACGAAACCCTGGTACATATAAAAGAAATAGGTATTGAGCTTTTTCAGGATATGTCGGTTAAATTTAAGTTTGATGGCATCGATGAAAGTTTACAACTGGTTAAGCTGCCTATGGAGTACAGTCGTAATATCACCATGATATTTAAAGAATCGCTGAATAACGCGCTTAAACATGCCGAGGCCGGCGAGGTTGTATTAGAGTGGACCTATGTTGATAAAAATGAAGTAATCCTGATCCTTACAGATAATGGTAAGGGTTTTAACTCCACAGCAACAACAAGAGGGCATGGTATGCATAACATAAAGGCAAGGGCCAAACGTATAAATGCCGAGTTGGTTATTGTTTCAGATGAGGGTAAAGGAACATCCGTTGCATTAAAGTTCAACAAGAATGTCACCGGTTAATGATAAAGTCAGATAGCTATGAATCGTAATATAAAAATAACCATTATTGAGGACGATGAAACCATTAGAAATGGTTATGCCTATCTGATTGGCGCTACAGAAGGGTATGAAGTTGTAAGTACGTATTGTTCATATGATGAGGCTTCAAAAAAAATAGCCAGCGATCGTCCCGATGTGATATTATTGGATATTGAATTACCGGGCACCAATGGTATTGATGCTATTCCTAAATTAAAAAAACTGTTGCCCCAAAGCTTCATATTGATATTAACAGTTTATGAATCAGAAAAATTGATATTTAATGCGCTGGCCAACGGCGCATCAGGCTATCTGACCAAAAATACTCCTTCGGCCAAAATAATTGAGTCAATTAAGGAAGTAAAGGATGGGGGCGGCCCAATGAGCATTAATATAGCCAAGCTGGTTATACGTTCGTTTCAAAAAAACCAGGAATCACCATTATCCAAGCGCGAAACGCAGATACTGGAGCTTATTGGCGAAGGCAAAAGCCGCAGTCAAATTGCCAAAGATTTATTTATTGATCTGGAAACCGTACGCAGCCATATCAAAAATATATACGTTAAGCTTGACGTTAACTCCCGTGCCGATGCTATAAAAATGGCGAAACAAAATAAACTGATCTGAGTAATGTTATTTAGCTGACTGATATACAATGGCTTTGTTTGTATCTTTATTAAAAGAATTATAGAGAAATCGCAATTTCGTGATATGGAATTTAAGCATTTTCTTCCATCTGATATCTTAAAGCCTTACGTAAGGCACTATTATATCTTTGAATCCGATTCAAGCGCTGAATTTGAAGATGCTGTGTTTCCAAGCGGCGATATGGAAGCTATCTTTAATCTGGGCGAAGGTACGTGGGAATCATCAGTTGAAAATAAATTTATCAAAACACCTAAAATTGAATTGTGGGGCCAGGTAACAAAACCTCTGGCAATAAGATCAAAGGGTAAACATACCATGCTGGGCATTAAATTCTTTACCCATTCTGCATCCTATTTCTTTAATGATGAAATAGGGGTGTTTAATGACCAGATCTCTGACCTCGGTGATTTAATGGGAAGCCCGGTAAGAATATTACATGCACAACTTTTAGAAACCAAAGACCAGGATAAAAGGATAGCGCTTATAGAGACCTTCTTGTTGAAAAAGCTAATTGACAACGAGAAAAAATCGTTCAAGGTTGATAAGGTCGCCAATATTTTAACCAGCATCAAAAAAAATCCGGCAGAAAACAACCTGAGTAATATCGCCTCAAAACATGGTATTACGCCCCGGTACCTGCACAAGTTAATTTACCAGCATACCGGCCTCTCGCCATCATCATTCAATAAAATAAACCGGTTTCAGTTTAGCCTTAAGCTCATTGCCAAAAATAATCAGCCTTTTACATCCATTGCTTATGATTGTGGGTATTTTGACCAATCGCATTTTATAAGGGATTTTAAATCGTTTACGGGTGTTACACCTTCTGTTTATATGGATAATATAACTCCCGTTAATCGGCTATTGATACAATAGTTTCAAACCGTTCCGATTTGTACAATTTTAAAGTTTAGCGCTGCAATACCTTTGTTTTAAGTTAATTATTAAACAAAGTATAAACTTTTATTGTATGAATTATTTTGAAAAATTTTCGCAGCTGCATCAAAATTCAGCACCCTTTTTACTGGGGAATATATGGGATGTAAACAGCGCCAGAGTATTTGAAGCCAGTGGGTATAAAGCCATCGGCACATCGAGCCAGGCATTGTCAAACTCATTTGGCTATGAGGATGGTGAACGCTTATCATTTTATATCCTGCTTCAATTGGCTAAAAGAGTGGTTGAAGTAGTTAATATACCTTTTTCGGTTGATATAGAAGGAGGGTATAACCGCAAGATTGAAGGCATCATTGAAAATATAGAAAAACTGCACGACGCTGGTGTGGTGGGGATAAACCTGGAAGATACGGTTGCCGGTGCCAGCCGTCAGTTACTATCAGTTACTGAATTTCAAAAAACACTTTCGGCGGTAGCAAATCATATCAGCCGGAATAATTTGCAACTATTCGTAAACGTCAGGACTGATGGTTTTCTTCTGGGTATGCCAACGGCGCTCACAGAAACACTTACCAGGATCAGAAGTTATGAAAACTCAGGTGCCGCTGGCATTTTTGTTCCTTGCATCACCAACAGAGATGATATTAAAGAGGTAGTGAACTCTACCCATCTCCCCATTAACGTAATGTGCATGCCTTCCCTGCCTGATTTTGAAGATCTGGGATCACTGGGCGTAAAAAGGATCAGCATGGGGCCATTCCTTTTTAATAAGGTTTATGATAACATGGGGAAACTGGCAAAGGCAGTTAATAACGATAAAAACTTCTTATCAATCCTTTCCTGATAGCTGTTCTTACAGAAAATCAATTAATTATTCACCAATAAAAATCAAAAAAGATGAATCTACCAAAAAGGGCTGAAGATGCCCATGCAACACTTGCGGCCGCATTTAATACAGGCGATGTAGCTACTGTAATGAATATGTATGATGTTACAGGCATTATTGTACCAGAACCGGGAAAGCCGGTATCGGGTAAAGAACAATTTGAAGAAGCTATAAAAGCTATTTTATCCATCCCCGGAAAAATGGAAATCAAGACAGTTTATTGTCTTCAAACCGGAAATATTGCTGTAGGGAGATCTGAATGGAACATTACAGATGGTAATGACGTAAAGATAAGCGCCAAAGGCATTGAGGTAATGAAACAACAAACTGATGGTACCTGGAAAATTATAATAGACCAGGCATTTGGTGCCGAAGCAAATCTGGTTGCCTGAACAAACCGGGGTATGTTGTTAAAATTAGATGACTTATCACTTTAACAGGCCATTTGATTTTCAGAAACTACTTATATACATCTGCTATAATAGGGGGAGAAAAATAAATAAAATCCCCCTATTTGGGGGATACGCCCTCTGATTGATTGAACTACCTTTGATATGTATAGCAGGTTTAACTGATCGGCTGCATATAACCCCACTCCATTATCATCCCCATAATTTATTAAGCTATTGGGCTGATTTCCGAAGAAATATTTGTTAACATTTATTGTAACATGAAATTGAAATATATCCCTGTTTTTGCAGAGGACGTTGATGCACAGATTGATTTTTATACCCAAAAACTAGGCTTTAATGTGATCAGTAACATTGGTTTTATAGAAGGGGAAGAAAGTATGGTACTACAAGCCAATAATCTTGACGTTGCATTTGTAATGGCAGGCAGCAACAGAGATAGCGTTTACAAAAGCTGTATTATACTGAATACGGAAGATTGTTTGAAAGATTATCATTTATATAAAACCGCGGGAGTGTTTTTTTATGCCGCCCCACGGTATCTGCCCGCAGGACTGGCAGCTGAGTTTTTAGATCCGGGAGGCAACCGGCTCATTTTATTAGAAGAAAGAAGTTATACCGAAATATAAAACTTTTATATGATGGATTATTCAAAAACATTACGAAACAATAATAAGATATATAGTCGTACCAGCAGTCAAAGGCAAGGTCAGCAGTATAGCTCAGATTTTAGCTTACGGTTTGTTTTTACCGGGAATGAGCGTTATGACATTGGTCGCCGGCATTTATCAATATATCCCGATTCTTTTTTGATATTGAACAGGGGTACACAATATTCAACTGATACAGATTCAAGTATACCGGTACAATCATTTACCATTAATTTTGATCAGCAGTTTTTAGAAGATTTTAAAGAATACTGGGCTTTTACTGATAACCGGTTGCTGAATAAAAACGGGAGTAAAACAAAACAATATCAGGAATTTGATGAAACTATTTATCCCTTTAATGGCGATATGATGTACAATGTATATCATCTTAAACAATACCTTGATAATGGTATGCATGATGAGTTGCTGATAAACGAATATCTGCATCATTGCCTCATTAATTATTTTAGCATTTACAATGAAGAAATATTAAAGAAGGCCGAAAAACTTAACTTCTTAAACCAAAATACCAAAATTGAGATCCTGCGCAGGCTTAACCTGGCTAAAGAGTATCTGTACAGTAACTATAACCAAAATATAACGCTCGAAGGCCTGGCCGAGCATTCATGCCTATCTGTTAACCATCTTTTGCGTACGTTTAAACAAGCGTTTAGCTTAACCCCCCACCAGTTTTTAACACAGCTGCGTTTAAAAAGAGCGCAGTTGTTACTGAGAAGTACTACCTATCCAATTAATGAGGTGGTTAATCTTATTGGTTTTGAGTGTCCAAGCTCATTTATCAGGTTATTTAAAACACATTATAAAGTTACTCCCCTGAAATACAGGCAATCTGCCTGAGTGGTTATTAACTTCGGTTATAATATTTGAAAATAAGCTACCTGTGCTATATGTGATAATTATCAGAATGGTGATTATCGCATATTTTGCTATAAATGCATATGGTATTATTGTGTATGTTTTTCGTATAATCTACGGTTATACTTGCATAATAATTAACTATATACCTTATCTATGACAATAGCTCCTACTTAAATTAATACTAATTAATTATTGTACCGGATGCTAATGAGTACTTGCTGATCAAGTATTTTTTAATTGCCCCTCTTAAGTGACGCATCCCATAAATCATATAAGAACTGCTTTATTTAGTAATAAGTCAATCTGACTCACCCTGCTAAGCAATTCATTTTGAGATATTAAATTACTCATTTCGTTCTTTATAAATCAGTTAATAGTTAAGGGAAGTTTTTTCCAGGAGTGGGAGAAACTTTTCTGATAGGTAACCTGATGCTCTTTTTAAAGAACATCAAATCAAAGTTTAAAAAACATGAAAAACGGATATATACCAACAGATGCATAGCTTCTTCAGGCTACTAAATTCACTTAGAGCAAAGTGAAAGAAAACAATAGAATGAATACTCAAAATAATAATTCAATATAAAAGTATGAAACACAAATTACTTAAAATTTTCATGGTTTGTTTTTTCTGCACGGCTTCAATGGCCTTTGCTCAAAACAAAACAGTAACCGGTACGGTTACTTCTCAGGACGACGGCCTGCCAATTCCGGGAGCAACAATAAAAATAAAAGGTACAACAACAGGTGCCCAAACCAACGCGAGTGGTAAATATACCTTAAGCGCGCCGACAGGAGCAACGCTTGTTTTTTCTTTTATCGGGTATACCACTGTTGAAAAACCAGCCACAGACGTAGTTAATGTTGTTTTGGTACCCGCCAGTAACCAATTAAATGAGGTTGTTGTTACTGCATTAAATATTTCAAGGGAAGCAAAAACACTTGGATATAGTGCAACTACACTGAAATCAAGCGACTTAACTGTTGCAAGAGATGCTAACGTATTAAACTCATTAGCGGGTAAAGTGGCGGGCGTACGCATCAATTCGCAATCCGGAACTTTAGGAGGTTCGACTAAAGTGGTTATCCGTGGTGTTAATGGATTTGGCGCTGGTAGCCCGGCATCAACACCCCTATATGTTATTGATGGATTAACGGTCAGTGACAATAGTGCAGCTGGTGGTACTATCGCCAATAATGTTGACTTTGGTAATCGTATAGGTGACTTAAGCCCTGATGATATCGAGTCAATGACCATATTAAAAGGAGCAGCTGCTACTGCCCTATATGGCTCCCGTGCTGTTAATGGAGCTATTGTTATTACTACCAAAAAAGGAAAGAAAGGGACATTTTCAATTGATATCAATTCATCTGTACGCTTTGATAACCCACTGATACTTCCTAAATTCCAGAACGACTATGCACAAGGTAACCAAGGAGTGTATGCCAATACGCAGTTAAATGGTTGGGGCCCAAAAATAACCGGACAGTTAGTGAATCAGTTTCCTAATTTTGCTGCTGGATCTCCTCAAACCGCTTTAAAGGCCTATCCTGATAATGTAAGAGATTTTTTTCAGAACGGTGTTTCTGCAATCAACAATATTTCATTTGGAGGTGGTGACGATAAATCTGATTATAGAGTTAGTTTTTCAAGCGCCAATGAAAAAGGTATTATTCCTGAATCATCTTTAGACAGATATACTTTAGCGGTAAATACAGGGCGCAATTTTAGCGATAAACTTTCATCTCGTTTTTCGGGTTCTTATACCAATATTGTATCAGATGGCCGCCCGGCACAAAGCTCAAATAACCAAAACTCTATAGTTTCCTCCATATTTGGGATGCCAAGAACGGTTGATATCAACGCGATAAAAAATAATGTAGTTGATCCAGTTACTGGAGCTCAGCAATTTTTGGCCCCTGGCCGGGTAGGTAATAACCCTTATTGGATAATGGATTACAACCGAAACAGTAATAGTATTGATAGGTTCCTGGGTACTTACAATCTCACTTATAAGCCGGTTAATTGGGTTTCGTTAAGCAACACCTTTGGTGCTGACATTTATACAGAAAAAAGAAGCTTGGTAGTACGTAAAGGAACAGCGGGCTTTTTACCGGGCCAATTCACCAAATATGATGAATTAAACAAACAAGTTAATGACGACTTCCTGGCTACATTTGAACAAAATAACCTGGTTAAGGATTTCAAGTTTAAATTGATATTAGGTGGTAACATTAACCAGCGTTTTGATCAAGTAAACCAGGTTGACGCATTCAATTTAACAGTTGATCAACTATATGCTTACAGTAATGCAGCAAGTAGCACTGCAAGTCAGGCCTATTCAAAAAGAAGATTATTGGGTTTATATGGAGACCTGAGTATTAGTTACAAAGATTACCTTTATTTAGAAGCAACGGGTAGAAATGACTGGACATCAACTTTGCCATTGAATAATAGGTCATATTTTTACCCATCCGTTAGCAGTTCATTTGTGTTTTCAGAATTATTAAAGGATAGAGGATTTGATTGGTTATCTTTTGGTAAATTAAGGGCCAGTTGGGCATCAGTGGGTAGTGATTTGATTCCTTACCAGCTCGATTATCAGTATTCACCTACCTCTACGGTATTTTTGCAATATGTTTCTGCTAATGCTATCGTTTTCCCGAATGGGCCAATAGCAACGGCATTTACATCCCCGAGGACTTTGCCAAATGCCAATCTGGTTCCGCAAAGAGCAAATTCGTTTGAGTTAGGTGCTGAATTGAAGTTTTTGAATAATCGTATTGGTTTAGATTTTACTTACTATAATACTAAGATAAAAAATCAGTTAATACCTATTAATATAGCGCCTTCTACCGGATACTTTGCAAAGTATGTAAACGTTGGTTTGATTCAAAATTCAGGTATAGAGATTGCATTAAATTTAGTACCGGTTAAGTTAAAAGATTTTGAGTGGGACATAAATACAAATTTTGCAAAGAATAATCAAACTGTAAGACAATTAGCGCCTGGCTTAAATATATATAGCATTGCAAGTGGGTACAGTGGTTTACAGATACAGGCTGAAATTGGTAAAAGCTTTGGGCTTTATGGCGGACAATTTTCCAGATCACCAGACGGTCAATATATCATCGATCCAACAAGCGGCTTAAGAGTAGTTACTCAAGGCAAAAGATTGGGAAGCATTTTTCCTGATTGGACCGGCGGTATCAACAATACTTTCAGATATAAAGGCTTTAGCCTGAGTTCATTAATTGATATCCGTAAGGGTGGCGTGTTTTTCTCAGGAACAGTTTCTGGCTTAAGGACATCTGGCTTAGCTGCTGAAACCGGTGGTGATAGGTCTACCCTGATCGTTGACAAAGGTGTTAACCTGGTAAACGGCGCATACGTGCCAAATACTAAAGCTATAAACGCGCAAAACTACTGGAGCTGGATAGGAAGCACCACAAATACCGAAGGAAGTACTTTTGATGCCGGCTTTATTAAGTTGAGAGAAGTTCAATTTGCTTATCAGCTCCCATCTAAATTGTTTAAGGCCTCATTTGTAAAGGGTATACAGATTGGTGTAGAAGGAAGAAACCTGTGGTTGATCAAAAGCCATGTTCCACATGTCGATCCAGAGCTTAACTTCTTTGGTGCAGGCAGTGTTGGTGAGGGCGTTGAATTTAATAGCATCCCATCTACCAGGACTATTGGTATGAACTTACGTGTGTCCCTATAAAAAATTAAAAAATATTGTCATGAAATTTAAACATAAAATTTTGGCCTCCATGTTGCTGCTTATAGCGGTTTCAGGTGTGTCATGTAAAAAATATCTCGATATCAATACTAATCCCTTAACGGCTACTAAGGTTGATCCAAAATTACTTTTTGGGTATGCCGTTACAGCATGGGATGTGAGTAAAAATAGTGGCGACTCTTATATCGCATTGGGCTTTTTAGGACAGTCAATTTCTTCCGGTGGTGATTTTTCACAAAATTGGGGTGCATCGAATTTATATAATGTAAGCTCTTTGTCGATAAGCAATACCTGGAAAACATATTTTAGTACTGGCGGCAACAATTTACAGCAAGCTATATCGATAGCTCAAGCTGCAAGTCCGGTAAATAATAATACGGCCGCACAGTGTAAGATTGTGTTAGCTCAATTAATATATGAGGCAACCACTTTATATGGTGATGTGCCTTATTCACAAGCTTTTCAGCCAGATAAATATCCTTACCCTAAATATGATGCCCAAAAAGACGTGTTGGAAAGTTTGTTGAAATTACTGGATGAAGCCATTGCTCAAATTGACCCAGCCAGTGTGCTGAAAATATCTGATTATGATATTTACTATGCTGGTGATATGAGCAAATGGAAAAAACTGGCTAATTCCATTAAATTTAAAATTTTAATGGTGATGGTTGATAAAGATCCAACTAAGGCGGCGGCTATTGGTACGCTTTTAAGTACTCCAGATGCAATGATCTCTGCAAGCACTGAAACTTGGATGGCTAAATACACCACGGCTACAAATAATCAAAATCCAAAATACAGATTGTTTTTGGGCGAGAATCCTTTTACCTATGCAAGTAAAGTGGTTACTGACCTAATGGTTCCTACAAATGATCCAAGGTTGCCTCAATATTTTACCTTGCCTGATGGACAAGCAACTTATATTGGAGTGCCTGCAAACGTGGATGCTGATGAAAAAACAGCTCTTTTGGGTAATTATTTGCTCAGACCAGATGCTCCGTCTGTTATTATATCATACCAGGAACTGGAGTTATTACAGGCCGAAGCTTATGCCAGAGGTTTAGGTGTAGGCGTTAATATGGCAAAAGCGGAGACGCTGTTTAAACAGGGGGTTACCGATGCAATGACTTTCTATCAGGCTAATCCTGCAGCTGTTACTGCTTACGTAAATAATCCAGCAAAATTACCAATCTTAACTTCACTTTCAGCAACTGAAGCATTGAAACAAATTCATATTCAACAATGGATAGATTTGATGGACAGGCCATTAGAAGCTTTTGTGCAATGGAGAAGATCAGGGCCTGATGGAAGCGAAATTCCAGTGTTAACATTACCTAAGGATGCGACCCCAGGGCCACTCTTCAGGCGATTTACTTTATCGTCTGATGAAACTGCGGCAAATCCAAATATCCCCAACCCACAACCAAGGTATTTCGATAAAGTATGGTTTGATTTATAGCATCAATTATTAAAATTGATAATTAAAATCACAGGCCGCTCATATTAAGCGGCCTGTTTTGTTTTTAATAGCACGTCACTTACAAATACGTAACATTACAGGTGATTTTCACCTATCAGATTTTGAATATACCCACTATGTTTGCAACAACCAGATAGTTTTTTGTTAAGGATATTTGGTCAGTTAATAGTTAATTAAAAAGTCAGTTACGCGAGGTAACTGACTTTTTTTCTAAGGAATTAATAGTACTGTGTAATACAGCAATATGTATTTTAAAAATGAGTGAAAATCACTTTTTTTTTAAAATATTGTAACGTTATGCACTTTTGTACCGTCTTAACAAACAAATCCCTTCAACATGAAAACATTTACAATATTGGCGGTTACTGGCGGTCTTTTTTTTGCATCTGTTGGCTTAAATAGCAGGCATGTAAAAAATAGCAGGGTGTGTGCTAAAATAAATACAGCTCATTGTATGAAAAAATGCTGCAATGGTGCTAAAAAGACAAAAGCTGGCAGCATGAATCAGGCATCAAAACCTGTTGTTATCAATACATAGCTGATTATTGTAAAATATTATCAGTAACTCTTGCTATATCATAGCTTATCTTATTGATAAATCCCAATTGTTCTTTCAGCAAAATATCTTCGGCCAATAATTCAGGTTCTTCATCAGTTGCCGGGGTAGTTTTACCTATATTAAATTCGATATTTTCGCCTTCTAGCTTCTTATTGCTTTCGTTTAGTACTGATATACTTTTCTTAACCAGTTTAAGGGCTTCGGCATGGGGCTGATGCAGCTCTTTTTTAACCAACCCCGAGGCTATGTTTGCTATATACGATGACAGGATATGGTTAAGTACCACAAATTTATGCACCTCATTTATTTTACGCTGTTTGCTTTTGGGTTCGGAGGTCATGCGTT
The DNA here is from genome assembly GCA_030445275.1 of Mucilaginibacter sp. Classification (GTDB taxonomy): domain Bacteria; phylum Bacteroidota; class Bacteroidia; order Sphingobacteriales; family Sphingobacteriaceae; genus Mucilaginibacter. Next base: position 48,855 of record JAUCSE010000077.1, read on the forward strand.
CAAAAGTTGCCGATAAATTGGCCGATTTTACGTATACTTCCTTACGTGCCAGCTTATACATAGTAGTGCCCGGCACTTTGCCTGACAAGCTTTCGGCAATGGTTACCAGGTAATTGATGTTGGCAACAATCACATCGCGCAGGGTTTCTTGTATCTGTTCAAACTCCCAGGTTGGGAATATGAGATAACTGGCTATAAACGCGATTGACGAACCTATTAGGGTATCGGTTATGCGTTCTTGTGCTACATGCAATAAACCTACTCCCAAAAACTTAAACAGGATAAGTACAAAAGGGGTCATGAAAATTACCGATACCACATAGTTTAACCGCGAAAAACTATAGGTACCTATCATAAATATGATCAGGAAAATGAACTGGACAGTGGTATCAGGTATAAAGCTTAATATCAGTATGCCAATGGCCCCGCCACCAATGGTGCCGATCAGTCGCTGGTAATTACGCTGTTTTGAAAGGCTGAAGCCGGGTTTTAGTATCACAATGATGGTTAATAGTACCCAATAGCTATGGTGCCCCTGTGCCACTGTTTTGGCGGTAATAAAGCCTATCAAACAAACCAACGATACTCTTAAAGCATGTTTAAATGCACTTGAACCTAAAGTTAAATTATCAAAAAAGATATGCGGTGCATAATCCTGGTGAGTTACAAATTGCGAATACTCTACATCGCCGCGTAACTCGGTTGATTTTTGAGCTGTTTTAGAGTTGTAATAGGTATATACGTTAGTTATACTTTCGCCAAGGGTACGCAGGTTAATGAGTATTTTTTTTAGCACCAGGTTACTGGTTTCCTGGTTGCTTTTACCAATGTTATCAATTTTTAATTTCAGTTTTTCCAGCTCGATATTAAAATCTGTGGGGTGCCTGTGCCGGGTGTTCGATAGTACAATATAAGCTATATCATCAAGTTCATCGGCCATATGGTGCAGTATGCGGGCAATTTCGTTCAATATTCCGGTATCTTTGAATCTTTCGCGTATCTCGCTGTAATCATAATGAGTGGCCATGATCTGTTCAAACATATCAACCAGGTCAACAAAAGTAAGTACCAATACACGGCTGGCCCCGGTTGATTCCCTCACCAACAACCTGCTTTTAAACAGCAATTCGCGCACCGCGTCCTGGTGCTGGCTCACTTGTATTTGCTGCGATACCAATTTCCGGTAATTTTCGTCGATGTCTTTTTCGGGCAGATAAAAATCGGCCTTGATTCTTAAAAATTTAGCAATGTCTGCCACGTTTTCGCCAAGCGTTTGCTGCGCTGCCCGGTATGGTCTTATACCAAAAAATATAAGGCTGAAAAGCATGTACCATATACCACCTAGTAAAATAATAACACTATAGGGAAGTACACCATTAGGAGGCAGGGCCTTATCCATCATGAATATCATAATGAGCAAGGAGCAGGTGCCTACTGATGCCGCCCGGTTGCCGTAAACCGTAAACATGGAAAAAAGGAATGAAAATGCAGTGATCTCCAATCCTAGCGTATAAATATTAAGCCGGGCAAAGCCGGTGATTACCGCTACCACGAATAAACATAAATTACCTATTGCCATGGAGTTACGTTTGTGGCTTACCGGCCCGGGATTATCAATTACGCAAATACAAAGCGCACCTAATGACAGGGTGAGGCCCAGATCAAACTGGTTAAACTCCAGCAATACGAGCGATGGCAGTATAATACCGGCGGTTATACGCAAACCGTCAGAAAAATACTGGCTGTAAAAGAAGCTCTTTATCTCCCTGGTATTAATATTCATTAATTAAATTATTTGTTTTTTGATCACAGTTATGCAATCATGAGCAAGTTATAAAAATCTTTTTTTAGCTGCATTCACCATGTTTTTATTAAACGATTTTTTTGAGCTAAAATAGGACTGCAAATTTGAAAAAATTAAATATTAATGCCTTATTTTAGTAAAAATGGCATTAATGCCATGATAATGTTATTAATCAGTTAGTTTTTGCTGGAATTTAATTTTAGATAATTAAATTCACCCCCGGTATTGCTCATAAACCCGCAACCATCAATTTTTACCACCAATTAATTGTACTATGTCGTTAAATTTAAAACTCAGTCAAAGAGAAACAACTTTTAATAACGAAGTTGTAACCAGGTTTGAGTTGTACAACAGTTTATTTCAAACATTACCTTTTTATCAGGTAAAAGATACCGGTATTTTACTTCCGTTTTTTAGTTCACATTGCGAAAAGGGTGCCATAAAACAGGCTTCGCCAAATGATATTATAGAAACCTTTTTTAAAAAGTACGTACCGGATATCGACCATAAGGAACAAATAAACCGTATGTTCAGGTTTATACAATACATTGAAAGGCAAGTGGTTTTATTTGATGCTATTGAGGACTCGTCTTTTAACAAAATAGGTAAGTTTGATGATTCGGGTACGCTGCAAAGCTTATTGCAGCAAGCTACTATTAGTGATGAAACCCGCAATAAGATCAGCGAAAAGCTTAAAGACTTTTCACTGCGCCTGGTACTTACCGCACACCCAACCCAGTTTTACCCGGGCACGGTACTGGGCATCATGACCGATCTGATTGAGGCTGTAAAAGTTAATGACATTAACAGCATTGATGTATTGCTGCAGCAATTAGGCAAAACCCCCTTCTTTAATAAAACATCACCAACACCAGTTGACGAAGCTATTAGTTTGTCATGGTTTTTGGAGAATATATTTTATCACGCGGTATCTGGTATTCAATCAAAGCTGGAAGAGGAATTTGATATTGATGCAAGTAACCAGGTGCTTGAGCTGGGTTTTTGGCCGGGTGGCGACAGGGACGGCAACCCTAATGTAAATACACAAACTACAAAAGATGTAGCCAGCTTTTTAAGGCAGCGCCTGTTCAGGTGTTATTATCGCGATTTCAGGGTGCTTAAGCGCCGCATAACCTTTAGGGGTGTTGAAAAAGCCATGGACAAGCTGGATAAGCTGATATATAAAAATGCCAATGAACAGCAAGAACCAAAAAATCTGCAGGGCGAATTGCTAAGCCTGCTGCAATCCATCAAGCAAACCATTGTAAATGAGCATGGCGGTCTGTTTGTTGATATTGTGGAGAACCTGATACAAAAAGTGCGTTTGTTTGGCTGCTATTTTGCCACGCTCGACATTAGGCAGGACAGTCGTGTTTTACGCAGCGTTTTTGATTACAGCGTAAAGAATATTAAAACAGGTATAGTTAAGGGCTACGCCGACCTGGACGAAGAAGAAAAGCTTAAGAACATCAACTTTAACGAAGCCGATTTTCATTGCCCTGCTGATGCCGACGATATGACCCGTGATACGCTTGATACCATCAGGTTGATGCAGGAAATTCAGCAAAGTAACGGCGAAAAAGCCTGTCAGCGTTTTATTATCAGCAACTGCCAGCAGGCATCGGATATATTACAGCTGATCGACCTGTTTTTATGGAGCGGCTGGAAAAAAGATAGCCTGAGTGTTGATTTTATGCCGTTGTTTGAAACTGTGAATGATCTGGCCCGCGCCGCTGAGATCATGGAGCAACTGTATACCCATCCATACTATGCCGAACATTTAAAAAAACGCGGCAACAAGCAAACCATTATGCTCGGTTTTTCTGACAGTACTAAGGATGGGGGTTACCTGATGGCCAATTGGTCTATTTATAAAGCCAAGGTTGAGTTAACAGCCGTAGCACGCAAGTATGGTGTAAGCCTGGCATTTTTTGATGGCAGGGGAGGTCCACCAGCGCGTGGAGGTGGTAAAACACACCGCTTTTATGCCTCAATGGGTAATGAGATAGCTAATGAGCATATTCAACTTACCATACAGGGGCAAACCGTGAGTTCGCAATATGGCTCGGTTGAAACGGCCCGGTTCAATATGGAGCAGCTGATCAATGCGGGTATCATATCGGCATTACACCCTAACCATAATGACCTGTTGGATAACAGGCACAAAACCCTGATATCACAAATGGCTGATGAAAGCTATAAAATATTCATGGCCCTGCGTGCACATCCTTTGTTTGTGGAGTACCTGGAGAAATTTAGTCCGCTTAAATTATTATCGCGTATCAATATCAGCAGCCGCCCAACCAAACGGAACGCCGGTGCACCATTAAAATTAGAAGATCTGCGGGCTATTAGCTTTGTAACCTCCTGGAGCCAGCTTAAGCAAAGTATTCCTGGTTTTTATGGTGTTGGTACTGCACTGAAAAAAATGAAGGACGATGGCAACTGGCTGGAGATAAAGGAACTGTACAGGACATCTGGTTTCTTTAAAACGATGCTGGATAACTGTATGATGTCTATGTCGAAATCAGATTTCAGGGTTACGGCTTATCTGGAAAAAGACAAAAAGTTTGGTGATTTCTGGAAGATGCTTAAAAATGAGTTTGAGCTTACCCGCGAAATGCTGCTGGATTTGACAGGAAGCAATGTGTTAATGGAAGAATACCCGGTTGAGCGCCGTTCTATAGCCATACGCGAAAAGATCGTATTGCCGCTGGTGATCATTCAACATTATGCCTTACAGCGCCTGAATAGCAGCGAGGATAGTGAGCTTACCGAAATATATGACAAGCTGGTGATCAGAACGGTTTACGGTATTGTAAATGCCGGTAGAAATTTGGCGTAAGGGGCAGGCTTTTCTCCCGGATTTCCCACCTCGTCATTGCGAGCGCAGCGTGGCAATCCCCAATTAGCAGAGCCACTCTGTAAGTCGGGGATTGCCACGTCGTTCCTCCTCGCAATGACGTGGTGTATAAATAATATTTTACTTATCCGCAGGATTTTTCTTTTTACTCAGCAACATGGTAACCATTTTAACTAAACGATCCTGACGGGTTTTATCCTGTTTGGCGCTTAGTATCCATAAAAGATACTCCTTTTTATGACTGTAGGCCAATTGCTGAAACCAGGCCAGCGCACCGGCATGCTGTTCCAATTCAGTCTTTATATAATCGGGCAGGGCTATTATTTTTTTGTCGACATCAATAAACTCAGCGTACTCATTAGTACGCACCGCTTCCTTACGTCCGGATGAAACTTTAACCTGTTCAATAGGACGAAATCGCAGGGCGGTCCAAACCTCGTTAACAGCTGCCGAAGCTACCGGGCGCAAACCATATTGGGTAGGCGCGTTCCAACTGCTCATCATTTCCAAGTCTGTTGTTATACGGGAGCTTTTTTTTGGGTAGATGATCCAAAAGATAGTATTGTCCTTTAATAAAGGGGCTATTATTGCCAGCTCAGCAGCAAGCTCGGCGCTTGTAGTTACAAATAGCTGTATACCATCAAAACAACCTTCGGTATTAAACACTATTTCAACACTAGCTGGCAGGGGTGTTAAGCTGTCGGTATAATTGGCTGGCGTGTTGAAAAATAACCATCTCGAATTTGGCTTTATCAGTAATTTTTTGGCGAGTGAGTTCATGATGACGGTTTATTAAAATACTAATTTAAGGTATTAAATTAAAATGGAATGACAAGCCAGTTCTATATCCGCGACTATTTTTTATACTTTTGCCCTGCAGGGATCGCCTGTAAAACCACCATGGAACATATATTAGATAACCCGGCCTGGAACGCTTTAATTTCGGGTAATAAAGATCTGGCAAATGGCAATGATGTAGCCAAATACTTCCCCAAAGAAATATCACCTTTTGTAGGTACCAGAGAAATATCACAAGAGAATTTTAATATCCTGTATGACATTAGTCAGTTCGACAGCTACTTTGGATTTGTTGCACCTCATGATATTGTGATCCCCGAACAATGGCAGATCATCCAGTCGATGAAGGTATTGCAGATGGTTTATGATGAAGTCGCAACCCCTGCCGTTCTGCAACAGGAATTTACTCCTTTAACAGATCAGCATATACCGCAAATGATTGCTTTAACGCAATTAACTAATCCCGGCCCATTTTCAGAAAGGACGATAGATTTTGGTCATTATGTTGGAATTTTTGATGGTGATAGGTTAGTAACTATGGCTGGTCAGCGTATGCACCCTGTTCCCTATGCTGAGATCAGCGCTGTTTGTACTCATCCCGATTACCTGGGTAGAGGTTATGCCAGTAAATTGCTGCTGCATCATATCCACCGTATCCGGGCAGCATCTGAGATTCCTTTTCTGCATGTAAAGGCTGAAAATGAAACAGCTATAAAAGTTTATGAGAAGATTGGTTTTGTGACGAGGAAAGAAATGTCTTTTTATATTATTAAAAAGAGTTAGTTATAGAACTAAAATCTCATTTGTCACGCTGTACGTAGTGAAGCATCTATTGACCGATAGCTCAGCAGACTTACGAAATTTTTAAAACTTCGTAAGTCTTTATGTTCGTCCAATATTAATAATCCCCAATTAGCAGAGCCGCTTTGTATGTCGGGGATTGCGATCCGCCAGCCGGTGGATCGCAATGACGCTATTATTTCAGTAGCTCAGCCTAACAGGCCTTACTTTAATATTTATGGTCGCCTACTGACAGTGTTTTGTTAGTAGTGTTAAATATGTAAATATTTGATTATCAAGTATTCACTGGTGTTCATGAGCGTTCACGTGTGTGAACGTGAACACTCAATTTAGTTCAACCTATCGCCATCTTAGCAAAGAAATCCCAAAGCACTATTCCTGCCGATACCACGATATTAAACGAGTGTTTGGTGCCAAACTGTGGGATTTCGATGCAGCCATCAATATTTTGCATCACCTCGTCGCTTACACCGTTTACTTCGTTACCAAATATCAGGGCATATTTTTCATTTTCAACAAGAGTAAACTCGTTGAGCATGGTGCTGTTTTCGGCTTGTTCAACTGCTATAATGCGATAGCCATCTTTACGTAATTGTTCAACGGCTTGCAATGGGGTTTCGTAATAAGTCCAATTAACGGATTGCGTAGCACCTAAAGCGGTTTTTTCGATTTCGCGGTGCGGAGGCTGGGCAGTTATACCACAAAGACAGATCTGCTCAACCGCAAACCCATCAGAAGTACGGAAAATAGAGCCTATATTGTGCATGCTGCGCACATTATCCAATACTACAGCAACCGGTAATTTATCCTGTGCCTTAAATTCATCAACCGAAGCCCGGTTCAGCTCATCTAACTTTAATTTACGCATATTCTTTGTCCGTAGTCCATGGACAATAGACCATGGACTTAATGGCGCAAAAGTATGTTAATTAACCAGTAAATTCAATAAACCAACACCATCGCCAATTAATGAACTGTAAACAGATGGAGCATAGCCAATTTTATCAGTATAGTATTTGGTTATCTTGCTGCTATAATCATCAAAAGCATCTCTTTTTACCAAAGCAATTGCGCAGCCACCAAAACCTGCGCCAGTCATCCGGGAACCGGCAACATTTGGGTCGGTTTTACCATATTCGGCAATGGCATCTAACTCTGCACCGCTTACTTCATATTGATCGCGCAGAGAATCATGTGAGGCATACATTAACCGGCCAAATTCATGCAGATTATTGTTTGCCAAAGCAGCAGCGGCCAGTTTTACACGGTCGTTTTCTTCAATAACATGTTTGGCACGTTTTAATATAACGGCGTTGGTTATCAGGAGTTCGTGTTTTTTCAGCGTTTCGGCATCAATATCACACAGGTAATTGATATTCAGTTCTTTTTGTAACGCTGTTAATGCTTCTTTACATTCCTGTACGCGTTCGTTATATTTTGATTCGGTTAGGTTGCGGGGCTTGTTAGTGTTAATGATAGCCAGTAAGTAATCGCCCAGGTTACTGTCAACCGCCTGGTATTCCAGCGTATCGCAGTTAAGCACCAGGGCCTTGTTCTTTTCGCCAAAGGCAACAGCAAACTGGTCCATGATACCACTGTTTACACCAATAAAGTTGTTTTCAACAGATTTTGACAATTTTACCAGGTCAAGTTTGCTATATCCACTGTTAAAAATATCATTCAGGGCAAAAGCGGTAACTACCTCGATAGAGGCGGATGACGATAAACCAGACCCAAGTGGGATGTCACCATAAAAAAGCATATCCAGACCCTTAAGCTGGTGACCATCCTTTGTAAAATAGTTAATGATGCCAATAGGAAAGTTAAACCAATTATCACCATCTTTTTTATACTGGTCTTGTAAAGGAATCTCTTGCTGCTCAGGAAAATTCAAGCTTCTGAAACGAAAAACGCCATCCTCATTGGGAGCAATTAAAAGATATGAACCCTGTGTAATAGCACAAGGCATAACCAGGCCTCCGTTATAATCAATATGTTCGCCTATCAGATTCACACGTCCGGGTGAGAAATAGGCATTTTGAGCGTCTTTGTTATAAAACTTATTAAATTTCTGGTATAAGGTATGCTTCATTATGCTATGGTCAATTTACTTGATTGCAAATATTATAAAAATTGTCATATTTACAGTTATAAAATTCATTTTAAATTTTAAAACACTACTTCTTAGTAGGTTTATACTAACTTTTTTACAAGCATTATAGGTTTTATAGTTTTAAAATGTTTAGAAGCAAACAGAAAAAGCTATTTAACGTTAGTTAAACAATTAGTAAATTTTATAAGATGAAACAATATCTTGTTACCGGGTACGACTATACAGATGCCGGGGCATTGCAACGTCGCATGAATGTTCGCCCGCATCATTTAGATAATTTAAAAGCTCTTAAAGAAAGCGGGAATTATATAGTTGGCGGAGCTGTGTTGAACGATGAAGGCAATATGATTGGCTCCGTAATGATCATGCAATTTGAAACGGAGGAAGAGCTGGAAGCTTGGAAAAAGAATGACCCCTATATTACCCAAAAGATATGGGAATCGGTTGATATAAAACCATATAAGGTAGCCGTTGTTTAGGGAGTTTGCAGTAGGCATTAACCAATTTGCAGTTTTCATGATGCTCCTAACTTACAGGCCAATCGTAACCCTGAAAAGGCTGTAAATTGCCTTCTGCACACTGTAAACTGGTTACTGCCAACTGCTCAGCTGCCAATACCCCTTAACATCTTTATGATAAAAGGCGGTATACCCATTACCCTGCATCGTGAAATTGAAAGATAGCTCATTCACCGAATTATCATGGGGTAAAAAGTTGGGTAAAACACTGTTGGCTGCCAGGGCGATAGCTTCATCTAAGTCATGATGGCTTTCTTGCTCCTTTTGGGTAGCAAGCATAGTGTGATTCATATAATCAGCATAAGTAGCAAACTCATAAGCATTCTCTTTCAGTTTACGAGCGGCGTCAAATGCTGCTTCGGTACATTGGTCTTTATAAACTTCCATCGCGTTTAAAAGATCGTTGGCCGATATTTCGGGCATGCCATCGTTGCCGGTGGTATAAAAACTATTAAGTATATCTTCTTTACTCTTCATCATCTTGTTGATCTATCCACATTCAAAAATAAAAGGATGCCATAAACATAATGACATCCTTTTATTTTTATAGGAAAAACCGGATAATTTATTTAACCAGATTTAACGCTTCCAGTTCTTGAAGATCATTTGCTGATAATGCGATATCCGCCGCTTTCATGTTCTCTTCCAGGTGATCAACACTTGAAGTGCCCGGAATTAACAAAATATTTGGTGAGTGATGCAACAACCAGCTTAAAGCTACCTGGTGTATGGTGGCATGATGTTTATCAGCTACGCCTTGCAGTATCTTTTCGCCCTGTACATTGCCTCCGCCTAAAGGATACCACGGTATAAAGGCAATATTTTGTTCGCGTGTATACTGCAGCTCGGCTTCCCATTTACGGTTGTCAACGCTGTACATATTTTGTACGGAAACCACCTCGAAAAATTGCTTTGCATGTTTAATTTCAGCCACGCTTACCTCTGATAGGCCTATGTGCTTGATCTTGCCTTGTTGCTGTGCCTTTTGTAAAAACTCAAATGTTTTTTCGGCAGGCAGAGTAGGGTCAATGCGGTGCAGTTGATACAGATCAATGCGGTCTTGTTTTAAACGTTTTAAACTGCCCTCCAACGCTTCTTTTAAATGTGCTGGCGAGGCATCAACAGGCCACTGATTTGGGCCGGTACGTAAAAGACCACCTTTAGTTCCAATAATAAGGCCAGAGGGGTAGGGTGCCAAAGCCTCGGCAATCAATTCTTCGGACACATTGGGGCCGTAGCTATCGGCTGTATCAATAAAATTAACGCCCAGTTCAACGGCGCGTTTTAGTACACGTATGCTCTCGTCCTTATCTTTTGGCGGACCCCAGATGCCCTGACCTGTGATGCGCATTGCGCCATAACCCAAACGGTTTATGGTAAAATCGCCACCTAAGCGGAAAGTTTTTTCAAATGTATTTGCCATAGTAATAGTTGTTGTTATAAAATTCAACTCAAATATGGCTGCATTGTTTAATAATATTCTAAGCTGATTGTAAATTTGGTATGGGATAGAGCACCAACATCCTCTTTTTTAGTTTTTTTAATCCTATCGCCACCAACCAATAATGGTTCCCATCAGCGTTAATGAAACTATACTATAACCACCATTTATAAATATCACCCGCCAGCTTTTGAGTTCAAATAAACCTTGAATGGCAATAGCGCTGAATGTCCATATACCAGCCAGGAAACCGGCTGTAGCTCCCCAGCTAACATCTGTTTTGGCATCAGACAGGAACATACCAAGATTTATAGCCATGATAATGGAGAATAAAAATGCGAAACCAAATGTTCTGGCTTTGCTGGAGGCTTTGAGCTCGTCGAGGTTGAGCTTGTTATCAGCCATCCATGCATTAGCGAATAACACTGGCGAATACCAGATACCTCCAACCAAAAATGCGGATAAACCTGCCACTACCACGGCAAGCCAGTTGATGTGCGAAAAATCCATGATGATAAGTTTATGTGTATAATAAAAGTAAGAAAAAAGCAGGATAAAAAAGGAGGGATTTTTGGAGCAAGGATGGAAGGATAAAAGATTTTTTGGACTTTAGGATAAAACCAAAAGCCCGGATTGTTTGTGGCCTTTGCGCAACAGGGCTTTAAATGGCTGAATAATTTAATTTGCAAAGCAAATGGTTATTCAGCCATTTGCTTTTACGGCTGATTTTGAAAGAGCTTATTAGGATCTCTATGTTTTTAATCCA
>JAUCSE010000008.1 GCA_030445275.1 Mucilaginibacter sp.
AAGGGCCCATGGGCGACAGTCCTTGGAGTACATATGCTGGAATGTTTAGAGACAAATATGGTATTGAATGGATTGTGGAATTTGACTCGAGCTTATAACGGATAAGTTTAAAATATTAAACCGAACCCGCCCGGTTAAGCGTTTAATAAAATGGTATATCTCTCATCGTCATTGCGAGGTACGAAGCAATGACGATTTTTTCAATTTTAAACAGCTTCTAAGATAAAGTTAGCTATTGCAACATCCGGAAAACCAATGGAATTTGATTTTGACCCAAACTATAAGGCACTATAAAGCAGATTGATTAATGCCCCGGCGTTTCGTAAAAGTAAATAGGTGAGTACACCCCTTCGCTGGTGGTGTAGTATCCTTTACCATCGGGAGTAAAACCTATCGCTTCGCCTTGCTTCTCTTGTTTGTAGAATGGTTCAAGAGGCGGTTTTTGCATGGTTTGCCAAATGTGTTCGCCGGGTTTACGGTCCCAGTAATATACTTTTTCGTAACTCTTTAGCAAAACCTGTTGGCCATTTTTTGAAATATCCCCGGCAGTTATCCACTTAAAAGGTTTTATCCCTTTAAAAAACAGCTTGCACCTGTAGGTTAAAGTAACGGTATCTTTTGCCTTAAAATTGAGCGGGGTAGTATACACCTCAACAGTATCAAAACGTTTGGTTACAATATATATTAGCTTTTCAATAGGGTCTATCATCATAGTTTCCGCATCTCTGGCACCATGCGGATATTTTACATATAAAGGCGTTTGCACTACATGCGCTATACTGTCTTTATCCCATGTTTTGTGTTCCTCTATACGGTTAATAGTTATATGGCTTCTATCTCCCGTATTATCACCTATATCGCCCAGGTAAACGTAGCTTTTACCTTTAACCGGGCCGGGGCCCACAGCAATATCTTCACAATCATACACGCCATTTGTAATGCTATTTGCTTTATAATAAATGGTAGTACGTAATTTACCATCAGCAGTAATGGCAAAAAAGCGGCTGGTATCGCCACTATCGTTATGTACATAATAAATAGCAGGGTTTATGCCAGATGCCGCAATACCTGATATTTCGTCCATCTCTTTATTTTGCAGCTGGCCCTGCGGCAGTTGTTTGTTATCTATTAGCCTGTGTTTGGCAAAGGCACCAATAAATATCAGTACAACAATGGGTATGAATATATTTAATTTTTTATGGTTGCTCATGTTTCTATAAGCAATTAATAACATATAAACAGATTATATATTATGAACTTTGTAGTAATTATTGCTTTTTATTGGCAAAAGTAACATTAATATGCAGCTTTAAGCACTGCCGTTAAACACAACGGCCCCAAAGCTTACAGTGTAAACCTTAGGGCTGTTGTAAATAAATATAATTCCGGTTATGCTTCGGCCGGAACTTTGGTTTCTGGAGCAATGCTCATTTCCATATCCGGTTTAGATACATCGGTAATGGCAACTTTGCCTCTTTCACGGCGTAGTATTCTGTTGAATAATGATATCTCACGATCAAACAAAAACTGCAGGAACAATTTGGTCCACGAGGTATGGTAATATAATGTATCGTAATACTCAGGAGCTGTTTTCTTTATCAGCGGCAGCTTGTTCCATGGGATAGAAGGAAAATCATGGTGCTCATTATGGAAACCTACATTAAAGGCCACCGCGTTTAACATACCATAATAGCTATAAGTTTCCTGCTCAACGCTGTGTGTTAAATAATGCTCCTGTATCCAGCGGGCACCAAGCGGGTGCAAGCCAACTGAAAATGAAAAGCTCAGCAACAAAAAGCCAATAGCGCCCCAGCCCATAAAATACCATATAGCCGTGGTAAATACTACCTGTATTACAAAGTTGGTTAATATCCAGCCATCAAATGGATGTATCTCTCTTAAGCGCGATAAACGGAACAGTTGAAAAATGGGAAAGAATAACAACCACAATGCTTTTCCAACAAATGAATTGCTGATCAGTTTTGCTTCCCAACGGTTAGGAAGATCGGCATCAAGTTCATGCACACCCTGAAAAGAGTGGTGTTTGATGTGATATTTCTCAAATGAAATGGCGCTTGGCAATATCTGCGGTAAATTGGCAAACATTGATGCAAAGCGGTTTGCATTACGATTTTTAAATAATAACTGGTGTGTACACTCATGTATCATTACAAATAACGCATGATCTGCAAATGCGCCTAATAAATAAGCTGCACCGGCTATTATCCACCATGACTGATCTCTTAACAACCATGCCATGCCCACCTGAAAAATTACCAGGCCAATAATGGCAAAAATGGTGTTGGGGTTTTTACCTATTAGGTTTCGTAACTGAGGAAATTGTTTTAATATCTTTTTGGTGCGTACACGATGTGGTTCTGACTCCGAAGAGTACACAAAATCAGTTTTCTTAGTCATATGTTATTTAAACGGTCAATTTAAGGATAAGGTCTAAGGTAGATAATTTTGTTTAGATATTTTATTGATATTTAAAATCAGAAAGGTTTTCTTTCCTTTTGATTAATTATTATTCCCATGGTTTAATTTAAATGGGGGTAAATTACTTAATTTGTTAAAATAATTAAGCACATCTAAAAATATATTTATGTGGTGGATATATGCTCTACTTTCTGCAGTGTTTGCTGCACTTACTGCAATTTTTGCCAAGATTGGTATAAAAGGGGTTGATACGGACCTGGCAACCGGGATACGTACTGTTATAATATTATTATTAGCCTGGGCTATTGTTATCTATAGGGGAAGTAATCATTCTATTGGCAGCCTAACTAAATTGAATTGGACCTTTCTTGTCTTGTCAGGCTGTGCAACAGGTTTATCATGGATATTTTATTTTAAAGCACTGCAATTGGGCAGGGTTTCGCAGGTGGCACCGGTAGATAAGTTGAGTGTTGCTATCGCTATTGTTTTGTCTGTTGTTTTTTTAGGTGAACCACTTACATTCAAATCTGCATCAGGGGCTGTATTGATAATTGCGGGTACACTTGTTCTTATTTTTTAGTTTACAGTTTTAATTCAGAATTGTAACAATTCCGTGTTGTAGCCAAAAATTCAGTTTTTATCCAAACTTTCTTAACAGTTTTGCAGTTCGGATTAAATTGTAATTATAGTATGCGATTGGTATTTACTTTCTTTTTTCTTCTTTTTATATCAACTTTCATTAATGTTAATGCCCAAACCGGTAACGGAAAAGGCAAAATAAATGGAAGAGTAACCGATGCAACAACCAAATTACCGGTTGATTATGCTACGGTATCCCTATTTAAACAAGGCAGTGCAAGTCCGTTTAATGGAATTAGTACTAATGCTAAGGGTGATTTTGATATTGAAAACGTGCCTGCCGGTGATTACAAATTAACAATTGATTTTTTAGGCTACACACGCAGCGTTATAAACCATGTAATTGTTAATGCAAGCGGCAACGCTGCATTAGGCAATATTTTGTTAAAGCCCATTCAAAACCAGCTTAACACAGTTAATGTTACCGCTAAAGCGCCTGTTATTGAAAACAGAATTGATAAAATGGTTTACAATGCCGCTAACGACCTTACGGCGCAGGGTGGCGTAGCTCTTGACGTATTAAAGAAGGTACCGCAGGTTACTGTTGATATTGATGGTAATGTAGAGCTACAGGGAAATGCAAACATCCGTTTTTTAATAAATGGCAAACCATCAAGCATATTTGGAGCCAGCCTTGCCGATGCGTTGCAATCTATCCCGGCCAGCCAAATAAAAAGTATTGAAGTAATAACCAGTCCGGGTGCTAAATACGATGCGGCCGGTACAGGTGGTATTATTAATATTATATTAAAGGATAGCAAAGTATCGGGCATAAACGGTAGTGTAAATGCAGCAGCTGGCACCCGTTTAGAGAATGGCTCACTTAACCTTAATGCCCGTAAAGGAAACTTTGGAGTGAACGCCTATTTTAGCGGAAATGCTCAACTAAAAACAACCGGTAAAAACATTAACGACAGATCATCATATGATTCTGTAGGTAATACAACACGCCTGTTGCAAAACGGTAACAACACATCTCAGCGCAGCAGCTACCAAACTGGTATAAGCTTTAATTGGAGCATTACACCTAAAGACGATATAACTGCTTCACTTGGCTTTAATCATTTTGGAAACCATAATTATGGTTTAACAAGCCAGCAGGAAACCCAAACCGCAGCTAATGGCAGCTTAATTTCACAGTTGTTGAGCCAGCGTAATTCAGACAGCCGCTTTAGCTCCAACTCAACCGACTGGAGTGTTAACTACAAAAAAACCTTTAAGAAAGAAGGTCAGGAACTTGATGTTCTTTATAGCACCAGCTATAGTAAAAACACGGTAAACTATTCCCAGGTGCAGGATTATCTAAACATCAATTCTCCGGCAACAGGCTCAAGGGGCAATAATCCGGGTAATGATAGGCAAACCAATATCTCTGTTGATTATACCCAACCAGTTACAAAGAATTTTACCCTTGAAGGAGGCGCAAAAGCGGTTATTGAAAACTTGAAGAACACCGTTAATACTGATAGCTTACTGGCCGACGGAACTTATGCCAACAACGCCGACCAAACCTACGGCTTTAACTATAAACGTAATGTTTATGCTGTTTATTTATCAACCTCGGCATCATTGTTTCATAACTGGTTAGATGTAAAGGCAGGCTTTAGGGATGAGTATACTACTACCACTGCAGATTTCCAGGGAGTTAATATACCGGGTTATAATACCGTGGCACCATCAGCTACATTATCACACAAGCTTACGGCAACACAAACTATTAAATTAAGCTATAACTACCGCATTGAGCGACCAGATTATGGTGAAATAAACCCATTCTATAATATAAGCGATCCGCATAACATTAGTACAGGTAACCCAAACTTAAAACCCGAGATTAGCCGCGGGGTAGAGCTGGGTTACAATCGCTCATTTGATGGTGGTGCAAACATTTATATAGGTACATTTTACCGCCATAATACCGACGATATACAATCATACAGTACTCCTTATGCTTTGTTAAATATTAACGGCAGAGATTATCCAAATGTATTGCTTACCCAACGCAGCAACATAGGCACACAAACCTCTATAGGGGGTAATATTTTTGCATCGGTACCAGTAAGCAGCAAGCTAAATTTACGCACCAATGCTCTTTTAGTTAGTCGCACAAACGATAATCCGGGTATTGCCAGGGTTACCGGGTTTGGTTATCGGGTAAATTTAAATGCTACCTACCAGTTTGGCCATGATCTTACTGCCGAGGCATTTGGTAATTATAACTCATCACAAAAAAACCTGCAGGGTACGCGTCCGTATTTCCTGTTCTACAACTTCGCGGTACGTAAACAGTTCTTAAACAAAAAAGCAAGTCTTGGCCTATTAGCAGCCAATCCGTTCAACAAGTATGTGAACATGCGCTCAAACACTTTTGGTCCGGGCTTTAATCAAATAAACTTTCGCCAGGTGCCGGTACAAAGCTTTGGTATAACCTTAAGCTATAAGTTTGGCAAGCTGGAATTTGCCAAGGATAAAGAAAAAGGAGATAAAGAAGATAATAACATACCTGCACCAGAAGGTGGCCGATAGCGTGTTTTATGGCTGGTATTAAAACAATTAGCAGCCGTTTATTGTAGTGGATAAAAAGCATTATTACCATGAATACTGCTAATAAGCATTACAAATTCATAAATAGTAAAACGGGCTATGTAATTTTCTATCACTCGTTAAGCGCCAGTTTAAGTGCCGACGAGGTTAAAGCCGAGCTTGAAAAAATTAGGGCCAAGGTTGCCATACAAAATGGCATTTACCATGAAACCGTTTATTGGGAAGAAATTAAGGACGATGAATAGCTCACATTCATCCGGTAGTTCGTAAAATTTATTATTTGGATATTGTACTGTATATCAGTACATTTATTAACCAATTATAAACAGGTTAACCAGCCTGTATTTTACATTAACTTAATCCTTTCCATTATGAAAAAGTCCTTTTTGATAGTGTTTATTACCGCCTGCATGCAATTGCCGTTGTATGCCCAGATTGCCGGCAGTACACAAATAGCTCCTAAAAATGATACTGGTATAAAAAATGTTGTAGCCTGGCTGCAAACTTTATCATCAGACAGGGTTATTGAGAAAGCTTACCTTCATTTTGATAAATCATATTACGACCCCGGCGATACCATATATTTTAAAGCTTACGTAACAGCGGGCGAACGTCATGAACTTTCAAAGATCAGCGGCGTGCTGCATGTAGATCTGATCAGCAAAAGCGATTCGATAATAATGCAATCGCTTATACTACAGCTTACTAACGGACAAGCCTGGGGCGATTTTGCTTTGCCTGCATACGCACCTAAAGGTAATTACCGGGTGAGGGCATATACCCAATGGATGCAAAATTCGGGCAGTAAGTATTTCTTTGATAAAAACATTCCGGTAACCGGCAAGAGTATTTCAAAGGTGACAGATGCTGTAAAAACAACTGATAACAAAATAGATGTGCAGTTTTTTCCTGAAGCGGGGAGCTTTGTAAACGCGGTGCCTTGCAGAATAGCGTTTAAAGCTGTAGGCAGCGATGGGCTGGGAGTAAATATAAAAGGGGTTATAGTTGATAATCTTAATAAAGAGGTCACCAAATTTACCTCAACACATTTGGGTATGGGCCAGTTTTTTGTTACTGCGGCTGATGGTAAAACTTACAGCGCAAAAATCACCTATCCTGATGGAAGTGTAAATACTATTGACCTGCCTAAAGCTGATGCAAAAGGTATGGCACTGGCTGTTAATAATGAAAAGCCCGGTAAATTATCTATTGAGATAAATGCTAATAAGCCTTATTATCTTGAAAACAAGAACAAAGAAATAAATATAGTGATATACGCCAGCGGTACTGTTAAAACGGTAAAGACTGTGTTAGATAACCAGGTGATAGGACTTGATTTGCCTGTAAATGATTTTAAAACGGGTATAGTACAGGTTACATTATTTTCGCAGGCTGGTGTACCACTAAATGAACGGCTTGCATTTGTACAAAATACTGATGTTTTGAATTTGGCTATAAACGCAAAGTCTACCTATGTAGCTAATGAAAAGGCCGGTGTTACACTTAATGTAAAGGGTGGTGATGATAAACCATCGGCCGGGTACTTTTCGGTAGCTGTTACCGATGATAATCAGTTACAGGTTGATGATAATGCCGAACGCTCCATCTTGTCTGACCTGTTACTATCAACAGAAGTTAAGGGATACATTGAGCAGCCAAACTATTATTTTTCTGCAGCTAATACAGATGCTAAGGCAAATCTTGATCTATTAATGCTTACTCAAGGATACCGCCGGTTTGTATGGAACGAGTTGCTGAATAAACCCGCCCCCGCAATTGCCTATAATCCCGAAAATGGTTTGAAGGTAAGCGGTGTAATGACAACTAAAGATGGCAAGCCTGTAGCTAATGAAAAGCTTAGTTTACTTTTAGCATCAAACGGGCAGTCATTAACCACAATGACCAATGCCGAGGGGAAGTTCGTTTTCAGGGATCTGGGTTTTACTGATAAAACTAAATTCCTCTTAAAAACAGAGAATTCATCACTAAAAAACAAAACTAAAATAACACTTGATAAAACTTATAACAGTTTACCGGTTACTGTAAGCATGCACCCGGTAAGTAAAGTTGATAATTTACCGGCAAACACCAAGCCGGAGGTAACAAACAATGTTAAAATACGCCAGATGAAACAAGGTGATGTTAAAGCTAAAGATAAAAACGTTTACAGAACTGTAAGCTATGCCGGTTCTGGTAACGCAGATCAGGTAATTAATTATAAAGATTTTAAGAATGCGATTAAACTGTCTGATGTTTTATCAGGGCTTGTTCGCGGAGTAACATTTGATAAAGGGGTGCCTTATTTAAAAAATAGCTTGGTAGTTGGTTCAAACGGGTCGGGAATGCTGCCTATGCTGATTGTTGTAGATGGGGCAATTGGTATTAGCAGCGTTGATAATTACAACCCGGCCGATATTGAAAGAGTGGAAGTATTGAAAGGGGCTAATGCATCAATATACGGCTTAGGGGCCGGCGGTGGGGTTATGGTTCTTACCTCAAGATTAGGTGGTGATGATCTGGAATCAAACACATCTGTTGAAATGGCCCCGGGCTTGTTATCAATAGCGCCGCAAGGTTTTTATAAAGCGCGCAATTTTTATACGCCGCGCTATGTTGCAGCGGCTTCAAGTAATTATACAGGCACAGTGTTATGGAAGCCCAACCTAACTACTGATAAAGACGGTAATGCCACTTTTAATATTATGAATGCCAGCAAGCCTGGTAACTACCGTATGGTTATTGAAGGTATTGACAGTAACGGAAACCTTGGCAGAAGCGTTTATAAGTATAAAGTACAGTAATATACACCGGTTAACCTGCCCCTATTTTGTTATTAAGTAAACCCGGTCAAGCACTTTGTATCGGGTTTGTTTATTTATAAAAGCCGGCAAAATGTTTTCCTGCGGATAGTTTGTGAAAGTTTTGATCACCTTAAAATTAATGTTGTTTTTAATAAGATAGTCAATAGATGGCTGGCTGAAATAGAATATAGACTTCTGGCCTGCAGGGAAGTTTTTAAACTGATCAATAGCTACAAAATCAACAGGGCGCCTGCAATAAAACTGGAAAATGTTGTTTGACGCATTCACTGAATATAAATGCAGATTATTATTTTGTGGCTGGTTAACATACTTAGCCGCGGTTATTTGCCCGTTATAGCTTGCAAGGATTTTAAAAAATGTGGTGTTCATGTAAAAGTTAGCAAACAATACTGCACAGCAGTTTAGCAAAAAAGCCTTTTGCTTTAAAGGCGAAACTTTTATGATAACGAGTAAACTTATCAGTCCAAACAATAAACAATCGGCAATGAACCAGGTGGCGCTGGCAGGTTTTAGGTATATGTGTATGGCTATTGTAATAACCGGCAGCAATATTACCCCAATCCATTGTATTATTTTCCAGAATGCATCGCCAACTCTTGATAGCTGCCTGTGGAAATAAGGTGCGGTTATAATGGCAAGCAGCGGAAAAATAGCATTAGTATAAAACGGCAACTGAAAACGGGATAGTGAGAACAGCAACAACAGCAGCAGGCCTCCGCTTAAAGTATAATATTCGGTAAGTTTTACTTTTTGGATAATGCTCTTGAGGGTTTTAAACAGAGCATAATAAAAAAACAGGCACCAGGGTGCAAAGGCCCATAATAAAGTATGAACAAAGAAAAATACATCACCTGATTTTTGCTGCATAATAGGGCCGCTGTTAACAAAGCGCCCAAACTGACTATCCCATAAAAACCAGCGTATGCCCGATACATTGTGCCTGCCAAATACAACCTTTTCCGGATGCATATCAAACTGAACATACAGGGAGTAAAGCTCTGGCAGGGTAAAAATAAATGTAGCTAAAAACAACAGCCACCATTTTACCTTAAAAATATCCATGAACTTTTTTTGA
Organism: Mucilaginibacter sp.; assembly: GCA_030445275.1. Lineage (GTDB taxonomy): Bacteria > Bacteroidota > Bacteroidia > Sphingobacteriales > Sphingobacteriaceae > Mucilaginibacter. The sequence goes on from JAUCSE010000008.1 coordinate 9,520, forward strand.
AATACCAGCTGGCCAAGCAGGGCACCATATATAGCTACAATAACAAAAATTCCCTTGGCCATGATGGCGCAGGCGGTAAGCAGGGCTGCCAGCAAAAGATCAGTTAAGGTGTAGCGTTCATATAATTGGGAAATATGGTAAATGCTGCCAATTATCAATCCCATTAAATAAGGTTCGGCCCTAACATCAACGTTTGATAATAGTACGTGTTGCGCCGTCATTACTATTAAAACCGCTGTAACAGCTATCTCTTTGGTATAAAACCTGCGGGCAAAAAGGTAGGTGTACAGCAAGCTCAGCAAAAAGAAAAGTAATGCAGGCAGCCGGTAAGCGCAAACACTCACACCAAACAATTTAAAGCTTACAAATATTGCCCAAAACGGAAAGTGAGGCTTATCCAGCCAGTCTACGTTATAACTGAATAACTGCAGCAGATCATGTTTATAAACAAGAGATTTGGAAATAGACGCGTAAAGGCCCGGATCGTCAGAAAAGAAATCTGTTGCAATACCAATAAAGTTAACCACTAATGCCAAAACAAAAAGTATCAGATAAAATGGCTTGTTTTTATTGTTCATTTACACAGGTTAACACAGCAAATATAAAGTTAATGCCATAAAAATTAAGGCATAAAAAAACCCCCGCCATGGGCAGGGGCAAAAACTCACAACAATTGTTTAACCTCTCGGTCAATTCCTAATTGCAGTGTGAATTCAGATTGTATAACAGATTGATTAAATGAAGGTTTTATTGGTGTTTGTAATTTTTAATTTTTTAAGGCCGATTTATTTTACATTAAGTCTTGTATAAAAGTTATTAATATCATATTTGCGAACAATAAAAATTTCGATATATCTTTACATCAATAAACTTCAACCAACAATACTATGAGAAAGACATTCCAATTTAAAGCAGCGGCATTACTTGTTTTTGCCTTAGTTTTTTCAACTACTTTATTTGCACAGCAAAAACCAATACCAAGTCCGCGCGACAGTGTGAGTGCCACAGCAGCAGGCTCACAAATTACTATTAACTATGGCAGCCCATCAGTAAAGGGCCGTAAAGTATTTGGCGGGTTAGAATCATATGGTAAAGTATGGCGTGCAGGTGCAAACGAAGCTACTGTTTTTACAACCAGTAAAGATATTAAGGTAGAAGGTAAACCTTTACCTGCAGGTTCTTATGGTTTATTTGCCATACCTACTGCAACCACATGGACAATCATTTTTAACAAAGTGCCTAAACAATGGGGTGCATATAAATATGACGAAAGCAAAGATGCACTGCGTGTAACTGTAAAACCGGTTGCATCAAATATGCAGGAACGTTTGCTTTACAAAATTAACAATAAAGAGTTCTCATTAAACTGGGATAAATTATCAGTGCCTGTTTCTATCACGAAATAGTATTAACTAAGCACTTTATTAAACCCCGGGTAATGCCGGGGTTTTTTATTTTTTGTGGATTTAGCAAAAGTAATATTGGTTAAATGTTAAGCGTTATATTTACCGCAGCCCATGCATTATCGCTTTAGCAAAAAGCCCCTTATCAATAGGGGTATTCTGGTACTAATATTATGCTTTGTAATATATCTGTTAATGGTATTTGCAGATCATCCGCACGCCGTTGAACGCTATTATTCAAACGGACTTTACCCGGTTATTTGTTATTTGTTGCACCCGGTTCTAAACCTGTTCCCTTTTAGTGTTGGCGATATAGTTTATATAGCTGTTATAATATACCTGCTATATGCTATAGCCCGGCTCATGAAATTCGTATTCAAGAAACGGTTTGCGCAGGCAGGCACGTTGTTTTTAAGTTTGGTAATAGGCATACAGATTAGCGTATTGGTATTTTATATTTTTTGGGGGATGAATTATTTCCGGCCATCTGCAGCAGAGCGGCTCAACTTAAAGGATAGTACCTTTACAACTGCCCAACTGAAAGCCGTAACCACTATACTAATAGATAGTGCCAACAGCTGCCGTGCCCGGGTAACACCCACTGATCTTAGGCAAAACAATGATACCATTTACCATAGAGCTTTAAAAGCAGTAATGGCGCTGTCAAACGGTTCGCCTAATTTTAAAACCTACAGCCCTGGAATTAAGCCGTCATTATTAACACCTTTAATGAATTACATAGGTACATCCGGCTATTACAACCCGTTTACTACCGAAGCGCAGATGAATTACCAGATGCCTGTTTTTAACCGGCCTTTTGTGGCCTGCCATGAAATGTCGCACCAGATGGGTTATGGTGCCGAAGACGAGGCTAACTTTGCAGGTTACATGGCCGCAACATCATCAAAAGACAAGCTATTGCGCTACTCTGGCTATTACCTGGCGGTACAAGAGTTTATGCATACCATGCGCCTTACCGATACGGTTATTTACAAACAATTAAAGCTGCAAATATCGCCCCGGGTAAAAAAAGATTTCAAAGCCGAACGCTTGTATTGGTTATCCTATCAAAATAAAATAAACATCATAACCAGTGTTTTTTATGATAACTTCCTGAAAGCCAATAACCAACCCGAAGGACTTAATACCTATAACAGAATGGTATCATTGGTAATGGCCATGTATAAGAAGAAAGGTGAAAGGTGAAAGGTGAAAGGTGAAAGGTGAAAGGTGAAAGGTGAAAGGTGAAAGGTGAAAGAGATTATGTTAAGTAGAGAAAATCTGCTAAATCAAAAAAATCTGTGTAATCCACGGTAAAATCACGGTAAAAAAAGGCGTTCCGTATCTCACCCCGGAACGCCCTGCAACATCATCTCTCAAATAATGTTGATCAACTAAATCTCAGATAACATGTTTGTTTACCCAAGTCCTTTATAGTGAAACCTTTCGGTTAGCTATTTTACTGTTAACGTATTATAAATGTGTTTGTTGCAGCTCAAATATTGAGCCTGATCTTTTTAACATTTATTAACTCTTACAAAGTTAGTGTCAAAGATACACTAAGAACGATAAATTGTAAGCATTGTTATAGTGGTAAATAATAATATGACGCAGATTAAACATGTGTGTTACATATTATTATATATTTATTGCATCTGTAGTTTATGACAACTTAAATAGCGTATAAATTTTATTTGTAGTATATCAAAAAAAAATCGGGGGCTAAATATATTTCGGCAGTAAGTACTATAATTCCTAAATTAGGAACATCATAAATCCGCCAAATTCTTTGCCAAAACATTTTAAAATGATCATACGCGCTACTTCCCTTAAAAGCCTTTTCATTGCAACGCTGGTGTTTATACCAGTTTTAGTATCAGCCCAAAAATTTACCGTTACCGAAATAAGCAGATTTAAAGAGCAGGCCGCAGAAGTTACCATTATTCGTGATGATTACGGCGTACCGCACATTTATGGTAAAACAGATGCTGCTGTTGTATTTGGGTTAATGTACACTCAATGCGAGGATAATTTTAAAGGAATAGAGCGTAATTACCTGTACCAGCTTGGCCGCCAAAGCGAAGTCGATGGAGAAAGCCGCTTGTTTGAGGATGTACAGTTACAGCTAATTGCTGATAGTGCCGGAGCCATTGCCGATTATAATAAAAGTCCGCTTTATTTTAAAAAGCTGATGGATGCCTTTGCTGATGGCCTAAACTATTACCTGTACAAGCACCCCGAAGTAAAGCCTATGGTATTTACCCGCTTTAAACCCTGGTATGCTTTAATGTTTACAGATGGTAGCGTTGCCGCTACTGAAACAGGCGACATAAACCCAAAAGAAACACAAGCCTTTTATAATGGCGAAACGGAAAAGTTAGGATCGGTATATAAGCCTCGCGATATTAAAATGTATGAAGAAAGAGAGATTGGCTCAAATGGTTTTGCTATAGCGCCGGCAAAATCAGCATCGGGGCATGCTATGTTATATATTAATCCGCATGTGCCATTTTATTTCAGGAGCGAGGTGGGTTTAAAAAGCGGTGAAGGACTGCAGGCGTATGGTGCTGTTACCTGGGGGCAGTTTTTTATTTATCAGGGCTTTAATGCGCATTGCGGATGGATGCACACCAGCAGCTATGCCGATGTTGGCGATGTATATGCCGAAAAAGTAGTAAAGAAGGACGGCAAATGGTTTTATGAATATGACGGAAAACTAAAACCAGTTATAACCCGCGCACTTAAACTAAATATTAAACAAGGCGACAAAACAGTTGCCCGCAACATAACCGGTTATTATACACACCATGGGCCTGTAATTGCCGCAAGAGATGGCAAATGGCTGGCACTAAAACACAACAATCGCTCTTATAATGCCTTGCTGGAGTCTTGGCTCATTACAAAAGCCAATACTTTTGAGCAATACAAAAAGGCTATGGACCTGCTATCAAACACCAGCAACAATACCGTTTATGCTGATGACCAGGGCAACATTGCTTTTTGGTACGGTAATTTTATGCCCAGGCGCGACGCTAAGCTCAATTGGGCCTTGCCTGTTGATGGTACCACATCTGCAACAGAATGGAAAGGTTTGCATCCATTGAACGAGATTGTTCATATTTACAACCCCTCCACCGGCTGGATCCAGAATTGTAATTCCACACCATTTACTGCTGCGGGCACTGCTAGTCCGGATAAGAGTAAATACCCCTTATACATGGCACCTGATAATGAGAATTACCGTGGCATATTAGCCGCTAACTTGCTTAAAGATGCTGGGAAACTATCACTTGATGAAATGATAAGCAAGGGATACGATCATTACCTTGCCTTTTTTGATGATGTGCTGCCGCCTTTATTTGCCGCTTATAAGAACGCCCACGATACTTTAAAAACCCAACTGGCAGAACCTATAGCTTTATTACAGCAATGGGACAGGCAATCTGTCGCTAATTCTGTAGCAACAACACTTGGTGTTGAATATGGTACAGCAATAATGCGCATATTACCCGTTCCAAAACCCGGCGAAAATAGCTATCAGGTAAAGCGGGTACGCGAAATGCTGCCAACTTTGCCCGGCAATAAACAGCTGGAATTGCTTAGCCAGGCGGTAAAAAGTCTGCAAAGCCGTTATGGCACCTGGAAAACCGCATGGGGCGATGTTAACCGCTACCAACGCCCTGCCGATGGTGTAACGTTTGATGATAAACAGCCAAGCTTACCGGTAGGCGTTACCTCATCAAATTTTGGCCAGTTGCCATCATTTGTAAGTCGTACCATGGGCACTCAAAAGCGCTATGGCTATTCAGGAAACAGCTTTATTGCTGCTATTGAATTTGGGCCAAGGGTAAAAGCTAAAACCATTGTTACCGGTGGGGCATCATTTAACCCGGCATCAAAACATTTTACAGACCAGGCGCAGGGTTATATTGATGGCAAGTTTAAAGAGGTGTTATTTTATAAGGAAGATGTACTTAAACATGCCGAAAAGACCTATCACCCATAATTTAGCAATTTGTTATTTTTTTTAATTTAGTACCCTAAACCTTATTGATTGAAAAGTCTTTACTTCCTGCTCTTAATATCTTTTGTGTCATTTAATGCGGTGGCACAAGTATCTTCTTACGGGGTAGTTGATACTGCTGACCTTAAAATGACCAGCTGCAGCTTTGAAAAAGGTGCCAACGCTATGGTACTATTTGATGTGGCAGAGATAGGCTATAAATATAGCGGCAATATTTTGATGGAGCGGCGTAAGCGAATAAAAATTTTTAATGAAAAGGGTGCCTCTGAAGCTAATATAAGGCTGGATTTTTGGGGAAATGAATCTTTTAAAAGTATAGAGGCAGTAACTATAAATCTTCTGAATAACAAAATAGAGAAGACTGTGTTAGACCCGAAGCTTATCTATACCGAGAAAATTGATAAGCATCACAAGGCAAAGGTTTTTACATTGCCGGCTGTCAAATCAGGTTCTGTGATCGAGATCAAATACATCTGGCAGACAAACGCTCCGTTAAACTATCCTAATTGGGCATTTCAGGGGCTTATTCCTACCCGATATAGCGAACTGCAAGCCGGCTTTGATTCTCGTTATCGCTTTAATATTATCAAAAAAAACAATCAAAAATTTACAATAGATACCGCTGTTAAAGCAGGATCATACATGGCAGGGGCTCATAAATGGGCTATGGCTAATATTAACAGCTTTAGGCTCGAACCCTACATGCATTCCATTGAAGATAATTTACAAAGTATCTATTTCAAACCGGTAAGGATATTCGGTTTTTGGGGGTTTATTGCTAACGAACTCTTAACTTCCCCTGAATTTGGGGGTCAGTTGAATTTGAATTTGGATAAAGAGGCCGAGATAATAGAAAATGCCAAAAGTTTAAAAACCAATAACGAAAAAATGGCTTATTTATTCAATACCGTTAAGCACACTGTTAAATGGAATGAAGAGAATTTTTGCTTTTCAGATAAGGGTATTCAAAGAGCCTGGTTAAACAAGCGCGGTAACTCCACAGAGATAAACCTTATTTTGTACCATTTTTTAAAATTATCGGGCATAAACCCATCATTAATAGTGTTAGGTACCCGAGACCACGGCGAGATTGAACTCGATAATCCTGGTTTTACACGTCTCAACAAAACTGTTGTACAGGTACCTATAGACTCCCTTAACTACTACGTTTTAGATGCGTCTGGCAAATACAACGTTTTTAACGAAACACCTTATGAGCTTTTGGGGCTCAATATGCTGACTATAAACCCGAAAACCAAAGAATCCGCCACGATCCGTCTGCAAAACGGTATGCCATCACAGGAGGCTGTTTTTGTAAATGCAGAGGTGGATGCAACGGGCAGGCTGGCAGGTAACACACAAATTAGTAGTTGGGATTATAAGAGGATAGACAAGCTATTTATATATGATAAGTTAGGCGAAAAAGAGTATATCAACAACAGTGTAAAAGGTGGCAATACTAAAATTGATATCAGCACATTTAAATTGGAGAACATAGAGAGCGATACCTTGCCTTTACGCGAGGATTTTAACTTTAAGCTTGATTTGCCCGGGTCAGACGAGAAATACATATACTTTAGCCCTAACCTGTTTACAGGTATTGGTGTAAATCCGTTTATTAATGAAAGCCGTTTCTCTGATATTGATTTTGTATACCTGAATAACTACCTCATAAACGGCAGGTATAAATTGCCTAAAGGCTACAAAATAGATGCGCTCCCTAAATCAATCACTATTGTAATGCCCGATAATACCATTAGCTTTAAACGGATAGTAGGCGAAATGGAAGGGCATATTATTGTTAACTATGCGATTAAGTTTAAAAAGGCAAGATACAGCAAGGACGAATATCCTATTTTGCGTGAGTTTTATAAAAAAATGTACGAGATGTTAGATGAACAGATTGTGCTGAAGAAAGAATAAATAGCCGAATTGATAGTAAACCGCTATTTTACAGGTGGTGACCTAAAACTTATATGTACGATAGTAAATAAATGAAAAAACATCTTTTAATGCTTTTGCTGTTTTGCTGCGGCGCAAGTACTTACGGGCAAAGCATTTCTTTTTTTGATCTTACCAATCTTACCAACCTCAGCGATGGACAGGCGCATAATTATTTAACATTGGGTAAAATTTTTAAGCAGCAATATGTTGAGAATGTTGATGGTAAAAGAATAGAACATTTTAGGTCAATCAACCCGAAGTTTAAAGAGCAAAATATTACAATTGGCACTAATACGGTATTGAAAAATGGTACGGTATTACGCACTATTACTTATACCACGTTTGAGCCGAAATATATAATAAACATGATAGCTCAGGCCAAAAAATCAAAACTTACCATGAAGTTTCAGGGGGTAGATCATGATAACAACATCTTTGTTTTTGATAATGAGTTTTACCGTGTAGAGATGTACATCAGCACTACTAATAATAAAGGCATGGTAAAAGTCAATCAAAAAGAATTTATAGGGTATAATTAATTAGCGCGAAGAGAAGCGTTCCAGTCGCTCGGCTCCAGCCGGAAGATAGCCGAATAGCTCCTCGGGTGAGTTTATTAAGCCATAGTTTCCACAATTGAATGTTTCTTGATTGCCGTTGACTTTAGTCAACGGTTAAATGCAAAATGATATTGGCTTTAGCCAAACAGGCGAATGTGGCTAAAGCCATTCCTTACACTTTTACTATCCGCCCCATAAATGGGACGGCAATGATATAATCTAATATTCTCTGCCGACCCTTGCGGTAGCGGTGTCTTGGCGTAAATCCAAATCTTCCGAACGCCTGGGGGCTCCTGTCTGAGTGACGGCGTAAGTAAATTACAACCGCTTGGCTAAAAAAATATGTCATTGCGAGCGATAGCGTGGCAATCTCGTAGCCAGTGCATTATCGCTTTGCGTACGACGAGATTATTAATGTAATAATGTTTTGTTAAGGTATTAATGAGCTCCCTGCAGTCGGTTGTCCACGTCGCTGCGCTTCTCGCAATGACATTTTTATTAGTTGCTACTGTCATAGTCACTTGGCACGAGCTGAATAACTATGACAGTAATAAAATTATACCGCTGTTAATTCCTCATAAGCAGCAGTTAAGCCGCGTTCAATCCCATCACCCTGCCACTCGGTAACACCGGGGATAGCTTTTGAAGATAATATTTCCTCTTTGGTTTTGCCGGCTTTAATGCTGCTATCAACATAGGCAACTAACTTCTCCATAAAGTCTTTCATTAGCTTAACATCTTCCATAGTGCCGGTAACTTTAACAGGGTCAAAAGCATGACCAAAAACAAAGATGGTGTTCTTATCAAACTGTTTGGTAGCAGCCTCAAGCACCAATGGCCAGTGCCTGCATGATGCGCCCGCGCTGCGGTCAATAAATGGGTAACGGCGGTTAAATACCAGGTCGCCGGTATGTACAATATTGGCATTCTCAAAATGAATCATACTATCGCCATTGGTATGGCCTGTACCAAAATAGTGGGCGGTAATGCGCTCGTCGCCAACTTTTATTTTCCATTTATCGGTAAAAGTGGTATCAGGGTATAGCTGCTTATCTTCTGAGCTTTGTTTTACAGCCACAGCTTTTTGGTTGGTTAATGAGTTGGCATGTGCCGCAACATTTTTCACCAGGCCTTTAAAAGCAATGTTGCCGCTGGTATGGTCGCCATGGTGGTGGGTATTAATAAGCCATTGAAAAGGCTTGTCAGATTTTTTTTGCATCTCGGCAATTAAATGCGGTGCCGTATCGGGGAACTCGGCATCAACCACAACAATACCTTCTTTATTTGCCATCCATATAATGGTGCCGCCTTTTTCGGTAAAAATACCCACGTTGTTACGTAAAGGGGTTAGCTTGTAAGCAGGGTCGGCCAGCCATGAGGCAAAGCTTCGGTTACCTAAAAAGGTTAAAGCGCCGGCGGTAAGAGCCGTATTTGTTAAAAATTTTCTGCGTTCCATATTGTTGGGGCTTTTAGATGGTATTTAAAGTTAGCAATTGTCTTTGAGTCCAATTCGGGACTATATCCTTCAAAAATTAATACTGATGAAATGATTGCGTTACAAATTCCAGCACTACAGGTAGCGAAGCGCGCCAGTAGGTCCAGTTATGGGCACCATCACGTACCCGGTACTCATGCGGAATTTCTTTTTTGCGCATCAGGTTATGTACCAATCCGTTACCTTCAAATAAAAAGTCGTCATCGCCTACATCCATAAACCAGCGTACGGCTTTCTTTTGTGCATCGGGCATGGCGTTCAGCAAAGGTATTACGCTGTATTTATTGTAAAAGTTGCTTATGGTGCTATCGGGCAGGTTAGGTGTGGTTTTGTTTATAGCTGCGCGGGCATCATCTAAAGTAATATAACCGGTAGCCGCACTTAACGGACAAGCAGATGAAAACATTTCGGGGTGGTGCAGGGCATAAACAAAGCTGCCGCCGCCGCCCATGCTTAAACCGGCTACAGCACGATAATGCCTATCGCTTTTAACGCGGTATTTTTTCTCTATAAACGGAACCAGTTCCTTAAAAAAGAAATCCTCATAATTCCAGTCGCCTTTAATATCATTAAAATAACCACGCCTGCCGGTGTTGGCATCGGGCATTACAATTATCATTGAGGTAGCAGTACCATCTTTAATTGCCTTATCGGTAATGTTAAGCACTTCGCCAAACTGTACCCAGCCGGTTTGGTCGTCGCCGGCACCGTGCAGCAGATATAGCACCGGATAATTCCGGCCTGAAGTCTCATAATCTGGTGGTAAATAAATGGCATACTTGCGGTCGCTTTTTAGGATCTTGCTGTTAAGGCTCAGGTTGTCGTACACTTTGCCGGTTTGTGCCATAAGCATAAATGGGCATAGCATCATCAATACAAAAAAAGTTTTTTTCATGAAGATTATTATTTTGGGGTTGATGCAACCGGGGTTTGTTGCATGGCTAAAAGTAGTAAAAAATATGAATTGTTATCGCGTTATATTTTAGGCGGACCTTGATATAATTAGAGAAAATTAGAGATTTTTAGAGGTGTTTTTGCAAAAACCGCGAATACCCGAATCTAAAAGGATGTTCCGCACTGTTCCGCTTTGTTCCGCTTTTAGCGGAACGGAACAGCGGAACAAAAAGATAATTGTCACTCTTTTTGTTGGATGTTAATTCTCATTACCTTTACCGGCGCACATGAACACCCAGCCTGCTATCAACCAAACCAAATGGCTCTATTATTTTATAGGGATAGCTGTGCTGATTAATTTCAGTGGCTTGTTCATCCCTATTATGGGGCCTGATGGTACGCTGTATGCCAGCATTGCCAAAACTATGGTGCAGCATAACGACTACGTACAACTATTTGCCTACGGCACCGATTGGCTGGATAAACCGCATTTTCCGTTCTGGATAACTGCTTTTTCCTTCAAGCTATTTGGTTTTACAACCTGGGCTTATAAGCTGCCGGGAATTTTATTTATGCTGATGGGAGCATGGTATACCTACCTGTTTGCAAAAAAGTTATATACCAAAGAAGTGGCCTTATGGGCGGTCCTGATATTGTTGACAGCTCAGCATATTATCCTGTCTAATAACGATGTACGTGCCGAGCCCTACCTCACCGGACTTATTATAGCAGCGGTATACCATTTTTACAATGCCTATACCTGCAACAGCTTTTGGCAACTGGTAATTGCCAGCCTGTTTACAGCCTGCGCTATCATGACAAAAGGGATGTTTGCACTGGTACCTATTGGCGGTGCAATAGTAGGTAACTTGCTTATTACGAGGCAATGGAAGCAACTGTTTAATCTGCGGTGGTTATTGGCTGCGGTATTGATATTGTTATTTATACTGCCTGAGATCTATTGCCTTTACCAGCAGTTTGATAGCCATCCGGAAAAAGTAATTTTTGACAGGACGGGTGTATCAGGCATAAAGTTTTTTTTCTGGGATAGCCAGTTTGGTCGTTTTTTTAACACAGGCCCAATAAAAGGCCACGGTGACCCTACCTTTTTTGTGCATACCACTTTATGGGCCTTTTTGCCCTGGTCGCTGCTGCTGTTTGCTGCCATTTATCAATTCATAAAAACAGGTATTAAAAATGTACATAACCGCGAGTGGTTTTGCATTAGTGGAGCAATGCTTACTTTTCTGCTGTTCTCGGCCTCAAAGTTTCAGCTACCGCATTATTTGAATATCGTGTTTCCGTTTTTTGCCATTATTACAGCGCAGTATTTATATGGTTTGCAGTCGCCGAAAACGCTTAATACTATCCGCATAACGCAGATAGTTGTAGTTAGTTTAATATTGGTAATTATAGCTGTGCTGCACTATTTTTTCCGCCCGGAGGGGTTTAGCTGGCACATTGCACTTATGATCGTTATATGGCTGGGCATTATGCTTATTTTGCCGGGGAGTTTTCCAAAAACAGATTTCAGGCAAACCGCATTCCGCACACTTATTGCGGCTTTCATCGTAAATATTTACCTGAACTTTGCGTTTTATCCATCGCTGCTGCATTACCAATCAGGCAGTGAGGCCGCCATGTGGATCAATCACCATAACCCTGATAAATTACCGGTGGTGCAAAACCATGAAATAGGATCGCACCCGATGGATTTTTATATTGATCCAACAATTATCACTTTATATCCCGGAGGAAAAGAAAAAATACCTGTTACATCATTTATATTTTATGGTAATCCCGGTGCGGTAGCTGACCTGGCTGCTAAAGGCCGGCAGGTACAAAAGCTTGCCTGGTTTCCGCATTATGCCATTACCCGCCTTAAGCCCGCTTTTTTAAATAAAGCTACCCGGGCCGCAACGTTAGATACCATGCAGGTTGTTTTGGTTCGTTAATTTTTGAGTTGGCTGTAGCACTTAACTCACTGCCTGCGTAATAATTATAAACCAGGTGAAAATAAATTAACACCGACCTTATGACTCGCAAGTCTCCGCTGTTATTTTATGCATTTTAATTATTGGCTTTGTTTCCTGCAATAAAAACAATGTCAACTCCGGTACGGGCAAGGACTTGGTACTTACTCCTGCCGGTCAGCAAAAAATGACAGCGGACAATGCGTTCACCCTGAAATTGTTTAAGGAAGTATCGGTCACGGCAACGATATAATCCACTGCTAACAGAAAACTAAACGATGGCTCTGCCCATTAATGGGTCCGAGAAGCTATCTCTGCCAGTTTCTACACGGCCGGCATATCTTTTTTCAAAGTTGGTGTAACCATTAACTTTTATGCTGAAATCATACCAGCCGTGGCTTTTGGCAAAGTCAAGTATAACTGTCTGTGCTATAAATGATTCACGCTGAACGTTCAGTTGTCGCTTTCCTGTTTTGTATGAGTTATCTATTATATCAACAGTAAGTGGTTTACCATTCATCCCTAATGAGAACGTAAGTATAATTTTACCGTTCAGCTTTTTGTTAATTACCTGGTAAGCAAAGCCTACATCAAACAATGGGTCATTGGCATTGCCTTTAAACTCCCGGTAAAAGCCGTTTGGGCCATAAACGCGCAAATGGTAATTATCATTTTCAAACTCATTTATCGGCCAAACATAAGTTAAGCTATCGCCCGGTGTAAGGGCATAGCTCCAGGTGCGTACAGCCTCCATTTTTTGTGGATCATGAAAAGCAGCATATTTACCCGGCGCATATACATTAAACGGAGCGCCGGCTGCCTGTTTTCCAAACACATCATCCCCTGCCTTGAATTTTATCTCGAAGGACTTTTTATCAGCGCTAAGCTTACCATCAGCATACAATTCATATGGTAACGCGTTAGCAGGTTTAATGCCCTTTTCCTGTTGCGGCATATAGGGCGATGTATGTGGTGCCTTTTTTATCAGCGCTATTTCATGAGAACTTAGCTTTTTATAATCAGATGGCAGTTTTTTAAACTGTGCTTTGTGTATACCCTCGGCTGATTTATCCTTATTTAAGAAGGTAAGCGCAGGCAATTTCTCGCCATTATACGGCCTGAATACCGATGTAAGGTCGCCGCAAACTGTACGGCGCCAATTGCTGATATTATGTTCTTTAATTTGCTTGCCGGTTTTATGAGCCAGGAATTTTTCTAAAAATTGCAGTGTAGATGTATGGTCAAAAACTTCTGAATTTACATATCCTCCTCTGCTCCAGGGCGAGGCAATAACCATAGGCACCCGGTAGCCCAAACCTATAGCGCTCTCTTTTTTATATTTATCAGGAAAACCTTCGCGGGCCAGTTCCTGGTCAAGCGTTACAAATTCCACACGCGTATCTATCCCGTTTGATACTTTGCCAGTGCCTGCTTTATGAGAGTTTGGTGCTACAAAGGGTGGGATATGATCAAAATAGCCATCATTTTCATCATAGGTTAATATAAAGATGGTTTTTTTCCATACTTCGGGGTTATGGGTAAGTATATCCAGTACTTCTGATAAATACCAGGCACCATACCAGGGAGCACCGGGGTGATCAGAAAAGTTTTCTGAAGCGGTAAGCCACGATACAGCAGGTAATTTGCCGGTGTTTACATCTTCTCTAAACTGATGTAATACATCTCCTTTTGGCACTTTTAGCTCACGTTCCGTGCCATCATCATTATATTTTAAAGTGGTGAGCTGGTGATAATTCGGGTCTCCTTTATTGGTGTTAAATGCTTTAAGGTGAATGTTTTTTTCCTTTTGCGATAGCTTGTCAAAAGCACCCGGTTCTAAAATAGCCCTATCTTTATTTATACTATCCAATTCAGCCCACATCTGTTTAAGTTGTTTTTTAAGCTGAGCTAATTGAGCATCCCCATCAGCTAAGCCTTTTATTTGTTCTTCTGCTGATGCAATTTGCTTTGGCAATAATTGCAGTTGTTTTTTTAAGTAGATGATATGCTGGTTATGTAGCTTAACATTATACTGCTCAAAAAACTCTAAAGCGTTATCGGTAAAATTTGAAAGCCATGCGTCTTCCTCGCCCTCAAAACCAACATTTATTGATAATTCGTTTTGGTAACACTTCCATGATACGCCATTTTCTTCCAAACGTTCCGGGAAGGTTGTCCAGTTTAAGGTGCCAAAATCGGCATCCTCGTTCCAAACATTAGCCCTTGAATTTTCGTCCTGATCTTTCCGGATAGTACCACTCCACATAAAAAGCCGGTTTGGCGTTGTGCCGGTAAGCGACGAGCAAAAATTTTGATCGCAAACAGTAAAGGCATCAGCCAGGGCATAATTAAAAGGGAGATCCTCTCTTTTGTGATAACCCAGCGTTAAAGGCATATCTTTATATTCTTTATGTCCGGATTGCTTTTCTATCAGCCATTGATCAAATTTACCATCATTACGAGCATTTACCTGATTGCTCCAGCTATGCGGTAACGAGCTCATCCAGGTAGCTCTGGTGTTCTTGATATCTAAATGGAACGGCGCGTAGGTTTCGCCTTTGGCGTTTGATTGCAACCAAGCCGGATTTTTGTTAGGTAAGTCAATAACCCGTGGGTCATTAAAACCTCTTACACCCTTTAACGAGCCAAAGCAATGGTCAAATGAGCGGTTTTCCTGCATCAGGATAACAACATGCTCAGCATCCATCCAGGTGCTGCCAGCAGCCGGGTTTATAGCCATAGCTTTGGCTATAGAGTTTGGTATAACACTGTTTAAACCTGCGGCCCCTGTTAACAGCGCTGCTTTTTTAAGAAAATCTCTGCGGGAATTTACCATGGCTAAAGATATTAAACACTCATAAATTATACATGCTGTTACGTAAAGGCTATATTATGTTATTGTAAAGTGAATTTGTATAATAATAATTCCTCCTCACCGGGTGGGGTTACCTGCCCGTTTCTAATAAAGCCGCACCGCTCAAGCAAACGTTGCGAACGGAAATTTTTATCGGTTGTTGTGGCGTAAAGAAATTCTAAATTGTAGTTATCAGTCGCGTACTTAAGAGTGGCCATACTGCTTTCGTAAGCAAATCCTTTACCTTCAAAGCCAGGTAAAAAGGCAAAGCCGAGATCAGGCTTGTCGAGGTAATCACGCTTAAATAAACCGCACATACCAATGGGTTGGTTGGTCTCTTTCAAGGTTATCAACCAGGGGCCATAGCCGTATTGGGTATAAAGTGCCAGTGGGCCTTTATGAAGGTAATTTATTGCGTCGAGAGTTGAATTGATATTCCGCTCGCCTATAAACTCCTTCCAGTTAGGTGTGTTCAGCAGTTCAAAAATAAAAGCATCATCATGGGTTGTGAAACGCCTGATGGTAAGATTTGGCGTTTTAAATAGAATATCGGCCATTAATGTTAACGTTTTAATAGAATAAAATTATAGATAATTTCGGAAAGTGATTAATAGATGTCGTTTGTAATTATGCCAAACATTTGGTTACTTGTACAACCAATTGACCAACACCATTTACCTTGAAAAGATATTGCTTAACCCTCGATCTTAAAGATGATGCCGCGCTGATAGCCGAATACGAGGCTCATCACAAAAACGTATGGCCAGAAGTATTGGATAGCATAAGTGGTTCGGGAATTATCAATATGGAGATTTACCGGTATGGTGCGCGCTTATTTATGATAATGGAAACAGCGGACGATTTTAGCTTTGCAAATAAAGCCGCTATGGATGAGGGCAATGTGAAAGTACAGGAATGGGAACAGTTGATGTGGAAATATCAGCAGCCCTTGAAGGGAGCCGTTGCTGGAGGAAAGTGGGTTTTAATGGATAAGATATTTCAATTATAAAACCAATAAATATGAAAAGAAAGTTAATTATAGCTTGCCTGATGCTTATTACCACTGCGGGCTTGAATAATGCTGTGGCGCAAGAAACTTATGTGCCTACGGCGGGTAATATGGCTGCGCGACGGAATTTTCAGGACATGAAGTTTGGCTTATTTATTCACTGGGGTATATACAGCATTTTGGGCGATGGTGAGTGGGTGATGCACGAAAAGAAGATCCCCTATGATAGCTATAAGCGTTTAGCCGGATTTTTTAATCCGCAGGAATTTAATGCTAAAGAGTGGGTAGCTTTTGCCAAAAAAGCGGGGATGAAATATATTACCATTACCTCACGCCACCACGATGGCTTTAGCATGTTTGGTACAAAGGTATCGCCATATAATATTGTTGATGCTACGCCTTACCATAAAGACCCATTAATGGAACTGGCTAAAGAGTGTGAAAAAGAAGGTATAGAGCTGCATTTTTATTATTCGTTATTAGACTGGGGCCGGCCCGATTATGCTTTTGGCAGCCAGATTGTTGATGGCAAACCGGTAAAGGGCGACTGGGACAGCTATATTAAATTTATGAAAGACCAGCTTACTGAACTAATTACCAAATACCCCGGTGTAAAAGGGATATGGTTTGATGGTAACTGGGAACGCACTGCGGCCAACTGGCATTATGATGAAATTTATGGTTTAATACATAAACTTAACCCATCTATATTGGTAGGGAACAACCACCATTTGGCACCAAAGGATGGCGAAGATTTCCAGATGTTTGAGAAAGATTTGCCAGGTGCCAATACTACCGGCTTTAGCGGTGAATCAAAAATTGGTACGCTGCCGTTAGAAACCTGTGAAACCATTAACAACAGCTGGGGTTTTAAGATTACTGATAATAGCTATAAATCATCCAAACAGATCATCCAGTACCTGGTGAACTCGGCGGGGCGCAATGCCAATTTCTTATTGAACATAGGGCCGATGCCAAATGGCAAAATCCAACCGGAGTTTACAGATACGCTGGCCATTGTTGGTAAATGGGTGCAAAAAAATGGAGAAAGTATTTACGGCACTCGTGGCAGCACTATACCGCCGCAACAATGGGGTGTGGTTACGGTAAAAGGCAAAACCATGTATGCCCATATAACCAGTCAGCAGGGCGGGGATTATATTTTTATCCCGAAGGTAAAAGAAACCGTTACCAAAGCAGCTTTGCTAAGCAATGGCAGCGCTGTTAAATTTAAACAGCAACCCGAGGGCGTGTTTATCTATACCACCGGCCTGGTAATGGATCCGGTTGATACTATTGTTAAGCTTACTGTGAATTAAATAGCGGTTTTTAACCGTAAAACAAAACCATATCCTATGCTTTAAAACACAAAGAGCACAAAGTATAAAACCTTTGTGCTCTTTGTGTTAATTGGACTTTTAATTCTTAGTGTACTCTGTGGTTAATAGCAAACTATACTTCCGCTTCACTCTTTACAAAATCCATCTCATCAGCACTTGGTCCGTAACTACCTGGTATAGGTATATTTAGCAGGCGTAAATACACACCCAGTTGTGCACGGTGATGAATAATTTGCGATAATGACATAAGTATCACTTCGCTTTTGGTTCTCTTACTATAAATTATATCGCCGCTTCTTAAAGTCCATATCTCGTCAAGCTTGGCTTCGTTGGCAGGTATCAATTGCGAGCGCCCGTCAATAAGCGATCTTTCAAATACCTCCATTAGCTCGCTGGTATTATCCACGTTCTTTTGCGCATAGGCATTGTTTTCAAAATCAAGCTCATCAGTAGTCAAAGTCATAGTGATCCAGGTTGGCAGTTCGGCAATATGTGTTGCCAGACGACGGATGTCCATGCTTTTTGGGTGCGGTTGCCAATCGTATTTGTCGTTTGGCACACGCTCTAACATTTTACGGGTTGTTATTGACTCCTCGTTCAGTTGTTTCAGAAAAAATTCAATTAGTGACATGATGTTGTTGTTTTTGGTTTGTAATTCAAAATAACAACCCGATAGTGACAGCCCTATGTCAGCAGAAAAAAATAAATTAAAAAATATTTTTATTTACTATGCATGCATAGTAAATTAGCCTATTATATTTTAAACCCATTATTTATACTAAATACCGTTTTGTTATTGATTTTTATGGTATTTATGCCTAAATCAAATAGAGGAATTAATGGTTAGTTTTACTGAAATCAATTATAATACGAACAAAAAAATGGATCATATATTAACAGATAGCCCTACGGGCTATGACTTTTCTGTAAGCGATAATCAAAAAATGATAGGCCAAATGGCAAAGGATTTTGCCGAAAAATACATCAGGCCAAATGTAATGCGATGGGACGAAGAGCAGTTTTTCCCGATAGACCTTTTTAAACAATTAGGCGAAACCGGCATGATGGGCGTATTGGTCCCTGAAGAATACGGAGGATCGGGCTTTGGCTATGCCGAGTATGTTACCGTTATTGTTGAGATAGCTAAAGTTTGCGGATCAATAGGTTTATCAGTTGCGGCGCATAACTCTTTATGTACAGGGCATATTCTGGCGTTTGCAAATGACGAGCAAAAACAAAGATGGTTACCCAAATTGGCTACCGCCGAATGGCTGGGGGCATGGGGGTTAACCGAAGCCAACACCGGATCTGACGCGATGGGCATGAATACTACAGCGGTATTGGATGGCGACCATTATATTGTGAATGGTTCAAAAAACTGGATCACTCACGGTAAATCTGGCGATATAGCGGTGGTAATGGTGCGTACCGGTAGCAAAGGCGATTCAAAAGGAATATCGACAATTGTTATTGAAAGAGGCACGCCAGGTTTTAACGCCGGTAAAAAGGAGAATAAACTGGGCATGCGCGCATCAGAAACCACCGAAATGATATTTGATAACTGTCGTGTACCTAAAGAGAATTTATTAGGTGCAGAAGGAGATGGTTTTAAACAAGCCATGAAAGTGCTTGATGGCGGACGGATATCAATAGCGGCTTTATCATTAGGTATTGCAAAAGGCGCATTTGAAGCTGCTGTAGCCTACTCAAAGGAGCGCCATCAGTTTGGGCAGCCCATTAGCAATTTCCAGGGTATTGCATTTAAGCTGGCAGATATGGCTACTGAAATAGAAGCTGCCGAACTCCTGATAATGCAAGCCGCCGATTTAAAGCATCGCCATTTGCCGGTAACTAAGCAATCGGCTATGGCAAAATATTTTGCATCGGAAGTGGCCGTACGTGCTGCTAATGAGGCTGTGCAAATATTTGGTGGATACGGCTATACAAAAGATTTCCCGGTAGAGAAATTTTACCGTGATGCCAAGCTTTGCACAATAGGCGAAGGGACATCAGAAATACAGAAAATAGTGATAAGCAGGGAAGTGCTGCGGTAGCGTTTGATTATAGTTTTCGAATAATAAGAAAGTCTGCAGCTTAACGGTTGCGGATTTTTTTTATATTTATTGAATGAGATGGTTACTTATTTTTATAATGATTTGCGTTAGTCACCTGAGCTTCTCACAAGTTGCCTCTTCCTTCGCAACCGGCCTTAAGTTTGACCAACGATACACTAAATGTGAGCGCAAATGGGTGGTAATACCGAAAGCTGATACAGCTAAAAATTACGTTTACGGCTATATTTATATTGAACACCAAGTGTTTTTTATGTTTGATTTGCGGGGGGCATTTTCAATTGGCCCAGGGGGGAGATATGTTAAGGATACAACCCTTTATAAAAATATAGGCAATCTTAAATATAGGATTGAGCGAAACTGGCATCCGGTTGCATTGCTTCCGGCATCGCATTTCAAAGAGCTTGATCTACAGCCGGAACCTTCATGGGTAAAAACTTATTACGTTTACCGGGATACCGCCCGATATAATTATCTAATGGGGAGGACATATAATGATCTTAACGAATATGAAATTGCTTTAACCTATCTTGAAATGGCCCGTGGCGTTAATCCATTTACAGTTAGTGTTGCCCTGCAAATGGCTTATGCATACAATATGCTAAGCAGGTTTAATGAAGCCATTGCCATGCTTCAACCCGCTATAAAAGAAAAGCCGGACGATGTTCGTTTGCAAACGAAATTGGGCGATGTATATTTTAAATTAAAAGATTACGATAACGCCCTGAGTATTTATTTGAATGCAGTAAATTTATTTACATATGAAAGATCAGAGGCTAAAGGAGAAGTGGCTTTTAACATAGCCAATATCTTTCAATTGCAAGAAAAGCAACATGGGTACAAAATATGGATGCTCAAGGCAAAGAATTTTACACCGGAAACGTCGTATCTCTATAAAAAGATTGAACATGCAGGCTTCTAACAAAAAAGCAGGCGTGACCTTGCGCTATACCTGCTTTCATTTAATCTTAACTAACTATTAATTGACCGATTTACATTCAGTTAATTAAGCATATAACTGTAAAATATATTATAGTTATTATATTAGAAATTAATATTCCATTATGGAGTAATTTTTACCGGTATGGGTGATACGTAATATAATGCGCCTCTTTCAACGTTTTTAATATTCACATCCATCGTTTCGTTCATTTTATTAATGTTCACGTTTATGCTGCCATCGGGGTTTACAGGCAGGGTCACATACTTTTTATTATCGGCCATGGCAGGGGTGATGCTGTTTTTAATTAGATTAAGGGTTAGGGCAACTGCAATAATGGTAAGAATAACTTTGGTATACAGGTCAGTTTTCATGATTGTTGGTTGGGTTTAATGAGTTGAAGATAATAAACCAGCTATTAAAAGAGGCATAAATAAAAAAATCCCCTCATGGGTGATGAAGGGATTTGAGCGAAAGACGAGATTCGAACTCGCGACCCCGACCTTGCAAGGTCGTGCTCTACCAACTGAGCTACTTTCGCGTTGGGGCGGCAAAAGTATAATTTTTACTGAATTGAAGAAAATTTAATTGGAAAAGCTGGGTAGCACCTACGGTGCAAAGGCTTTGGGCACTCGATTCTACAAAGCGGCAGCCCCGATAGGGCAGAAGATTTACCCATATAAACCCGATTGTAGCGGATACCGGCCCTGCGGCTAAGGCCTGTGCAGTATGAGCGAAAAGCGGGCTGGCAGGAGATATTAGCAGTAATAACGCTTTTCAGTTAGTTTACTACGTTACCAAGGGTAAGAAGTGTTCACGTTCACGGTGGTGAACATCCGTGAACATGAACAAATAGCTGATAATCAGTAGTTAATAAATTCAACTACTGGCAAAATATCGTCACCGTTTTCTTTGGTATAATTACTACGCAGAGACCAAGATCATATTCAATTCAAGGACGAGTTTTTTATCGCCTCTTTAAGTTTCTCTACAAAAGTTTCTCTACATAGAGGCAGACCCGATGGGGTAGCCTCATACCAGATTCCTTGCTATCACTCAGGTTGACAAGACTATGAGCTTAATCCCCACTTTCCGCCCGCTCACCCCACCTAATCAACCTATTACAAAATCTTTTTCATACAAGCCCTTGAAAATCAAAAAATAGTGCCTACCTTTGCAGTCCTTAAAATAAGGATAAAACTGTAAATACAAAAAGGAAAAAATGCCTACTATTCAGCAATTAGTTAGAAAAGGTAGAGTAGCTCTGGTTGACAAGAGTAAGTCACCAGCGTTGGACAGCTGTCCACAGCGAAGAGGAGTATGCACCCGTGTGTATACCACTACCCCTAAAAAACCAAACTCAGCAATGCGTAAAGTTGCCCGTGTGCGCTTAACCAACGGAAAAGAAGTAAATGCTTACATCCCTGGTGAAGGTCACAACTTGCAAGAACACTCTATTGTTTTAATTCGTGGTGGTCGTGTTAAGGATTTACCAGGTGTACGTTACCACATCATCCGTGGTGCATTAGATACATCAGGTGTAGCCGGCAGGAACCAACGTCGTTCTAAATATGGTACTAAACGCCCTAAACCAGGACAAGCTGCTGCAGCCCCTGCAAAAGGTAAAAAGAAATAATTAAGGAGGATAGATAGCAATGAGAAAGTCAAAACCAAAAAAGAGAATTATCCTTCCTGATCCAAGGTTCAATGATACCCTGGTAACAAGGTTCGTAAATAACATGATGTATGATGGTAAAAAATCTACCGCATACGCTATATTCTACAACGCAGTTGATATTGTTGAAAAGAAAACCAGCGAAAGCGGTTTAGAAACCTGGAAAAAGGCTTTAAACAATGTAATGCCTGCGGTTGAAGTTAAAAGCCGCCGTGTAGGTGGCGCTAACTTCCAGGTTCCTACAGAAGTTCGTCCGGAGCGTAAAATAGCTTTAGGTATGAAATGGCTGATCAGCTATGCTCGTCGTCGTGGTGAAAAAACCATGATGGAGAAATTAGCCGGCGAAATCATATCAGCAGCTAAAGGCGAAGGTGCAGCAGTGAAGAAAAAAGAAGATACGCATAAAATGGCTGAAGCCAACAAAGCGTTCTCACACTTTAGATTTTAATTAGTGAATTATTGATTTAGTGAATTATTGATTTGGTAACATTATACTAATCAATAATTCATTATTTCACCAATTCATTTAATAAAATTAGCGAATGACTGAATTAGGGAATAACTGAATGAATAAGGTAACTTTTAAATTCGTTTCACTCACTAATTCACTAATTCAACAACTCAACAATTAATATGTCAAGAGATCTAAGATATACAAGAAACATAGGTATTGCCGCCCACATTGATGCCGGTAAAACTACTACTACGGAGCGTATCCTTTATTACTCGGGCGTAAGCCATAAAATTGGTGAAGTGCACGAAGGTGCTGCAACAATGGACTGGATGGCGCAGGAGCAGGAACGTGGTATTACTATTACATCTGCAGCTACAACTGTAGATTGGAACTACAGAGGCCAAAAATATCATATCAACATTATTGATACACCTGGGCACGTGGATTTTACCGTTGAGGTAAACCGCTCACTGCGTGTATTAGATGGTTTAGTATTCCTTTTTAGCGCGGTTGATGGTGTTGAGCCACAATCTGAAACTAACTGGAGACTTGCTAACAATTATAACGTTGCCCGTATAGGTTTCGTTAATAAAATGGACCGTTCTGGTGCCGACTTTTTAAATGTTGTAAAACAGGTAAAAAGCATGTTAGGCAGCAACGCTGTTCCTTTACAGTTACCAATTGGTGCTGAAGAGAAATTTACAGGTGTTGTTGATTTAATTAACTGGAGAGGTATTGTTTGGAATGAGCATGATAAAGGTATGACCTTTACCGAAGTGCCTATTCCTGAGGATATGATTGAGGAAGCAACCGAGTGGAGAGAAAAATTATTGGAATCAGTAGCTGAGTATGACGAAAGCCTGATGGAGAAATTTTTTGATGCTCCTGAAACAATCACTGAGCGCGAAGTATTAGATGCTTTACGTAAAGCTGTTTTAGATGCTAAAATTGTTCCTATGGTTTGCGGTTCATCTTTCAAAAACAAAGGTGTACAAACCATGCTTGATTATGTGATGGAATTATTGCCATCGCCAATGGATGTTGAAGGTATTATAGGTCATAACCCTGATACTGGCGAAGAAATCTTGCGTAAACCATCAGAAAAAGAGCCATTTGCAGCATTAGCTTTTAAAATTGCTACCGATCCTTTCGTGGGTCGTTTGTGCTTTATCCGCGTATACTCAGGTAATTTAGAGGCTGGTTCATATGTACATAACATGCGTTCTGACAACAAAGAGCGTATCTCCCGTATATTCCAGATGCATGCTAACAAGCAAAACCCAATCCCTAACGTAGGTGCTGGTGATATTGCTGCGGTAGTAGGCTTTAAAGATATCAAAACAGGTGATACCCTTTGCGATGAGAAACACCCGATCATTCTGGAGTCAATGAACTTCCCTGAGCCGGTTATCGGTTTAGCTATTGAGCCTAAAACACAGGCCGACGTAGATAAATTAGGTATAGCTTTAGGTAAATTATCTGAAGAAGATCCAACCTTCCACGTAAAATCAGACGAAGAAACCGGTCAAACTGTAATTTCAGGTATGGGCGAGCTTCACCTTGATATCATCATGGACCGCTTAAAACGTGAGTTTAAAGTAGAGGTTAACCAAGGTGCACCACAAGTAGCTTACAAAGAATCTATCACAGGTACTATACAACACCGTGAAACTTACAAGAAACAAACCGGTGGTCGTGGTAAATTTGCTGATATACAGGTTATATTATCACCAAATGACGAAGGTCAGGAAGGTTTACAGTTTGTGAACGAAATTAGCGGTGGTTCAATCCCTCGTGAGTTTATTCCATCTGTTGAAAAAGGCTTCAAAGCGTCAATGGATAACGGTGTATTGGCCGGCTTCCCATTAACCAGCTTAAAAGTAAGGTTAATTGATGGTTCATTCCACGCGGTCGATTCAGATGCGCTATCTTTCGAGTTAGCTGCAAAAATGGCTTATCGTGAGGCATTGCCAAAATGTAAACCAGTATTGCTTGAGCCAATCATGAAAATCGAGATCCTTACCCCTGAAGAAAACATGGGTGATGTAATCGGTGATATGAACCGTCGCCGTGGCCAGCTTTTAGGTATGGATTCACGTGCGGGTGCACAGGTTATTAAAGCAACTGTACCACTTTCAGAAATGTTTGGTTATGTAACTCAGTTACGTACCATCACTTCAGGTCGTGCTACTTCAACCATGGAGTTTGATCACTATGCTGAAGCGCCACGTAACGTACAGGACGAAGTAATAGCTAAAGTAAAAGGCAAAAAAGCCGCTGCTAATGCGTAAATAGTTTTGAATTATTGAATTAGTGATTGAGTGAATTAAATCACAAGAAAGCTAATTCAGTAATTCAATAAATCAATAATTCAACAATTGCCCTAATAAATAGCTCTTAGGGTGGTTAAAATTAAAACAACATGAGCCAAAGAATCAGGATCAAATTAAAATCTTACGATTACAACCTGGTAGATAAATCTGCCGAGAAGATCGTAAAAACAGTAAAGCCAACAGGCGCTGTAGTTAGCGGACCACTTCCGTTACCAACCGAAAAGAAAATTTTCACTGTATTACGTTCACCACACGTAAACAAAAAGGCACGTGAGCAATTTCAATTATGCTCATACAAGCGTTTATTAGACATTTACAGCTCTAATTCAAAAACTGTAGATGCCCTGATGAAACTTGAATTGCCTAGCGGTGTTGAAGTAGAAATCAAAGTTTGATAGATGCCCGGCCCACTGAAAGGTGTGGGACAACATAAAAAAAGACCATCCTATAATCGGATGGTCTTTTTTGTTTAACATCTCCCCGCGCGTCATTACGAGGTACGAAGCAATCCCTAACTGTACAGAGCGGCTCTGCATATCGGGGGTTGCTTCGTACCTCGCAATGGCGCGCGGAATAAGTTTATCATTTCAGACGATTTACAACCTCCATTCCATCACGTAAAAGCTTTTTTACTTTGCAGGCTTGTCGAATAATTCAGCCAGTTTATTATTCAGGGTTTCGCCTTTCAGGTTTTTGGCAATAATCTTTCCGGTAGTATCTACCAGGAAATTGGTCGGGATACTACGCACCCCATATTGCAACGCAACCATATTATCCCAACCTTTCAAATCAGAAACCTGTGTCCAGGTCAGCTTGTCGTCTGCTATAGCTTTCATCCAGGCCTCCTTTTTGCCAGGATTATCAAGTGATATACCTAAAACGGTAAAGCCTTTATCTTTATACTTGTTGTAAGCTGCAACCAAATTAGGATTTTCATCACGGCACGGGGCGCACCAACTCGCCCAAAAATCTACCAATACATATTTGCCTTTAAAATCAGATAACTTTACAGCTTTACCCTCAGGTGTAGCTTGTGTAAAGTCAATTGCCGGGCTGCCAATTTTTGTTTTTGCTGACGATGCCAGCAACACAGGTATACTCTTCCCAATCTCTGTATTTTTTAGTTGTGGTGAAAGATTATGGTATGCCTGTGCAGCAGCTTCGGCTGTTTCTGCTCCTGCTGCAGCCTGTTTTAAAGCAAGGAGACTCAGATATGAGTTGGGATGAGTTTTCGCAAATTCCAAACCTGCAACATTTAATTCCTGCATATACTGTTTTTCCCTGGCTATCATACTTGTAAAAATCTGCTGGTCTTTTTTTTGCGAATCGGATAGCATATCAAATTCCTTGTCTAAGGCATCCAACTTATCTTCAACTGGCTTACGCAGGGCTTTCCACTCGGTGTAGTCTTTATTGATCGGCGATCCTGTAACTGTGATATGTTTAAGGGAATCAGTGCTGTTAAGGTTTATTTTACCGGTTTCTACATAAAAGCGAAATATGTCCAGATTCTCACCTTTGGCAACCTTATTCACCAAAGGGTTTCTATTAAGATAAAGAGATGCCTGTGTGGGGTGCGCTAAAGCACCTGTAAAATGGAAACTACCGTTTTGCACATTGGCAGAATCGCTCTTCGTTTGATCATCCGACTGATAGAACAGGTAGATCTTATCCCCGGTTTTTAAACCCTTTACATTGCCGTTTATGTTAAAAGTTTCTTGTGCTATTAAAGACATGGGTAGCAAGCACCAGATCAATAAGCAAAGTTTTTTCATACTATCTTTTTTATAAATATACAAAACCTGGTATTAAATACTCAAGATGTCATTACGAGGCACGAAGATACCCCCGATTTGTATGTTAGGGATTGCTTCGTACCTCGCAATAACGTGATGAATATAAGATTAGATATAAAATCATCACATTTTACCCTTGCTGAGGTATAGCGCTCATATCCATATACGAAAACTCCCACAGGTGACCGTCAAGATCCTGAAAACCGTGACCGTACATCCAGCCATAATCCTGTTTATCATTAGGTACAGTGGCTCCTCCCGCTACTGCCTTACGGACAATCTCATCAACCGCTTCCCGGCTATCTACCGAAATGCAATTGATGGTTTCGGTTACTTTGGTAGCATCGGCGATCTCTTTTTTAATGAACGATTTAAAAAAAGGCTCGGTTAACAGCATAAAATATATGGTATCGCTAATAACTAATGCCGCACCCTGCTCATTGGTGAACTGGGGGTTAAAACTATAACCGAGACTGATAAAAAACTCGATTGACTTGTTAAGATCTTTTACGGGTAGGTTTACAAAAATTTTAGTTGCCATGATGTTTTAATATTTAAATGTATGATACAAACATACCAGCATTAAATGAACCTCATGCGGTGTAAAAGCGACAAATTAAGGGCAAATCAGGTCAGGCTAATTCTTCGCCAAAAGTAATACGGTTACCAAAAGGGTCATATACAGTCACGCTGATCGCCTTGGGGTTCCACTCCGGCACTTCCAATCCCGGGCGGTTATATTTGTACTGCTTATCTATCAATTCCTGATGATAGGTACGCAGATCCTTAAAACCATCAATGTGTATATGCGCTCCCGGACTGGTATCGCCATGATGCTCGGATATGTAAAATACTACATCGCGCAGGGAAACCTGCATAAAAAGCGGGGTGTTATCAGGCTTATCTTCCCAATCAATTTTAAAACCAAGCCAGTTTACATAAAACTCAACGGCTTTATCATAATCAAAACTCCGCAGAATAGGTTTTACTACAGACATCTTTTTAAAATTTAAGGCTTAAAGCCAAAGGCCGAAAGCAATTATTAACATCATTTAGTTAGTATATAGAAGCGTCATTGCGAGCATAACGTGGCAATCCCAATAAGCAGACCCCTCTGTAAATAGCGGATTGCTTCGTCGTTCCTCCTCACATTAACGTTTTTTTACTCTTTATATTTATCTTTTGTCCTTCCATCCTTTGCCCCCAAATCCTTCACCCCTTACAACGGTATATTTCCATGTTTTTTCCTCGGGTTATTCACCACCTTATTTTCCAGCATTTTAAAGGCGTGTATCAACTTTATGCGGGTTTCGGCAGGTTCTATCACCTCATCAATAAAACCACGTTCAGCAGCACGATAAGGGTTGGCAAAGGTTTCTGAATACAGCTGTTCCATTTCCTTCCACTTGGCTTCCTTATCTTCGGCAGTACTTATCTCGCGTTTAAAAATAATTTCGGCCGCACCCTTGGCACCCATTACAGCTATTTCTGCCGATGGCCATGCAAAATTCATATCAGCCCCTATATGCTTAGAGTTCATTACATCATAAGCGCCACCATAAGCCTTACGGGTGATCACGGTGATGCGCGGCACCGTGGCCTCGCAAAAAGCATACAGTAATTTAGCCCCGTTGGTTATTATAGCATTCCATTCCTGATCGGTACCTGGCAAAAATCCGGGCACATCCTCAAACACCAGCAAGGGTATATTAAAGCTATCGCAAAAGCGCACAAAACGCGCCGCCTTGGTTGATGAGTGAATATCCAGTACTCCGGCCAAAAAGGCAGGCTGATTGGCCACAATGCCAATGCTCCGACCGGCAAGGCGGGCAAAACCCACCACAATATTTTCGGCAAAATCCTTATGTACCTCCAGGAATGACCCAGCATCAATTACATGATCCATGATTTCGCGGATATCATAAGGTGTTGAAGCTATGTCGGGCAGCAGTGTATTAAGCTCCGGCCTTAATTCGTTCTGTGTTTCGTAAGGTAAGACCGGCGCTCTGCCCTCACAGTTCTGGGGCATATAGCTCAGCAGATCTTTTATATTTTGAATAGCGGCAATTTCATTGGCACAGGCAAAATGTGTAACGCCCGATTTGGTGGCATGTGTTGTCGCGCCGCCCAGTTCTTCTGAAGTTACTACCTCATGCGTAACCGTTTTTACCACATTAGGGCCGGTAACAAACATGTACGAGGTATTTTCTACCATCAAAATAAAATCAGTTATGGCCGGCGAATACACCGCACCACCTGCACAAGGGCCCATAATGGCCGATATTTGCGGCACCACACCTGATGCCATAGTATTGCGGTAAAAAATATCGGCATAACCACCCAGTGATACTACGCCTTCCTGTATCCTTGCACCACCCGAATCATTTAAGCCTATTACCGGCGCTCCGTTCTTGATGGCCAGATCCATGATTTTACAGATCTTTTCGGCATGGGTTTCTGACAGCGAGCCACCAAAAACAGTAAAATCCTGCGAAAAAACATAGGTTAAACGTCCGTTTATGGTACCGTAACCCGTTATTACACCATCACCGGGGTATTTTTCTTTCTCCATACCAAAGTCGGTTGAGCGGTGGGCAACCAGCATCCCTATCTCCTGGAACGATCCATCATCCATTAAAAAATGCAGACGCTCCCGTGCTGTAAGTTTTCCCTTTTTATGCTGGCTTTCAATACGTACTGCGCCGCCACCTTCAAACGCCTTCTCACGTTTTTCCCTTAATAATCCGAGCTTCTTATTCACAATTCAGGTTGTTTGTAATAGGTTAAAAATAGTAATTAAATTGGTAACTATTTAGCCTCACCCTGCCCTCTCCAAAGGAGAGGGTTCAAAAAAGCGTGAGTTTAAAGTCCTCTCCTTTGGAGAGTATTATTCGATTTAATATTTTTATTGGCACTCATGAATGCTACGCAGTTAGGTGAGGCCAAATAGTAATTAAATTGTAAGATTAGACTAAAACCATATTCGCTGCGTTCTTACAGCTGTATTTTTGTATATTTGTATTAATGAGGATCAGGAATTTTAAAACACTGGTAGTAATAATGTTTATGGGTGTCTTTATGCTAAAGATGGCCATATCACTTGCTCCTGTGTTTTTATATCTTGATAACAAAACCGTAAGCGCGGTTATTCTGCAGCTTGAACAGGAAAGCAAAACTGAAAAGGACTGTTCAGATAAAGATCCCTTTAAGGATAAAAAAGGTTTTGATGTGTATGATCTGCATAGTATAGCCTTTATTACATTTGTTGTTGAAAGCAACGTACTGCACAACCGCGAAAACAGCCTGTACAAACAGGTATACCACCCCGTGGTACCTACCCCCCCACCCAACGTTTAAATGATTAACCGGATAGTTCTCTATCCGGATGCTATCGCTTTACAATTCATTTAAATTTTTATTCAAATTATTGATCTTATGCAAACTGAGCAAGGTGGCTCTGCCGTGGGCAGTCTCAACCTAAAAAAATATTTTTTACCCAAAAACTTAAAAAAAGACCTTCCTTCAAGTATTGTTGTATTCCTGGTAGCATTGCCATTATGTTTAGGCATTGCCCTGGCATCAGGCGCTCCCTTGTTTGCCGGTGTATTAACAGGCATTATTGGAGGTATTGTGGTTGGCACATTAAGCGGCTCGCAACTTAGCGTAGCAGGGCCGGCAGCCGGTTTAACCGTTATCGTATTAAACGCTATAACCGGACTTGGGTCATATGATACATTTTTGCTTGCTCTGGTACTGGCTGGGGTTTTCCAGATGTTGCTGGGTGTATTAAAAGCAGGTACCATAGCCAACTACTTCCCATCATCAGTTATTGAGGGAATGCTTGCCGCTATCGGTATTATCCTGATTATGAAGCAATTTCCACACGCTGTAGGTTACGATGCCGATTATGAAGGTGACGAACGCTTTAGCCAAACGGATACACACAACACCTTTTCAGGTATACTGCGTGCGGTATCCAGAATTAATTATGGCGCTGTTATCATTGCTGCAGTTTCTTTATTGCTGATGATATACTGGCCAAAAATTAAAAAAGTGGCTGTTGTTCCGGCTCCTTTACTGGTTGTTTTGGCTGGCATTGGTTTAAGCTTTGCTTTTAAAGGCACCGACTTTGCATTATTGGATAAGCAATTTGTGCGTATACCAATTGTAAACAGTACCAGCGAGTTTTTAGGGCTGTTTAAATCGCCAAACTTTAGCGCTATTAGTAATGAACGGGTTTGGATAACCGCCTTTACCATTGCCGTGGTAGCCAGTTTAGAAACCTTGCTCAGTTTGGAAGCCGTTGATAAGATCGACCCGATAAAGCGTATATCACCCACCAACCGCGAACTGGTGGCCCAAGGAATTGGGAACATCACTAGCGGTTTATTAGGTGGCTTGCCTATGACAGCCGTAATTGTACGTTCATCGGCCAATGTGAATGCCGGTGCCCGTACCAAAATGAGCGCTGTGGTACACGGCGTACTATTAATGATAGCGTTGTTGCTTGTCCCTACACTCATCAACTTTATCCCGCTGTCGTGCCTGGCAGCCATACTGCTCATGACCGGGTATAAACTAACCCGTATCAGCCTGTTTAAACACATGTGGCACATGGGCCTGAGCCAGTTTATACCCTTTGTAATAACTATTGTAGCAGTGGTATTAACCGACCTCCTGATAGGTGTTGGAATAGGTATGCTGGTAGGTGTGTTTTATATACTGCGCACCAATTTACGCAACCCATATTTTTACCAGATAGACAAAAATGGCGATAAAAAAGTGATCAGGATAAGGCTGGCCGAAGAGGTTTCGTTTTTAAACAAAGCCGCAATACAGGTTACTTTAACCAGTTTGCCCAAAGGTTCGGATGTGGTGATTGATGGCTCCAACTCCCGGTATATTGACCCGGATGTGCTCGAGATCATCCACAATTACAAGCACAACGCCTATACCAAAGGCATCATTGTGCAATTACAAGATGTAAAGGACAAGTACGATGTACCTCCTTTAAAAGAATTATTGTATAACCCTAACTAAGAAAATCATGTCAACAATAAATAATAACAATCAAAATAATAACTTAAAACTGGTTACTGACGATAGCTACACTGCTTTATTACGGGGTAACAGCCAATGGGTTGACCTTAAATTGCAGGAAGATTCTGAATATTTTCATAACCTGGCCAAGGGTCAAAGCCCAAAGGTATTATGGATAGGCTGTGCCGACAGCCGGGTACCCGCTAATGAAGTAACCGGTACCAAACCTGGCGAAGTATTTGTACACCGCAACATTGCCAATGTAGTGGTTCATACCGATATGAACATGCTAAGCGTACTTGATTACGCGGTAAACGTGCTGAAGGTAAAACACGTTATTGTGGCCGGGCACTACGGTTGCGGTGGCGTGGCAGCAGCAATGGGTAACAAACAATTTGGTGTTATTGACAACTGGCTACGACATATAAAAGACGTTTACCGCCTACACTCCAAAGAACTGGATGCCATTGAGGATATACAGGCACGTACCAATCGCCTGGTTGAACTTAACGTAAGCGAACAGGTGTATAACGTGTGCAAAACCACCATTATTCAAAATGCCTGGATGGAACGCCATGACCTGGAAGTACACGGCTGGGTGATAGATCTGAACACCGGATTGGTTAAAGATATGAAGATCAGTAACAGCAGTCCGCATAATTTAGGCTATGTGTATGAGCTGGACAGCGTTGCAGTAGCAGCACATTAAGCAGGGTTTAGTTACCCTTATATAAGATACAGAAAAGCTTTTCCACGCTTAGGCGTGGAGAGGTTTATGTTTGGTTTACCCCGGTTCATGAAAATGGCCGGGGTTTCTTTTTGACGGGAAGCTGAAGATTCGATTTACTAACTTAGCCCTTCCTTCGCGTCATTACGAGGCGCGAGGCAATCCCCTACTTACAGAGCGGCTCTGCCTATTGGGGATTGCCACGTCGTTCCTCCTCGCAATGACGCGTGGAGATAAGAAAGCACAGCTGCTTATATTGAAATTACAGCCTTAATACTTAAACCATCAATTTTTATCCTAATTTTATCCGGCTGCAAATAAGCGCTGATATTTTATGCTGAGGCAATCAAAAGAAGCACGTACTTTAAAGCAAAACTTATTGCTGGCATCATCAACTGCCTTTGTATCGGGCGTAACCAATGTGGCCGGCATGATCGCCTTTTTAGCTTTTACCTCCAATATCACCGGGCATGTGGCCACGCTGGCTAAACATATTGTTGAGCAAAACTGGAGCGAGATTGTGGTGTTTGTTGTTTGGCTATTGATGTTTTTTGCAGGCGCTTTTATATCCAACTTTATTGTGCGGTCAATGGAGCATAAAAGCAGGTACAAAGCGCATTCCATCCCCATCATCATTGAAATATTGTTACTGCTGTTTGTAGCTATTTACGGGCACAACTTTTACCGCGAAACCCAAACCGAGCGTGAGGTGGTAATTGGCGTAATCATTTTTTCGATGGGGTTACAAAACAGCCTTGTATCAACCATATCAGGCGGATTGATCAAATCAACCCATTTAACAGGTTTATTTACCGATCTGGGCGGCGATGTATCTGAATGGCTGCACCCTAATGTTGCCAAAACCGATACTATCAGGAATAAGATATATGTGCGCCTTACCGTGCTTTCTTTTTATTTTTTAGGCGGGATTATGGGAGGATTTTTTTTTAATCTGTATGATTTTGCCATTTTTTATTTTATACCATTAATTTTGCTTACCATTTTATATTACGATCTTTCGCCCGTTGCCCTGCATAAAATATCAAGGCTATTTTGGGCTGGCAAAAACGGATCTGTTTAAAACATCTAAAATAAATATCTATGTGCGCTAAAAAAGATATTCACGACACCAGCCATATCACTTACGAAAGCCTGCTGGAAGGTAACAAACAATTTATTGAAGATACCTTAAAAATTGACCCTCACTATTTTGAAAAACTGGCCAACGGGCAGAATCCGCCGGTATTATGGATAGGTTGTGCTGATAGCCGGGTACCCGCCAACCAAATCACTAATACAGCGCCGGGCGAAATATTTGTACACCGCAATATTGCTAATATGGTTATCCACTCAGATATGAACATGCTATCGGTACTGGATTACGCGGTTAATGTTTTAAAGGTAAGGCATGTAATAGTTACCGGTCATTACGGCTGCGGTGGTATTATAGCGGCTATGAGCAACCATCAATACGGTTTAATAGACAACTGGCTGCGCCATATAAAGGATGTATACCGCCTGCATGCCGATGAACTTGACGCTATTGAGGATGCTGGAAAACGTACTGATCGCCTGGTTGAGTTTAATGTGATCGAGAATGTGTATAACCTTTGCAAAACTTCCATAGTTCAAAACGCCTGGTCAACCGGCCAACCATTATCGGTACACGGCTGGGTTTACAGCCTGAGCACCGGCAAAATTAACGACATGAAAGTAAGCACCACCGACAATGCTAATCTGGCGGATGTTTTTAAGTTTAAATAGATTAGAACCAAGACTGCAAGAGTCAAGATACAAGACGAACCAGAAAAAGAATTAAGAGAAAAGAATCAGGAAAAAAGATATTCTTGTCAATAGAGCAAAAAATAAAAGAGCCGGAATGTTGAATATTCCGGCTCTTGTTTATTTATGTCTTGTATCCTGGCTCTTTTCTCCTGGCTCTAAATTATACTTCCTTCGCCAAAAACGGATACCTATAATCTTTCGGCGGATCAAAGGTCTCTTTGATGGTGCGGGGCGATACCCAGCGTAACAGGTTGATCATAGAACCAGCCTTATCATTAGTACCTGATCCGCGGGCGCCACCAAATGGTTGCTGACCCACTACGGCTCCGGTTGGTTTATCGTTAATGTAGAAATTTCCGGCTGCGTTGCGTAGGCGGTAAGTAGCCTCGGCAATAGCATACCTATCCTGCGATATAATAGAGCCCGTAAGCGCGTAGATAGATGTTTTATCTACAATGTTAAGCACCTCATCAAACTTCGCGTCCTCGTACACATAAATGGTCAATACGGGGCCAAATAGCTCCTCGCACATGGTTACATAGTACGGATCATCAACTTTTAGCACGGTAGGCTCAATGAACCAGCCTTTGGTTTTGTCATAGTTACCA
The DNA here is from genome assembly GCA_030445275.1 of Mucilaginibacter sp. Classification (GTDB taxonomy): domain Bacteria; phylum Bacteroidota; class Bacteroidia; order Sphingobacteriales; family Sphingobacteriaceae; genus Mucilaginibacter. The sequence continues at coordinate 44,443 of JAUCSE010000008.1, forward strand.
CCGGCAACCAGCTCAACACCTTTATCAGCTTTGGCAGCATCAATATATTTGGCCAGTTTATCAAACGATACTTCGCTGATCACGGCATTAATAAAGTTCTCAAAATCTTCAACCGGACCTATTTTAAACGAGGTGATATCGCGCTGCATGTTAGCTTTTACCGCTGGCCATAACGATGCCGGGATGTAAGCCCTTGAAGCAGCCGAACATTTTTGTCCCTGGTATTCAAATGCGCCGCGAACAAGAGCTGTACTTACCACATCGGCATCAGCGCTTGGGTGAGCCAATACAAAGTCTTTACCACCTGTTTCGCCCACAATGCGTGGGTAGGTTTTGTATTTATGGATATTGGTACCAATAGTTTGCCAAATATTCTGGAACACCTTGGTTGATCCGGTAAAGTGGATACCTGCAAAATCAGGATGGTTAAATATAACCTCGCCGGCAACAGGACCATCAACATAGATCAGGTTGATTACGCCAGCAGGTACACCTGCTTCCTTAAACACCTCCATCAATACATTGGCGGCAAATATCTGGGTGTAGGCAGGTTTCCAAACCACCACGTTGCCCATCATAGCGGCAGACGCCGGCAGGTTACCCGCGATAGCTGTAAAGTTAAATGGTGTTAAAGCGAATATGAATCCTTCCAGCGGACGTTGCTCTACACGGTTCCAAACACCTTTGCCTGATACCGGGGGTTGTTGCTGGTAAATTTCAGTCATGTATTGCACGTTGAAGCGCAAAAAATCAATCAGTTCACAAGCCGCATCAATCTCGGCCTGGTAAGCATTTTTTGACTGACCCAGCATGGTTGCCGCGTTCACTTTAGCACGGTATGGACCGGCAAGCAGATCAGCAGCTTTTAAAAATATTGCGGCACGTTGCTCCCATGGTAAGTTTTCCCAGTTGGCCTTAGCAGCTAAAGCTGCATTAATGGCGGCGGTAACGTGCTTGGCATCACCTTCAGAAAAAGTGGCCAGTAAATGTTTATGATCATGCGGCGGACGGATCTCCAGCTTGGTGCTGGTACGTACTTCTTTGTCGCCGATGTACATAGGTATATCCAGTTGATGAGCGCGGGCCTCATCAAGAGCAGCCTTGAGCGCTACACGTTCCAAACTGCGCGGGCCATAGTTTAAAACAGGCTCGTTTTGCGGTGGTGGAACATTAAAAAATCCTTTAAGCATAGATGGTTATTTATGTTGCCGCAAAGATAGGAATTTTGCCGGGGATGGGGATTGAGGGAATGTCAAAATGTGGGGTGGGTTTTGCATGGTGAATATGCATGTTGCAGACCCGCTCTTGGCCGCGGGAGGGCCAGTTACTTTTGTCTTGATCCAAAAGTAACCAAAAGATCAAGACAGAAAAAAGCTTCCTCTCACAGGCAAAACACCCAGGCCCGCTTTTCTGTCAGGCCTTTACCCGCTTTTTGATTTGTAAATTGGCTCTTATTTATTCTTATTCTGTTAATTCTAAAATTCAGAAAATTCTGATTCAGAAAATTGCAGCTCGCTTCGGGCGAAATCAGGCAGAACAAGCTGGCCTTGTGCTGCTGCAGGGGCATAGCAAATATTTGCTGAAGCGATGGTCTTGAGCGATCCGCCGGCTGGCGGAGGGGCAACTGTTTGCAGCCCGTGGTTCTGACTGATTTGCAGGGCAAAGGCCTTGTGCGGCAAAGAAGCCTAAAAAGAAAAAAGTGTTTTTGTTACTTTTGTCACGACATACGGCGAAGCCATCTTGAGTACCTTTAAAAAGCAAACAACAACGAAAAACGTAATAGCCACGCGGCAATGAGCAGTACCTACCAATGATCTACATAGAACAAATACGCCCTGAACTTACCTGGCGCTTGCGGCAAAGGGTTTTATACCCCGAAAAAAAGCTACACGAAATGGAAATGGACGAGGATAATAACGGTCTTCACTTTGCCGCGTTTAAAGGCAATGATATTATTGGTGTAATATCATTATTTGCCGAAGGCGATGATTACCAGTTCCGCAAGTTCGCGGTTGATCATGGCGTGCAAAAAATGGGTATAGGCGGGCAGATGTTAAATTATATCACCGATTTTGCCAAAACAAACGGCGCTAAAAGGTTGTGGTGCAATGCGCGGGTATCAGCCATGGGCTTTTACCTCAAGGCTGGTTTTGTACAAACGGGACAACTGTTTAGTAAAAACGGTTTTGATTACGAAATACTTGAAAAAACTATCACTCCTTAATTAATGCTGCTATAAGTACGGTAGCATAATCGTTCTGCTGTTTTTGATTTGATAATTTGGCCAGGGTAAGCGCTTCTTCAATATCGTTCTGCGCCTCATAAACCACAGCCATATTATAAGCCGCCCTGCTGGCAAGCTTAGCATCCGCACCATCAATCAGCGGGTTTAATATTTTATAGGCCCTGTCAAATCGGCCTGCCAATATTTGCTGTACACCCGCCTGTAATACATCACTCTGGTTATAAAGCGGCCGATAGTTGGTTATGGTGTATGGTAAATAGTCTTTAAGCGCATCTAATGCCGCGCTACGTGCCGCTTCATTAATGGAGAATGCAAATCTATTATCTTCGGGTTCAACAGCCGTTCCCTTCAGTTTCTTAAAGTAAATGCCATTACTTTCGTACAAAGTAAAAGTAACCCTTGCCTTGGCGCTATAATAAGCTACCTGGGCATTACCATCATATTGTACATTATCAAGCACCACACCGGCGTTAAAATCATCAAGCGTTAAAATATAACTAACCTTGTGTGCAGCGGCAAGATGTTTTACGGAATCAGTATTGGCAGCAAATGACACCGAATCTATCAGACTGGTCACTTTAATACCGGGCAGCATTTTTAATTCTTTTTCGGCCCCTTTAACAGCATTGTAGGCAGCTGCTTTAAGGGCGATTATCTTTCTTTTACTGATTCTGGTTGAATCAAAAGTAAGTCTGTTAACTACCAGGATGGTGGCAGTATCAGGATGAAAAACCAATTTAGGGGCATAATCAACAGGTACGGTTGCATACTGAACAACATTACATGAGGTTAAACCCAAAACAAATAATATACAAATGAGCTTGAATAGTTTCACGGCAGCGGAGTAAATTATAGATGATGTAAAATTAAGAAACAACAATGAATTTGAAATGAATATTAATGTGACAGTAATGTAAAACTTACAGTTAATCACAACTAATTAATCAAGCGGGCTAAATTTTACATATTTGAAAAAAAAACGCTAATGTTGTAACATTAGTATTAAATTAATAATAAAACTGCGTTTTTGTTTCCAATATGACAGGTTGTTTTATAGATTTACCACCAGCTTTGTTATATTTGCTATATTACATATTCATAATTTGCTAAAAAATGGCTAAAAAAAAATCTGATGCCTCACCGCATATTTCTGTGGTAAACAAAAAGTCACTATCATTTTTTGAAAAATATATCAACAACCCCTCACCTACCGGGTTTGAGTGGAAAGGCCAGGAGTTATGGCTCGACTATATAAAACCGTACATCGACGAACATTATGTAGATAATTATGGCACCGCGGTTGGTATCATCAATCCAAAAGCCGAGTATAAAGTAGTTATTGAAGCACATGCCGATGAAATATCATGGTTTGTAAATTACATTACCAGCGATGGCTTAATCTACGTGATACGCAACGGTGGTTCAGACCATCAGATAGCCCCGTCAAAAAGGGTAAACATACATACCGATAAGGGTATTGTTAAAGCTGTTTTTGGCTGGCCCGCCATTCACACCCGCTCAGCCGGTGATAAGGAAGAAGCGCCTACCTTAAAGAATATCTTTTTAGATTGCGGCTGTACCTCAAAAGAAGAAGTTGAAAAATTAGGCATCCACGTAGGTTGTGTTATTACCTATGAGGATGAATTTATGGTGCTGAACGATCGCTATTATGTTGGCCGTGCGCTGGATAACCGCGCAGGTGGCTTCATGATTGCTGAGGTTGCCCGTTTACTTAAAGAAAACAAGGTAAAACTGCCGTTTGGCTTATATATAGTTAATGCGGTACAGGAAGAAATAGGTTTACGTGGCGCCGAAATGATAGCCCACAAAATAAAACCTAATGTAGCCATTGTAACCGATGTTACCCATGATACACAAACGCCAATGATCAATAAGATAACCCAGGGCGATCTGGCCTGTGGTAAGGGTCCTGTGGTATCCTACGCCCCGGCTGTTCAAAATAACCTGAACAAATTATTGATCGAAGCAGCACAAAAGGCTGATATCCCTTTTCAGCGCCAGGCATCGTCCCGGTCAACCGGCACAGATACCGATGCCTTTGCTTATTCAAACGATGGTGTGCCATCGGCTCTTATTTCGTTGCCACTAAGGTATATGCATACCACTGTTGAAATGATACATAAAGAAGATGTTGACAATGTAATACGCCTTATTTATCAGGCGCTGCTGGCTATTAAAAACGGGCAGGATTTCAGGTACATCAAATAATTTATACCATCATTAAAACAATTTTGGCTTTAGAGCATTCACTATAAAAATTTATGTAAAAGCATTTAGTTATTTTAAATACCCCACACATCTCTATGAAACCAACACTATTAATTTTGGCCGCAGGAATGGCCAGCCGCTATGGCAGCATGAAACAGGTTGATGGCTTTGGGCCCAACGGTGAAACCATTATTGACTACTCTATTTATGATGCTATTAAAGCAGGATTTGGTAAAGTAAGCTTCATTATTCGCGAAGAGTTTGCAGATAATTTTAAAGCTATTTTTGAGCCCAAACTTAAAGGACGCATAGAAACAGACTACGTTTTTCAAAGTTTTGACCTTACTCCATTTGGTATTGACAAAACCATTGAGCGTGCTAAACCATGGGGTACTGCGCATGCCGTGCTTGCCGCACGCAACCAGGTAAACGAGCCATTTTGCGTTATCAATGCTGATGACTTTTATGGCTATGACTCCTTTGAAAAAATGGCTAAATTTTTAACTACCGAAGTAGCTGATGATACCTACTCATTAGTAGGTTACCAGATTGACAGGACTTTGTCTGATTATGGTTCGGTATCACGGGGTGTTTGTAAGGTTGATGACAATGGCAACATGGTTGAAATTAACGAACGTACCGAGGTTTACTTTAAAGAAGGAGGCAGCGTTGCTTATAAAGATGCTACCGGCGAACATGCATTACCTAATACTACTCGTGTATCCATGAATTTCTGGGGTTTTACACCTGCCGTGTTTAAACAAAGCGAAGACATGTTCAGGAAATTTGTTGACGCTAATGAAAACAATCCAAAATCAGAATTTTTTATTCCATTAGTGGCAGACGAACTGATCAAAACAAAAACAGCAGCTTTTAAAGTTATCCCTACCGGATCAAAATGGTTTGGTGTAACTTATAAGGAAGATAAACCCATTGTACAAAAAAGCATTTCAGAACTGGTAGCCAATGGCACCTACCCGTCAAAACTTTGGGAGTAAGCTAGTCCTTTATCATATTAAAAATCCCGCCTTGTGCGGGATTTTTTGTTCCCCCACACACGTCATTGCGAGGTATGAAGCAATCTCTACGAAAGCAGGTCAATTATTTAAGTATAAACTTTTCTGTTTACTCTGTACAGTATAGAGATTGCTTCGTACCTCGCAATGACGACCTATATATGCACAAGAAAGCCCGGTTCAGTTTCCTGACCGGGCTTTTATTATGATTCGAACTAATTTTATTTAGTATCGTCTTTTACTTCTTCAAAGTCAACATCTGTTACGGTGTCACCTTGATCCTGCGGACCTGCACCCGGAGCACCTTCGGCACCTGGCTGACCCTGACCTGCTTCGGCAGAAGCTTTGTACATCTCTTCAGATGCGGTAGCCCATGCTGCGTTCAGTTCAGTTTGAGCAGTTTCAATTTCGGCTAAGTTTTTAGATGCATAAGCTTCTTTTAACTTTTTCAGACCATCTTCGATAGGTCTTTTTTTGTCAGCCGAAATTTTGTCGCCATACTCTTTCAGTTGTTTCTCAGTCGAGAAGATCAGGGCATCAGCAGCATTCAATTTTTCAACTTCTTCTTTTGCTTTTTGATCAGCGTCAGCATTTGCTTCGGCTTCGTCCTTCATCTTTTTGATCTCGGCATCAGTTAAACCTGATGAAGCTTCGATACGGATCTTTTGCTCTTTACCGGTTGCTTTATCTTTAGCAGATACGTGCAATATACCGTTGGCATCAATATCAAAGGTTACTTCAACCTGAGGCACACCGCGAGGTGCCGGTGGAATACCATCCAGGTGGAAACGGCCTATAGTACGGTTACCCGCAGCCATTGGGCGCTCACCTTGTAATATATGGATCTCAACAGATGGCTGGCTATCAGACGCAGTTGAGAACGTTTCTGATTTTTTAGTTGGGATAGTTGTGTTTGATTCTATCAATTTGGTCATTACGCCACCCATGGTTTCAATACCTAATGAAAGCGGGGTAACATCTAACAACAACACATCTTTAACCTCACCGGTTAATACACCACCTTGTATAGCAGCACCTATGGCAACAACCTCATCAGGGTTAACACCTTTTGAAGGAGCTTTACCAAAGAATTTTTCAACCGCTTCCTGTATAGCAGGGATACGGGTTGAACCACCTACCAGGATAACTTCGTCAATATCAGAAGTGCTTAAACCTGCATTTTTCAATGCTGATTTACAAGGGTCAATAGTACGTTTGATCAGGCTATCAGCCAATTGCTCAAATTTAGCACGGGTTAAAGTTTTAACCAAGTGCTTTGGCATACCATCAACCGCAGTAACGTATGGTAAGTTAATTTCAGTTTGTGCTGAGCTTGATAATTCAATTTTAGCCTTCTCTGCAGATTCTTTTAAACGCTGCAAAGCCATTGGATCTTTACGCAGATCAATACCTTCGTCACTTTTAAATTCATCAGCTAACCAGTCAATAATTACCTGGTCAAAGTCGTCACCACCTAAGTGTGTATCACCATCAGTTGATTTTACTTCAAAAACGCCGTCGCCTAATTCAAGGATTGATACGTCATGAGTACCACCACCGCAGTCAAACACAGCAATTTTCATATCCTTGTGTGCTTTATCAAAGCCATAAGCCAAGGCAGCAGCAGTAGGTTCGTTAATGATACGGCGTACTTTTAAACCAGCAATTTCACCGGCTTCTTTAGTAGCCTGACGTTGTGCATCGTTAAAATAAGCAGGTACAGTGATAACAGCTTCAGTAACTTCAGTTCCTAAAAAGTCTTCGGCAGTTTTCTTCATTTTCTGAAGTATCATTGCTGAGATCTCTTGTGGAGTGTATTTACGGTCGCCAATTTCAACGCGTGGTGTGTTATTATCACCTTTTACCACTTTGTAAGGTACACGCCCAGCTTCACTCGTAACTTCGTTAAACTGGTTACCCATAAAGCGTTTAATTGACGAAATGGTTTTTGTAGGGTTAGTGATAGCCTGACGTTTTGCAGGATCGCCAACTTTACGTTCGCCATTATCAATAAAAGCTACTACGGACGGCGTAGTACGTTTGCCCTCGCTGTTTGCTATAACTACAGGCTCATTACCTTCCATTACAGCTACGCAGGAGTTTGTTGTTCCTAAGTCGATTCCAATTATTTTAGACATATGATTGTTTTACTTGATTTAATATTTTACTAACTACAGCTATTTATCAACGTTTGTGCCAATATGCTTTTGGCAGCATATATGGTCAGGATGTCAAATATTGCGTCAGAAATGCTATTTAACGTGGTGACAGGTTGGCAGAAAATTTCGGTCAGTAATAATTTTGTCTGAACCGGGATTCGGGGGATTTTAGGATTACCAGAATTTTTATTATTGTAATACTTCTCCTCTGGTGCAACTCTTGTGCTCTGGTTTGTGGGTAATGGCTGACTTGTGTATACACCAAAGCTTGAGTTAATTTTACATATATAAAACTGCCAATGTTTGAACTATAATAAGTAAGCCAAACCACAAATAAAATTTATACTCTTCTTTACGAAAGGCAGCATTTATAATAATTACCAAAAGAAACATTCCCCCTACAATAAATAAAAAAAACGTCCCATATCCAATACCTTCCCCTCCAACAATGATGCTACTACTTTCATAGGGTTTTAAATGTTTAAGCCTTTCATGAAATTGTAATTTCAAACTTGCCAATTCAAAACAAAGCCAACCATACAATATATAGCCAATAACAGATATAGGATGTTTCTTAAAAAATTGAAAGACTCTTTTCATGATTCGGTATTAGTTAATACAGCTCCTTAAGAAAAGTAACCCTTTAAGTCGATGCTACTATTTACGACACGCATGTCAAAATCGCGGTAATCGCTTAACGGCGAAGCTCTCTTGAACACCAATAAAAAATTAATTCGTGAAAAATTCCACTGATCAAGGTTCAGACAAAAATACTACAAAACCAAAAAGCGCCCTATTCAAAATGAACAGGGCGCTTTTCTTATTAAGGGATTTAAAATTACTCTCCTTTTTCAGCGTTTTCTTCTGCTTCTGGAGTTGCAGGAGCTTCAGCAGCTGGAGTTTCAGTGGCTTCAGCAACTGGTGCTGCTTTAACTTCTTCTTCAACAACTTTTGCTTCTTCAACAGGAGCCGCAGCTTCTTTAGTAGCTGGTGCCGCTGTTTTTGCTTTTGCTGTAGAACCACCACGACGACGGGTTGATTTTTTAGCTGCTGCTGCAGTATCAACACCGTAAACAGTGTTATAGTCAACCAACTCAATGATTGCCATTTCGGCGTTATCACCTAAACGGTTCTCTAATTTAACGATACGAGTGTAGCCACCTGGACGGGTTGCTATTTTCTCAGCAATTTCACGGAACAGGATAGTTACTGCGTCTTTGTCTTGCAGGTAACTAAATACTGTACGACGCGAGTGCGTAGTATCATCTTTTGATTTGGTTAATAAAGGCTCAACATATCCGCGCAAAACTTTCGCTTTTGCTAATGTTGTAGTGATGCGCTTGTGTAAAATAAGCGAAGTTGCCATGTTAGCCAGCATCGCTTTGCGGTGGCTGGTAGTACGGCCTAAGTGATTGTTTTTTTTTCCGTGTCTCATTGTTATTAAATTATTTCACGTGCATACCGTCTGGCGATTAACTCAAGCCTTCGGAATTATGCTTTCGCTTAATTATTATTATTCTATAAATAAAAAAGTGAGGTTAGAGAAAATTCTCACGCCTCACTTTTTAAGATTATTCCTCGTCTAACTTAAATTTAGACAGATTCATACCAAAAGATAAACCTTTTGATTTAACCAGGTCTTGAATTTCAGTTAATGATTTTTTACCAAAGTTCCTGAACTTCAACATATCAGCAACATCATACGATACTAAATCAGCCAGGCTGCGGATATCAGCAGCTTTAAGGCAATTTAATGCACGTACAGAAAGGTCAAGATCAACCAGTTCAGTTTTCAGGATCTTGCGCATATGCAAAATCTCTTCGTCAACTTCTTTGGTTTCTTCTTTAGCCTGTGCTTCAAGCATCATGTTCTCATCACTGAACAGCATAAAGTGCTGGATCAAGATCTTAGCAGCTTCTTTTAATGCATCTTCAGGGTGAATTGATCCATCGGTCGCAATATCCAGCACTAATTTTTCATAGTCTGTTTTTTGTTCAACACGATAGTTTTCAATGGTATATTTTACGTTCTTGATAGGCGTAAAGATTGAATCGATGGCTATTACACCAACATTCGCATCCGGGTTCTTATTTTCCTCGCTCGGAACATAACCACGTCCTTTTGCAACAGTAAGCTCAATTTCAAGCGTTACTGATGAGTCCATGTTACAGATAACCAGATCAGGATTTAAAACAGTAAAGTTATTAGAGAATTTAGTAATGTCTCCAGCTTGAAAAGCGTCCTGGCCATTTATAATAACAAATATCTTTTCGCTATCACCTGATTCACCTGTTTTTTTGAAACGAACTTGTTTAAGGTTCAAGATGATCTCGGTTACGTCTTCAACAACACCTTTGATGGTTGAAAACTCATGCATTACTCCTGAAAAACGAACAGAAGTAATCGCATAACCTTCGAGTGATGAAAGTAAGATACGACGTAGAGCATTACCAATGGTTACACCGAAGCCTGGTTCTAACGGACGAAACTCAAACGTGCCATCAAAATCATTCGATTTCTGCATGATAACCTTGTCTGGTTTTTGAAATGCTAAAATTGCCATTTATATCCTTTATTTATTGTTTACTAATTGAATTGATTTAAACCACGAAAATGATTGACATAAAATGCCAACCATCCCATGGATAATTATCGTTATTATTTTGAGTACAACTCGACGATTAGGTTTTCCTTAATGTTTTCAGGGATCTCATCGCGGTTAGGATAGTTTAGGAATTTACCTGTTAAGGCGTTAGCATCCCATTCTAACCAGCTGTATTTGTTGATTCTTCTTCCGGCAACTGAAGTTGTGATTGCCTCTAACGATTTAGATTTTTCACGTACAGAGATCACATCACCCGCTTTAAGTGCGTATGAAGCAATGTTTACCACAGCACCATTAACATTAATGTGTTTGTGATTAACTAACTGACGGGCCGCAGAACGTGTAGGAGCAATACCTAAACGATAAACAGCATTATCTAAACGGGCTTCTAAAAATTTCAACAGGTTTTCGCCTGTTATACCTTCTTTAGCTGATGCACGGTGAAACAAGTTTTCGAACTGACGCTCTAATACACCATAAGTATATTTAACTTTTTGTTTCTCCATTAACTGAGTTGAATACTCAGATTGTTTTCCACGACGTTTGGAAGCACCATGCATTCCTGGTGGATAGTTTTTACGTTCTAACGCTTTATCCGGACCGAAGATCGGCTCACGGAAACGACGTGCAATTTTGGATTTTGGTCCTGTATATCTTGCCATTTTTGTGTGTTCTTAAAGTATCAAGCAACCTGTAGCTGCCGAATCTTAGCTTTAAAAAAATTGTTAATTAAACTCTTCTTCTTTTTGAAGGACGACAACCATTATGTGGAAGCGGTGTAATATCTTTTATCGTTGTAACTTCGATACCTGCAGTTTGCAAAGTACGGATAGCTGACTCACGACCGGCACCTGGGCCTTTTACAAATACTTCAACTTTACGTAAGCCTAAATCATAAGCAACTTTACCGCAATCGGCAGCAGCTTGACCAGCAGCATAAGGAGTATTCTTTTTTGAACCCTTAAAACCCATTTTACCAGCAGATGACCATGATACAGCCTGACCGGTTTTGTTTGTTAGGGTAATAATGATATTGTTAAAAGTAGCATTGATATGTGCCTCACCTACTGGTTCAACAATTACAACGCGCTTTTTGGTTACTTTTTTACTTTTAGCCATTTTTTTAATTATTGAATTAATGAATTATTGAGTTAAGAATAACCCGGACCCATTAATCGTTTTTTAATTTTTATATTCCTAATGATCTGAAAGCATTTATAAATAATGCCTGTCTATCACTAATCAATTACTATTTAGTAGCCTTTTTCTTGTTAGCAACTGTTTTACGTTTTCCTTTACGGGTACGTGAGTTATTTTTAGTACGCTGACCACGTAATGGTAAACCTTTACGGTGACGTGTACCACGGTAACAACCTATATCCATCAAACGTTTGATGTTAAGTTGCACTTCTGAACGTAGTGAACCTTCCACTTTGATCTGATCGTTGATAATTCCACGAATTGAGGATAATTGCTCATCGGTCCAGTCTTGTACTTTTGTATCAAAATCAATACCTGCCTCAGTCAAAATCTTTTGAGCTGTTGAGCGGCCTATACCGAAAATGTAAGTAAGTCCGATTTCCCCTCTTTTGTTTTTCGGTAAATCTATACCTGAAATCCTTGCCATATTTATTGTTTGTTTTTTAAATGATAACCGAACGGCGGGCCACCGTTGTACGAATTATCACAGTTTTTTTTAATTATCCCTGACGCTGTTTGTACTTAGGATTCTTTTTGTTAATAACATAAAGTTTCCCGTTACGGCGAATAATCTTGCAATCAACGCTGCGTTTTTTTATGGATGCTCTAACTTTCATCTCTTTGTTTATTTATATCTATAGGTTATTCTACCCTTTGTTAAATCGTATGGGCTCATCTCTAGTTTTACTCTGTCGCCAGGTAAAATTTTGATATAGTGCATACGCATTTTGCCGGAAATATGTGCAATAATCTCATGACCGTTTTCCAGTTCAACCCGGAACATTGCATTTGACAATGCTTCTCTAATTGTACCGTCTTGTTCAATCGATGATTGTTTAGCCATATTTTATTGATTATTACTTAATTATCCGCCCTAAAACCGGGATGCAAAATTAATAAAAATTATTTAATTATTATTCTTTTCTTTTAAAACATTATCAACAAATTCAAACGTCGATAATATGTCTGCTTTACCTTTACCTACCGCTATAGTATGTTCATAATGTGCTGATGGTTTTTTATCAACCGTTGATACGGTCCATCCATCGTCCCAAAATTTAACTCCTGCACGGCCTGCATTGATCATTGGTTCAATCGCTATCACCATACCTTCTTCCAGTTTAATACCGGCTCCGCGCTTACCGTAGTTAGGCACTTCGGGTTTTTCGTGAAGCTTAACGCCCACTCCATGCCCTACAAGCTCCTTAACCACACCAAAACCGTTCTTCTCAGCATGTTCCTGTACAGCATGGCCTATATCGCCTATACGCATGCCAACAACTGCTTTTTCAATACCTAAGTAAAGGCACTCCTTGGTTACCCGCATCAGCTTCTTAACATCATCACTTACTTCGCCAATGGCAAAGGTATAAGCCGAATCGCCTACAAAGCCATTTAAGGTAGCTCCACAATCAACAGATACCAGATCTCCTTCAACCAAGGTATACTTTCCGGGAAACCCGTGCACAACCTGATCATTCAATGAAATGCAAAGCGAATAAGGAAAACCGCCGTAGTTCAAAAAGGTAGGTATCCCTCCGTTGTCGCGTATAAAGGTTTCAGCAAGTCTGTCGAGTTCAATAGTAGTAACGCCAGGAGCAATTACTTTAGCTATCTCTGCATGTGTTCTTGACACCAGCAAAGCGCTCTCTCTAATGAGCTCTATTTCCTCGGCAGACTTATAAATAATTTTTGACATCCCTTATTAAATCGCTGTCGGCGTTGTTCCGGCTGCTGCAGGCATTGCTGTACGACCTTTAATCCGTCCGGTTTTCATTAAACCATCATAATGGCGCATCAACAGGTGACTTTCAATTTGTTGCAGGGTATCCAACACAACACCTACCAGAATGATCAGTGAAGTACCACCAAAAAATCTTGCGAATATTGGAGATATACCTACCAAACTGGCAATGGCTGGAATGATTGCTATAATTGCCAGGAATATTGATCCTGGTAAAGTTATTCTTGATATTACACCATCAATAAACTCGGCTGTTGATCTTCCTGGTTTAATGCCGGGTATAAAGCCGCCATTCTTTTTCATATCATCAGCCATTTGGTTAGGGTTAACCGTAATAGCCGTGTAGAAATAAGTAAACAGGATAATCAATATACCAAACAGGAGATTATGCTCCCATGAGTTATAGTTTGATAATGCGATCAAAATGCCATTTGATGATGCCTTAGGGAAAAACTGCTGTACAGTTTGAGGTATGAACATTAAGGCCTGTGCAAATATGATTGGCATTACACCGGCAGCATTTACCTTTAAAGGTATATACTGACGTACGCCGCCATATTGCTTATTGCCTACTATACGTTTTGCGTACTGTACCGCAATTTTGCGGGTACCCTGCACAATCAATATAGTGAACATAACCACACCAATAAGCGCTACAATTTCAGCTATAAAAGTAACCAAACCACCTGCACCACCGGTACGTGTCTGGAACTCTGTTAAAAACGCGCCTGGTAACTGGGCAATAATACCCACCATGATAATTAATGATATACCGTTACCAATACCTTTATCGGTAATTTTTTCGCCCAGCCACATTACAAATAATGTACCTGCGGTTAAAACTACGGTAGTAAGTAAGGTAAATATCGGATCGGCAAGTAAACGGGCATCAGGAGCAATTTGTGAACGTACGTAACCTATGGCCTGCAAAGCAGTGATACCTATGGTTAGGTAGCGTGTCCACTGGTTAAGTTTGTTACGTCCGCTTTCGCCTTCTTTTTGAAGTTTAGTGAAATAAGGCACTGCAATACCCAGCAGTTGCACCACAATTGAAGCCGAGATGTAAGGCATTACACCTAATGCAAAAATAGAGGCACGTGAAAACGAGCCCCCTGCAAACATATTCAGCAATCCTACTAATCCTTCTGCCTTTTGGTTTGATATTGATGTAGCATTAACACCAGGCAAAACCACGAATGAACCTACGCGATATATTAAAAGAAATAAGAGTGTGTTTATAATACGCACTCTCAGATCTTCGATTTTCCAGATATTGGATAATGTGGTGAAAAATTTCTTCATTGAAACTTACAACTTAACTATGGTACCACCAGCTGCTTCGATCGCTTTTTGCGCCGTTGCAGTAAATGCATGTGCTTTAACTTCTAATTTGGCTTTCAGTTCGCCACGGCCCAGAATTTTAACCAGATCGTTACGTGAAACCAAACCATGTTCTTTCAGTGTATCAAAATCAACTGCCTTCAGTGAGAATTTCTCAACTAATTCTTGCAGTACATCTAAATTAACACCAGTGTATTCAACACGGTTAGGGTTTTTGAAACCTACCTTAGGCACACGGCGTTGTAAAGGCATTTGACCACCTTCAAAACCAACCTTAGTGCTGGTACCTGAACGTGAACCGGCACCTTTGTGGCCACGGGTTGACGTACCGCCACGGCCAGAACCTGTACCACGGCCTATTCTTTTTCTATTTTTAGTAGAACCTTCTGCAGGTTTTAGATTACTTAAATTCATGATAATTAAATATTTTCTACCGCTACCAGGTGATTAACTTTTCTAACCATACCTACTATAGCAGGTGTAGCTTCAACTTCCACGCTGTGGTTAATTTTACGTAAGCCTAAGGCTTCGATTGTTTTCTTTTGGCGTTCACTTCTGTCGATCACGCTCTTAATCTGTGTAATTTTGATTTTGGCCATGACTGATTATCCGTTAAATACTTTACCTAAACTAACACCACGTTGCTGTGCCACAGTATGCGCATCACGTAATTGTGATAATGCTGATACAGTTGCTTTAACCACGTTGTGCGGATTTGATGAACCTTTTGATTTTGCCAATACGTTGTGGATACCTGCAGACTCTAATACTGCACGCATTGCACCACCCGCAATAACACCGGTACCATTTGCTGCTGGTTTAATAAAAACAAAACCGCCAGAAAATTTACCAATTTGCTCATGAGGTACAGTTCCGTTAATGATTGGAACTTTTACCAGGTTCTTTTTAGCATCATCAATGCCTTTTGCAATTGCTTCGGTAACCTCTTTTGCTTTACCTAAGCCATAACCTACAACACCGTTCTCATCGCCCACTACCACAATGGCACTGAAGCTGAATGTACGGCCACCTTTGGTTACTTTGGCAACACGTTGTATGCTTACCAAGCGGTCTTTTAATTCGATCTCGCTTGTTTTTACTCTTTTTATGTTGATTGTTGACATTTCTCTTTTCGATTAAAAGTTTAAACCACCTTCACGTGCACCTTCGGCCAATGACTTAACACGACCATGGTACAAATAACCGTTTCTATCAAAAACCACATCTTTAATACCTGCAGCAATAGCTTTTTGAGCTACCAGTTTGCCTACAGCTACTGACTGATCAGATTTAGTGCCTTCGGCTGCTACAAAATCTTTTGACAAAGATGATGCTGATACGATAGTTTTACCGGTTAAATCGTCAATGATCTGCGCGTAAATACCTTTATTACTCCTGTATACTGACAGGCGAGGACGCTCTGTTGATCCTGAAAGGCGTTTTCTGATGCCTTTTTTAATCCTGTCTCTTCTTGATAATTTAGCTCCCATGACGATTATTTTTTAGATGCTGATTTACCTGCTTTTCTTCTCAATACTTCGCCTACAAACTTAATACCTTTACCTTTATAAGGCTCTGGTGCACGTAACGAGCGTATTTTTGCCGCTACCTGGCCAATAAGTTGTTTGTCTATCGATTCCAAAATGATGGTAGGGTTTTTACCCTTATCAGCAGTGGTTGTAACTTTAATTTCTTTTGGCAATTCAAATACATAGTGGTGAGAGTAACCCAACACTAAATCTAAAGTATTACCAGTATTAGTAGCACGGTAACCTACACCAACTAATTCTTGCTGTATTTTGTAACCATCGGTTACACCTACTACCATATTATTTAAAAGCGCGCGGTATAAACCGTGTAACGCTTTATGACGTTTTTGTTCAGACGGGCGTTGAACTAACAACTGACCATCTTCCTGTGCAATCGTGATATCGCTATCAACGGCTTGCTGCAACTCACCTTTAGGACCTTTTACTGTAACAACATTTTCTGCTGATACGGTAATGGTTACTCCTGCTGGCAGTGCTATCGGTGCTTTTCCTACTCTTGACATTGCTTAATTTCTCCTATTAATAAACGTAGCATAAAACTTCGCCACCTACATTTTGCTGACGGGCTTCTTTATCGGTCATTACACCTCTTGAAGTTGACAGGATAGCGATACCTAAACCATTTAATACTCTTGGCAAGTTATCAGTACCTGCATATTTCCTCAAACCTGGTTTACTGATGCGCGAAATGCTGCGGATAGCAGAAATTTTAGTTATCGGGTGGTATTTTAAAGCAACTTTAATGCTGCCTTGCGGACCAACTTCCTCAAACTTGTAATTGGCAATGTAACCTTTGTCGAAAAGCACTTTCGTGATTTCCTTTTTCAGATTTGATGCAGGAATTTCAACAACCCTATGGTTGGCTTTAATAGCATTCCTTACTCTTGTAAGATAATCTGCGATTGGATCTGTATTCATTTTATTGTGTTATGATGGTGGTTTCCTTTCCGTAACATCCAGAGCGACCTGCCATCGGTTAAATTCTTAAGTCTTAAGTTTAAAGCCCAAAGTCTTAAGGATTGATTTTGACTCAAAACTTAAGACTTCTGACTAAAGAACTTCTTTTTACCAGCTTGCTTTCTTTACTCCTGGTATTTTGCCTGCTAATGCCATATCACGGAATGTAACACGTGAGATGCCAAACTGGCGCATATAACCACGAGGGCGGCCGGTTAATTTACAACGGTTGTGTAATTTTACCGGTGATGATGCTTTTGGTAATTTATCTAAGCCAACATAATCGCCGGCTTCTTTAAGGGCTGCTCTTTTCTCTGCGTATTTAGCAACCAATTTAGCGCGCTTTACTTCACGTGCTTTTACACCTTCTTTAGCCATTGTTATTTTGATTTTTAAATGGTAATCCAAATTGTTTCAACAACTCCAATGCTTCAACATCGTTTGTTGCGGAGGTTACAAAGGTAATATCCATACCTTGAATTTTATTGATTTTGTCAATATTTATCTCAGGGAATATAATTTGCTCTGTTATACCTAATGTATAGTTACCTCTTCCGTCAAAACCCTTATCGTTGATGCCTTTAAAATCACGTATACGTGGCAGGGCAACAGCAATTAAGCGATCTAAAAACTCATACATTGTGTTGTCACGTAAAGTAACACGTACGCCTACCGGCATATTTTTACGCAATTTAAAGTTTGAGATATCTTTTTTAGATTTTGAAGATACTGCCTGCTGACCAGTGATGGTAGTTAACTCAGTGATGGTGTTTTCGATCAATTTCTTGTCGGTTGTAGCACCACCTACACCTTGGTTAATGGCAATTTTTTCCAATTTAGGAACTTGCATTACGCTTTTGTACTGAAATTTATCTTTCAGTGCAGTGCGAATTTCGTCCTTATATTTTGTTTTTAATCTTGGTATGTAAGTCATTACTTAATTTCCTCCCCTGATTTTTTTGCTACCCTTACTAATTTGCCGGCTTCGTTTTTCTTACGGCCAACACGGGTTGTTTTACCTGTTTTAGGATCAACCAGCATTAGGTTTGAAATATGTATAGCAGCTTCTTGTTTAACAATTCCGCCGTTAGGATTAGCCGCGTTTGGTTTTGTGTGTTTTGATACCATATTGGCACCTTCAACAATAGCGCGGCCTTTGTCTAATATTACCTCAACAATTTTGCCTTGTGTTCCTTTTGAATCACCTGCAATAACTTTTACCAGGTCACCCTTGCGGATCTTTAATTTGGCTGGTTGTGCGTGTTTTTTCTTTTCCATGATTACAATACCTCCGGTGCTAATGATACAATTTTCATAAATTGTTTCTCACGCAGTTCTCTTGCAACTGGGCCAAAGATACGTGTACCTCTTGGCTCATCCTGGTTATTTAACAAAACAGCTGCGTTATCGTCGAAACGGATGTATGAACCATCTTTTCTGCGGATCTCTTTTTTGGTGCGTACTACTACGGCTTTTGATACAGTACCTTTTTTCACGTTACCTGATGGTAAAGCGCTTTTTACGGTAACTACTATCTTATCGCCGATTGAGGCATACCTTTTTCCGGTACCACCCAATACGCGGATCACTAAAACTTCTTTAGCTCCGCTGTTATCGGCTACATTTAATCTTGATTCCTGTTGTACCATCTTATTTAGCCCTTTCTATAATTTGAACTAATCTCCAGTTTTTGCTTTTGCTCAGCGGACGGGTTTCCATAATCAATACGGTATCTCCAATACCACAAGTATTGGTTTCATCGTGAGCCATAAATTTGGTAGTCTTCTTAACGAACTTACCGTAGATCGGGTGTTTCACTTTCCGCTCAACAGCAACTACAATAGATTTTTGCATCTTATTGCTAACTACCAGGCCGGTACGTGTTTTTCTTAAATTTCTTTCCATTTTTCTGAACGCTTAAAAAATTAATTGTTTTCAGAAGCTGACGCCGCTTTGCGCTTTGTTAATTCAGTATTTAACTGAGCAATTCCCTTGCGTACCTTTGTTATACGGGTTGGATTTTCAATAGCCGATACTGCGTGAGCAAATTTCAACTTGGTTAGATTGGCTCTTTCCTCGCTGATCCTTGCAACCAATTCTTCAGTTGATAGCTCCAAAATTTCTGAGTTCTTCATTTTCTTATTATTGTTTTGAGTTTTTAGTTCTAAGCTTACTATACCAAACTGATAACCGCAAACTCAAAACTGCTAACTATTTATGCTTCTACGTAATCCCTACGTACTATAAATCTTGTTTGTACCGGAAGTTTCTGTGCTGCAAGGCGTAAGGCCTCTTTAGCAACTTCCAAAGGCACTCCTTCGGCTTCAAAAATGATCCTTCCGGGGCGTACTACCGCAACCCAGTATTCAGGAGCACCTTTACCTTTACCCATACGTACCTCTGCTGGTTTTTTGGTTACAGGCTTGTCAGGGAATATCCTGATCCAAACCTGGCCTTCACGTTTCATAAAACGTGTTACAGCGATACGCGCAGCCTCGATCTGACGGCTGGTGATCCAGGCCGCTTCGAGTGATTTTACACCGAAAGATCCGAATGAAAGTTCTGCACCACGAGTGGCTAAACCTTTCATCCTGCCTTTTTGCATCTTTCTGAACTTCGTTCTTTTTGGCTGTAGCATTTTCTTAAGCTTTTATATCGTTACGATATCTTCTTCTACTTTAATTATTATCTCTTTCCTGGACCACCCGGACGATTGCCACCTTGGCCACCTGGGCGATTGCCACCCTGGCCACCTGGACGGTTACCACCACCACGAGGACCATTGTTACCACCCTGGCCCGGGCCACCACGACGATCACCGCCTGGTTTCCTGTCGCCACGACGCTCGCCGCCACGTTCGCCACCGCGCTGGTTGTCACGTCCGCCAAATGCCGGAGCACCGTCCGGACGACCACCTTTACCGCTGTTGCTGCTTGTGCCGCCAATGTTTGGTGACAAATCACGCTTTCCGTAAACTTCGCCTTTGCAAATCCACACTTTAACACCTATTTTACCATAAGTGGTTAATGCTTCTGCCAGTGCGTAGTCAATATCTGCACGGAAAGTGTGCAAAGGAATTCTTCCTTCTTTATATTGTTCGCTACGTGCCATCTCAGCGCCACCTAAACGGCCTGATGTCATGATCTTGATTCCTTCAGCTCCCATTCTCATGGTTGAAGCAATTGTAGTTTTCATGGCACGACGGAAAGAGATACGTGCTTCCAGTTGCTTTGCAATGCCTTCTGCCACTAATTGTGCATCAAGCTCAGGGCGTTTGATCTCGAATATGTTGATCTGAACTTCCTTTTTGGTAAGTTTTTTCAACTCTTCTTTAATCTTATCAACTTCCTGACCACCTTTACCAATCACAATACCCGGACGGGCAGTGTGTATAGTTACAGTGATGCGTTTTAATGTGCGTTCGATCACCACTTTTGATACACCACCTTTAGCAATACGAGCTGAAAGGTATTTGCGGATCTTTTCGTCTTCAACTAATTTGTCGGAGTAGTTGTTGCCACCGAACCAATTAGAATCCCATCCTCTGATGATTCCTAATCTGTTACCTATTGGATGTGCTTTCTGTCCCATTTCAAATTAATTATTATCGTTTTTACTATCCACAGTTAAGTGTACATGGTTTGAGCGTTTGCGTATGCGGTATCCTCTTCCTTGCGGAGCAGGGCGAAGTCTTTTTAATTGACGGCCACCACCTACTGAAATTTCTTTAACAAATAGTGCGCTATCTTCAACGCGTTTGCCTTCGTTTTTTGCTTCCCAGTTTTTAATAGCTGATAACAAAAGTTTCTCTACACGAATGGCAGCTTCTTTGTTAGTGAACTTTAATATGTATAACGCTTTCTCAACGTTTTCACCACGGATTAGGTCAACCACCAAACGCATTTTGCGTGGTGAAGTTGGACAGTTCTGTAACTTAGCAACAGAAGCGCCACCCACTTGAGCTTTCGCAGCTTCTTTTTGTTGCCTGATCAGTACAGACTTTTTAATTTTTGTTGTTGCTTCCATGCCTTATTTTTTCTTCTCTGCGTGACCGCGGAATGTACGGGTTGGAGCAAATTCTCCCAACTTGTGACCAACCATGTTTTCTGTTACATACACAGGGATAAATTTATTTCCGTTGTGTACTGCGAATGTGTGACCAACGAAATCAGGAGAGATCATGGAACGACGTGACCATGTTTTCACAACTGATTTTTTGCTTGATTCATTCAAGGTAAGAACTTTTCTTTCCAGGTTATGATCAATATAAGGTCCTTTTTTAATTGAACGTGCCATTATTTTTTCCTTCTTTCAATGATATAACGATCCGACCCCTTTTTCTTATCACGGGTTTTGTAGCCTTTAGCTAATAAACCTTTACGTGAACGTGGATGACCACCTGAGGCTCTACCCTCACCACCACCCATAGGGTGATCTACCGGGTTCATGGCTACACCACGAACTCTTGGCCTGCGGCCTAACCAACGGTTACGACCTGCTTTACCTAACACCGCGTTTGCTCTTTCGCCATTTGAAACGGTACCAATAGTTGCCAAACAAGTTGACAGTATCATACGTGTTTCGCCTGAAGGCAATTTGATGATAGCATATTTACCATCACGGGCCGATAGCTGGGCATATGTACCTGCACTACGTGCAATGATACCACCCTGGCCAGGGTTTAACTCAATGTTGTGTATGATAGAACCCAGTGGAATGTTTTTCAAAGGTATAGTATTACCAACCTCTGGCGCTGCATTCTCGCCTGATAAAACTACCGTTCCAACTGTTAAGCCTTCAGGAGCTATCATATATCGTTTCTCGCCATCTACAAAGTGTAGCAATGCTATACGTGCAGAACGGTTAGGATCGTACTCAATAGTTGCAACTTTTGCCGGGATATCAAACTTATTACGTTTAAAATCGATCAATCTGTATGCCTGTTTGTGACCACCACCTAAGTAGCGCATGGTCATTTTACCGCTATGATTACGTCCGCCTGATCTTGTGTTGGCTGATACAACCAACGACTTTTCAGGAACGTTTGTTGTAATATCTGAGTTAGATACGTCAACTCTGAAGCGGGTACCCGGGGTAACCGGTTTAAATCTCTTTACTGCCATGTCTTAATTATATATTGCTGTAAAAATCAATTGTTTGACCGTCATTTAACGTAATGATCGCTTTTTTGTAAGTAGCAGCACGGCCAGAAACGGCGCCTGCCTTAGTGTTGCGAGTTTTAAGTTTGCCGACGTATTTCATAGTGTTTACCGCCTTAACGTTCACACCATACATTGCCTCAATGGCACCTTTAATCTGAATTTTGTTTGCTCTGTGATCAACTTTGAAAGCATAACGGTTAAGTTTCTCAGTTAATTGAGTTACTTTTTCAGTAAGTAAGGGTTTCTTTAAAATTTCCATAATTACTTAGCTAATGCTTCCTCCAAAGTTTTAACAGCGCCTGTAGTTAATAACAGTTTGCCAGCATTTAACACATCATAAGTGTTTAACTGCTCAACTGAAATAACCTTAGTTTTCTTCAGGTTTCTGCTTGATAAATACACATTGTTATTTTCAGCGCCTGCTACTACCAATAATGTTTTATCATTAGTAACATTCAGGTCTGCTTCCAGTTTAATGTAGTTTTTAGTTTTGATGCTATCAAAATTAAAGTCTTCTAACACTAAAATGTTGTTATCTTTTGCTTTGTATGATAAAGCTGATTTACGGGCCAGTGATTTTAGTTTCTTGTTTAACTTGAAACTGTAATCGCGTGGTTGCGGACCGAAAACGCGACCACCACCATTAAATAATGGAGATTTTACGCTACCTGCACGGGCACCACCTGTACCTTTTTGTTTATATAATTTGCGGGTTGAACCTGCAATTTCGTTACGCTGTTTGGCTTTGTGTGTACCTTGACGTTGGTTAGCTAAATACTGCTTAACATCAAGATAGATCGCGTGATCGTTTGGTTCAATACCGAATACCGACTCAGGAAGTTGCACCTTGGCACCTGTTTCTTTACCTGATACATTTAATACGTTAACTTCCATCTTATTTATCCACTATTACGAATGAACCCTTAGCTCCGGGGATGGAACCTTTAACAACCAACAGATTCTGCTCCGCGAAAACTTTCACAACTTGTAAGTTCTGAACTTTTACACGGCTGTTTCCGGTTTGACCCGCCATACGCATACCTTTAAATACACGTGATGGCCATGATGACGCACCCAAGGAACCTGGAGCACGTAAACGATTGTGCTGACCGTGAGTTTGCATACCCACACCCGCAAAACCGTGACGTTTTACCACACCCTGAAATCCTTTACCTTTTGAAGTACCTACAACGTCAACAAAATCGCCAACCGCAAAGATCTCTACAGTGATGCTATCACCTAAGTTTTTTTGATCTTCAAAAGTTTTGAATTCAACTAGTTTACGTTTTGGAGTAGTACCGGCTTTTTGGAAATGGCCTTTTAACGGACCTGAAGTGTTTTTTTCCTTTTTGTCACCATATGCCAACTGTACAGCAGCATATCCGTCTGTATCCACAGACCTAACTTGTGTTACCACGCAAGGGCCAGCTTCGATTACTGTACAAGGAATGTTCTTCCCTGCTTCATCGAAAATGCTGGTCATTCCTACTTTTTTACCAATAATTCCTGACATTTTCTTAATTTGTTTGTGCCCATCGAAGCAGTAGGGCTTCGTTCAAGGCATATTATTTCCCCCGTAAGGGACGGCAAAGATAGGAATTTTGTATTAATTGTCAAATAGTTAGCAAGTTATTTTTTTATAATTTTTATACACCGGTTTTAACTGCCCCTTTTCGGGTATTTATCTGATGATTAAGCGGTTTAATTTTGAGGGCAAAATAATGGGCTTTATTGCCTGTGATGAGGATGGCGGAAGCGGCGGCGTAATTCAAGGCCACAAAGCTTCCTGATTTAATATTTTTTATCATGGCTAAAGCTTCGTTCAACTGCCAATTGCCGGCCACAAAGCAAAAGCTTCCCTTAAATCTCTCTTAAAGTGCGAAGCTTTTGCAATAGTAATATCAATGTATATATTTAGAAAAATTTAAACCATGACCCTAAGTCCCGTACGAATAAACCGACATATGGCGCTGATCACCCTGATCGCTTTGCTTATTTTTGTTGGAGGCCCTCTATTACTTCATACCGTATCGGCAGCCGTTAAAGACAAAATTGCCAATGGCTTACTGGCCGATTTTGTAATTACTTTTCCGGCATTGTATCATCTTATTATTATCAGGCCTCTTAAAAAATCGACAAGAAGCCTCTTTATTGTTATCAGCATATGTTCAGCTATAGCCTACCTGGTGCTTCCTCCGCATCAAAAGGAATATATTCTGCAAGTGCGAAAACTGTCAATACTGGCCGAGCTTCTTTTCATTATTTATGCCATTACTAAAATAAACCGGTTAAGAACATTTTACAAAGTTCACCAGGTAGTACTGGCCGATCCTATTTATAATTTAAGATCGGCCATGGCAGATGCTTTGGGCGACTCCCTGGGGGTAAAGATCATAGCAGCCGAACTTGCTGTTTTAAGATATGGCTTGCTGTGCTGGCTTAGGGGAACATCGGGCTTAAAGCAAAGCTTGTCTTTCAGTACCCACAAGCAGTTTGGCTATGTTGCTTTATGGTGTGTATTGTTTATCGCTATGATGGTTGAGGTTACCGCATTCCATTTACTATTATTAAAGTGGAGCGCTACCGCGGCTATGATAATTACTATACTTTCCTTGTATGGTGCTATCATACTCGTTGCCGATCTGTCAGCTATACTAAAACGAAAAACACAGGTAAGTGATGATCAGCTACTTTTACAGGTAGGATTACGCTGGCGGGCAATAACCGGGTTAAACAATATCAGTTCCATCAAAAAAATCAGTGGCGATTATTATTCAGAAACTGATTACTTTAAAGGTGGCATCATTAAATCAGCAGGCAATCTGCTCATCAATTTTAAGCAACCGATACAAATTGATAAGCTTTATGGCCCAAGCAAAGAGTTTGATACTATATTAATGAACATTGATGATTATGAATCTTTTGCCCATATGTTGACTCCACATTTGAGCTAATACCGGCTAACTCATAATCATAGCCATGCCAGTGCCTTCACTGACAGTTTGCATAGTTGAAACATCTGCTATAAGAGCTACTTTCTGATAACAACTACATCTGTATTGGAATAGGCAACAGGGGTATTTTTATTTACCTGTACTTTTATTACCACATCATTGGTACTGCATTCGGTTTTGACTTTTGCAATTGTACTGATAACCGTATCTGTTTTGAGATTTTTAATTTTGATATAACAGGTATCCGCTGTTTTATTAAATGGGATAACATATACAAAATGCTGCCCGGCACCAGTGCCTGTTCTTTGTGGTGGCGCTATGGAATCTATTTTATTCATTCCGGTTTTAAACACAACTTTAATATCATTTAATGAATATGCCGGTTTTGATGAAAAGAAAAGATCGCCACCGCTGGTTTTATCCACCATTTGAAAGTTAAAGCCCGGTAAAATTAAAACTGCAGGCACTAATGAACAATTTGTTTTTTGATCTTTATTTTTTGAACAGGAAATAATAACTGACAAAAGAAAAAAGCCAGCGCAGTAAAGGGTAAGGTTTTTCATGATAATTAGTAAATAACTGAATACTAATTGTTAAGGTTATATTCATTACGTACTAAACTATCCATGTGATACAATGGGTGAGGAAATTTGAAAGAGCGAGGATTATACGGATTTCTTTAAATGAGCATCATCAAATTGAGCAACCCAGCATTGATCGGAAGAAATAAAAGGGTTGTCATTTCGAACGAGGTACGAGGAGAAACTATCTCTTGAGCGATAGCGAAAAATCTTATACGATTTGCAATTAAAGCTTTGCATGATGTATAAGATTTCTCTTTCGCCCCCATGCTCTTACCTCCTACGCTCTATCGAAATGACAGCTTTTTTATAAAAAATAATCTACCGAATACTTATAGTGTTGTCACCAACAATATAGCCAATTGTCCCACAAAGATTGCGTCGTTCCTCGCAATGACATATAGATTAATTGAACATCCGAAATTCGCTTACTCCATCATGAGCCTTCTGATCAGCTCGGCGCTTTGCTTTTTGCCTTCTTCCAGTCTGCCATCAAAAAATGCTTGTACTTCATTAAAATGTTTTTTGTAGCCTTCCATATCGCCATAACCTATTATTGATGACCACTCCCGTACGGCCGAGTGAAACTCCAGATCGTCGCCACGGATGGTTTTATCATACAGGGCTGTTTCTATTGATTCTTCCAGCAGTTCCTCGTTCTTAAACAAATACTCGGCAATACCCAAACGCAGGCGAAACGGCGGGGTTTGGCAAATGAGGTTATCATATGGGTTTACACCCAGGTGGTACCAGGCATCAACCATACTCAGTATACTCAGGTGCGAATTGGGCTTTTGCTGCTCTGGCTTTTGCGACAGCGAGAACTCCTTCATTACCGTATCATTTAGCATAATGGGTTTGCGGCTTTCATGAAAAACAAAATCGCGCGCACGGTATAACCGTTCCCTGAATGCTTTTGCTTCCTCCTTGATCATGAGCTTAAACAGTTCTGATTCTGATTCGGCATAGCGTTTAACCTGCTGTTTAGCATAAGGGTTTAGTATGGCTAAACCAGCATACACATGTGCCTTATAACTGAATATACGCAGCGTAGTTAATATTTTCACATTATCAATACCACCTATATAGGATGCATTTTCCCAGGGGAAAAAACCAGCCGATTTCCAGGCGGTACCCATGCTTTCAAAACCAACGTGGGTTACAGCCTGGGTATCGGCTACAATTTTATCATGCTCATGGTAATCGGCTATCTCTACAATATCAGTTTCAATAGCAGTAAACAGGTCAATCATACGTTGATAAGCTTCGGGACCGGTACGATGTGGTATCAGTATCAGTTTTTGCCCTTTTGGCTCAAAACCGGGGCCGTGCATGGCATGAAACGTAATGATCTGCGCATCGACAGGCAGGTATTTTTCAAAAATGGCTATCTCCGGATGTTTAACAGAAGTTTGTCCGGCCACTATGGCCCCATATTTGGTTAGCGGACCGCATTCCGCCACCACTTGCTCCAACCTATCGGCCTCAACCGAGTAAATGATCAGGTCGTTAGTGCGCGATACATCGCTCCCGCTATCCATTATGTTTATTTTATATGGTGCAAGTTCTTCCTCCAGTTTGTCGCGGTTAGCCGGCAAATCGCATCCGCTAACCGTATAACCTGCTTTTGCAAAAGCCTTAGCGTATAAACGCCCCATATCGCCCAGGCCTATAATACCTATATTCATTTTGCTAATATAACCATGAGTAGCAAAATTACGTATGAAACCTTACATTAGCCCCCACAAACGTCAGGATATTACAATTAAAAACTATTTAAATCCTGTTTTGTTAACATTAGGATACCTAACTTTACCTTTGATGAACAAGTATTTTTTATTCAGTATCTGTGTTTTAATGACCGTTTTTTTTGGCAATGTTAACCGGGTAATTGCCCAGGATACGGTTAAAAAGGCCGTTGTTACAAAACCGGCTGTTGTGAAACCTGCCGTTGCAAAACCCATTGCTCCTGCCTATCATCCGCCAGTTTATAATAAATATGCACAGCCGAAGGCCACCGCGGCAGATTCGGTATTGGTTAAGGATAAATCTCTGAACGGTCAGTACCAGTACCTGTTAAGCAAGTTATTCCACTATCAGCAGCCATTGGCATCTGCTTTATGGAAAAACATGCGTGATACCTTAAATACCGACCGGCGTAAACTGGCCGAGGTTCAGGCCAAGCTCGCTACGCAAACCAAGGATATCAGCGCACTTAAAACTGATGTGACCAGCAAAGATCAAACCCTTTCAGAATCAAATGCCAAACGCGATGAAATAAACCTTCTGGGTATATCGTTCACCAAGGCCTCTTATAATTTATTAATGTGGGGACTGGTTATAGCATTTGGTGTTATTGCTGCCATTGTTATTGCCCGCTCGGGTGCACACAGCCGCGAAGCCAGGTATAGGATAAAACTTTACGAAGAGTTGGATGAGGAGTATAAAAACTACAAATCAAAAGCCAACGAAAAAGAAAAGAAACTGGCCCGCGAACTGCAAACAGAGCGTAATAAACTGGATGAACTGTTAGGCCGGGGATAGTTTTATTTCGGATTTGGGAATTTCGATTTTTCACATTTGCTTATATTCAATGGTGTTCAAGATGGCTTCGTCGTTTCGGATTTATCTCAATTGCCTTGTCATCCTGAGCGATAGCGAAGGATCTATTAACAACCATCCATGTGGAATAATAGATTCTCGGCTATGCTTAACAAAACATTTATTCTACCTACTGCAACGTCTTACCATCATTAGGAAGACTGGGTAATGATCGTTTATCGGCTGGCAGGGCCATGAACTTTTTGTACGAGTCATTGATATACACCGTCATTGATGGGCCATTGTTATCTTTCAAAAACGCGTAAGTTGGCCGGTAAAGGGTCATGAAGTTCTCCAGTTCCTGCCCGCGCAATGGTACAAGGCTCTGTACATAAGTAGCGGTAAACACCTCGTCTATATGTCTTTCCTCCTCTTCACGCTTAAAATATTTTTTCAAGCGGCGTGCATCGCGGGCATCTTTACTAAACCATGAGGTTGGCGATAGCGGGTAAAGCTTACTTTTAGTATAAACCTCGGGATATTCCTTATGTGCATCAAACGATTGTCTGGTTGAAGTAACATTCACCTGACGCAGGGTAATGAGTTTGGTTACCATATCTATCCTTTTATTAGCCAGATTGGTAACGTATAAAGTATCAGAAATATAACCCGGAGATTCAAATATCAAGGTATGTCCCGATTCTGTATGGATAGAAAAATCGCCTTTATCATCGGTAATGGTTATTTGCTTATTGTTGCTATCACGTATAAAAACATTAGGTATCTTGGTACTTTTACCCGATTCATAAACTGTGCCTTTTAACGTGTTTTGGGCGTTCACTGTACCAGCTATAAAAATGGCGGCAAGTAATAAAAGATATTTAGGTTTCATAGCAGATCAATTTAACTGTAAATTAAACCTATTTTTTGCAATAATGGTTTTGAATTTAACACTTTTAAGAATAAATAATGAATTAATGACAAAAGAGTGAGGTTAAGAAAGAAGCAATTATTGATAAACCTGCCGGTTCAAGCGTCCTTCGCTTGAACTTATATATGAGGCAAACGTCAATCAAGCGCTGACGCTTGAGTGGGCGGTGGGGCATGATATAGTTACGAATAAGCACAAACAAGCCGCCCCATGATTATCATGAGGCGGCTTGTTATATTATATACTGTCCCGGTAATAGTTGAGGTAAATTAATACCTGTTTACTTTAAAATCAGATACACCACCGGTCATGTGGATGTATATTTTGTTTTTTGCCGCATCAAAACCAGGGGTTTCGTACCGGTTGTCGTCCTTTTTATCAAAGCCTGCAAACTCATTTGATGACAGGCCTGAGTTAGTACGAATACTGCAAGCAGCCCCTTTTGGCACACTGATATTCACTTCTGATACACCTGTTGATACTTCAACATTGGTTGTGCTCAATGGATCTCCCAGTTTAACATCGAACGATGCCGCTCCTCCTTTTAGTGTGATATTTTTAATTTTAAATTTAGAAAGATCAAAATCAAGCTTGGATGCCCCGGTTTCTACATTAATATCCCAAACCGGGTTGGGGTTTAGCCTGATATTGGCCCAGTTTGATTTATTTTTATCATCCGAGTCAAAATGTAAACCTTTATTATGTTTCTTGCTCAGGTTTATTACATAAACCGAATCATCCTTACTGGTACTAAAATCGTACTTACCAAAAAACTCCTTTGTTTCGGCTTTGAAAAGCTGGGCCGTGGTATCATTTAAAGTATATTCGGTACCGCCGCCGCTGATGTTTAATCGTGCCAGTTTAACATCAGGCGTATAATCCTTATTAAAAATATTGCTTTCCTGTATCTTAACTACACCATGATCAGTGCTGGTACTATCGCTGTCGTCATCGTCATTATCGTCACTTTTGTCGTTATCGTCATCATTATAATGAAATGCGTATTCGCCGGGCCAAAAGTTATAACGTTCACCAAAACGACCAAACAAAAGTACCCCGAAACCTAAAACTACCACGCCTAATTTTAAAAGCGTTGCCCATCCCGATTTGTTACCTGCCAAAACCAGGTTAACACCACCCATGATTAAAAATATGGGCCAAAGGTGTAATATATTTATCCAGTGGAAATCAATAACCCCAAAGTTATTGAGCAGGAATATGGCTCCTATACATACCAGTATAGCGCCCGGAACTAATTTATCGTTTCTCATTTTAATATATTTTATATATGTACTATGCAATCATCAGGCTATACCGTTGGTGGAGTATTTAAATCATCATCCTTTGTAATAGCATCATCCTTACCCAGGGTGTCATCTTTAATATCTTCTTTATTACCGGCATAGGGTGCTTCCTGCTCCCAGGGCTTTTGCTTTTTGCCTGACACCATTAATGCAAAGCCAACTATTACCAAAACAGCGGGCCATAGCTTACCAAAATGCCAATAGTGAAACAGTCGCAATTCATGCAGCAAAAACGAAGCGCCCACAAATATCAGCACTACACCAATAATAAGTCCGGCACGTGATGTTTCCTTTTTTTGCGGTTGGAAGCCAAAAGCATTATCCGGCTGTATTGGTGTACCAAATGGATTATTGGGATCTTGCGGCGGTACCCGGTAATCAACACCCGGATTAAAAGCATTATATCCTTTTTTTGGTAACACTATCCATAAAACAATGTAAACCATTAAACCAGTGCCCATAAATATAAAGGTCAATAAAAACAGGGCGCGTACAATAGCTATATCTATATCAAAATATTCGGCCAGGCCGGCGCAAACACCACCTATTGTTTTTCGGTGCTCATCGCGATAAAGTTTCTTTTCCATAATTTGTTAATGATGATTTATGGTTCAAATGTGCTAACTACACTCATCTTATGGTAATACTATTAGGTGAAAGTAACCAAACTTTCGGTAAACTACCTGAAAACACCGACGAACGAGTACCCTTTTTAGCTACAATTTTTATATGTATCGGTAAAACCCACAGAAACAAAAGACTGTCATTTCCTTTAGATTAGCTTCAACAAAATAATATAGGTTGTTATTATTGTTGAAGCTTTCTTTTTGCTTCTTTTTCTTTGTTAATAACTATGATTTTTGTGGAAAAAGTTAACAGCGGTAAA